>WPAF01000018.1 GCA_009772965.1 Candidatus Saganbacteria bacterium
GCCCGTTTTCGATTGAAGGAGATGATGCATTGTGGAATTAAGTCAAGAACAAGAGCCATTGCTTGAAAGATTAATACAGGAAGGTATCATTAGCAAGTATTATCCAGCAACAACTAAGGATGCGAGAGATTATTATATTCAAAAACCAAACACGCCACCAAACGACATTTTAATAACACATGAATTTTTGTCTCAATTCCCTGATCAAGTGAAAAAAAGGGTCATTGCGGCAAAGCCGGGAGCTATAATTAAAACCTAGTTCGAAATTATCAAATTTGGCAACCCTTTTTAGAATTAAGACAAAGAATGAATAATAAATTTTACTACGCAAAATTTATAGCCCCACGGGGATTCGAACCCCGGCCGTCAGCTTGAAAAGCTGATGTCCTAACCCCTAGACGATGGGGCCAAATACACTAATAAAACTAATAATAACCTAATAAAACGAATAAACCTAGTGTTTTATTATATCATAACAATATTCTTTTAAATTCTACCTTTTCTTTGCCAAAATTTGTTAGGAGCCCTAATTTATAGCCGCCAGATTTTAAATATGATTTTATCTGCATCATATGAATTGGCAATAAATCAGCCTGAGCTTTTATTTCTAAAACTATTTTATCCTCTATCACAAAGTCTAACCTATGGATGCCAACAATTTTTCCTTTGAAAACAACTTCAAGTTTATGCTGATTAGAGAATTTTATTTTTTGCCTTTTGAATTCCTCTATCAATGCCTTTTCATATATGTTTTCCGAAAACCCCGGCCCAAGCATGTTGTGAACTTCAAAAACAGCAGCCATTATTATATAAGATGAATTTTTATATAGAATTCCTTTTTCTATCACTTTTGCTTTTGATTCGTTCCTATCCGCTCTTCATTAGTTTCCATTCGTGTTTCAGCTTCGGATGGCACAGCCATCCAAAACTTTATTTACTTTGATTCTTTAGGCCATTTGCTGATATCTGCGCCGTATTTTTCTTTATTCGCGAGAAGTTTATCCTTTAGCCCTGAAACATTTTGAGCTAATCCTTTAATAGTTTTTTGGAAATCTTCAATCTGTTTCATTAAATCTTCAAAAACCGGTTTTTTTTGCTCTGCCATGGCTCACCTCAATGATTTATTATATCATAAAATTGCTTTCATTTTTTCGGGTAGTTTTTTAGCGGATTCTTTAACAATTCTCGGTTTCATCTTATTCTTGTTTTTCAAAAGAAACTGCAATACTTTTTCCGGGTCTTTTTTACTCGTTTCTCGAATCGCCCAATGCAGGGCTTTTTCCACCATTTCTTCACTATCGGTTATTAGATTCTGGCAAATCTTTAAAACCTCGTCGACAATTGAATCATCATTGTGGATCGAAGAATTTCCCTTATGGTTCAATGTGCTGCAAACCGCAAGGACAAAACGCCTTCTCCAAAAGTTTTCTGATTTGCTCCATTTATCGAGAATTTTAAGCAGTTTAGTATTTTGGGCAAACAAAAAGTTTATAACAGTCGCCAATTGGTCGCAGGTTTCCCAGTTTTCAATGTAATTTATCCAACCGTCAACTTTCCCGATTATATCTTCTTTAATTTGTTTCTTGTATTTAGCAAGAAGGAAAAACCCAAACAACAGCTCTTCCCTGACCTGTTCTTTAACTATTGAATCAATAAGATTCAGGCATTCTTCAAGTGTAAGTTTGTTCTTTGACTGAAATTCATTCACCAGCAGGCGGATGTCTGGGACGCGAACGCCAACAATCTTTTTATCAGAGGGAATAAATACTCTTACTTTTTTTAAATATTCAGCATTAATTTTACTATCAAGGAGCTTTTTAATTTTAAAAATTAATATTCTGTTTTCTGCCATAAAAAATAATATGGGCCCTATAGGAGTCGAACCTATAACCGATCGGTTATGAGCCGAGCGCTCTGCCATTGAGCTAAGGGCCCCTGCTTTATAATAATTATAACAGATTTGCCATTTATATTGTAAGGGGCAATAAATATAAGGTATAATTACATTTTATGGGCAGTTAGTTCAGTGGTAGAATGCCTCGCTTACACCGAGGAGGTCGCTGGTTCGATCCCAGCACTGCCCACCATCTTGAAAATAGCCCGCCTCCTTTGCGGATAGCGGGCTATGATCAGGCGTCAGCGTAACGGTAAGATTCTACTTAATATTTTTCAACCAATCTTTTATCCTTTTCTCAATCTGATTCCTGGTCAACCTGATTTTGGCCAGTTTTTCTTCATAGTCGCCTTTGACAGCTGCGGGATCTTCAAATCCCCAATGCAATTTAGTTGCCTGGCCCGGGAAGATTGGACATCTTTCCGATTGAGCTTCATCGCACATAGTAATAACATAATTATAAAGCTTTCCTTGTTTATAGAAATCGAATACACTCTTTGTTTGATTTCTGAAAATATCTATCCCTATTTCCTTCATCACTTCAATAACCAAAGGATTAAGGACCCCAGGCTCCAGCCCGGCACTTTCAGCAAAAACCTTGCCCTCCCCGTATTTATTCGCAAAGGCTTCGGCCATCTGGCTCCTCGCGCTGTTATGGACACAGATAAATAAGACTTTTACTTTTTCCATAATTAGGCCTTTTCTCCGCCGCCGTGTTTAACCACCTTCGCTTCAACCATAAAAACCACGTCCTCGGCAATATTAGTAGCATGGTCAGCAATCCTTTCTAAATGCCTGGATATAAGCAGCAGGGGAATCGCCCGGGGAACAGACAACGAATCTTTGACCATGATGGAGATTAGTTCGTCATGCACCTGATCCCTTAACCCGTCTATTTCTCTTTCTTTATCCCAAACGCCTTTTAATTTAGCCGTATCACCGTTCACGAACGCGTCGAGTACAGCCCTTAAAACCGCTTGCGCTAATTCAGCCATCTTGGGTATGTCGATCAACGGCTTCAAGGGTCCCTGATCAGCAAGCTCAAGCGACCGTTCAGCAATATCCTCCGCCAGGTCGCCAATCCTTTCCAGGTCGGTCGCGATCCTCATGCCGGTCGTGATAAACCGCAAATCACCCGCTTTGGGTTGGCGCAGGGCGATCAGGTTGATGCATTGTTCATCAATTTCCAATTCCAACCGATCGACCGCCACATCTTGCTTGATGACTTCTTTGGCCAGATTCCTATCCCGGTTTTTTAATGATTCAATGGATTTAAAGATCAGCTCCTCTACCAGCCCGCCCATCTTCAGAATGCTGTCTTTTAAGCTTGCCAGTTCCTGATCGTAGGCCGTATATTGATGCTCCATTTTAACCAAACCTCCCTGTAACATAATCTTCCGTTCGTTTATCTGATGGCGCCATGAATATTTTCTTAGTAATGTCGAATTCTATCAGCTCACCGAGCAGAAAAAAACCGGTGAAATCGGCAATCCGGGCCGCCTGCTGCATATTGTGAGTAACAATGACAATGGTTAGATTTTTTTTGAGCTCATGGATCAATTCTTCTATTTTGCCGGTAGAAATAGGGTCCAGGGCCGAGCAAGGCTCATCCAGCAGCAAGACTTCCGGTTTGACCGCCAGCGCCCGGGCAATGCAGAGTCGCTGCTGCTGGCCGCCGGAGAGGCTCGGTCCGGGCTTGTCCAGGATATCTTTTACTTCTTCCCAAAGAGCAGCATGCTTTAAAGATCTTTCGACTATGCCGTCCAGCTCGCCGCGCGAATATCGGCTGTAGAGCTTGATGCCCGCCGCGACGTTATCGTAGATGCTCATGGTAGGAAAAGGGGTCGGCTTTTGAAAAACCATCCCCACCTTTCTGCGCAAGACAACTTCGTCAAAACCGGTACGCAGTATATTTTCTCCGTCCAAAAAGATATTCCCGCTGGACTTGGCTCCCGAGACGGTTTCGTGCAGCCGGTTCAGGCAGCGGATAAAAGTCGATTTACCGCAACCCGATGGGCCGATGATCGCCGACACCCGATTCTCATAGACCTTCATATTGATGTTTTTCAACGCCTGCTTGTCGGCAACCCAGGCATTTAAGTTCAAAACATCTATTTTCCCCCTGATCTCCTGATCCCTGCCTGCCGGCAGGTCTCCCGATATTCTGCTATCCTTTACACTATCCATATTGCACCTGCTTGGAAAATTTTCTTACCAACAGAGTCACCCCCAAAACCGCAAAGATCAAAACCAGGGAACCGGCCCAGGCCTTGGCGTGCCAGTCGTCAAAAGGCGAGATCGCATAGTTGAAAATCGTCACAGTCATCGAAGCCATCGGCTGGTCGAGGCGGAAACTCCAATACGGCGTGTTAAAGGCCGTAAAGATCAGCGGGGCGGTTTCGCCGGCGATCCTGGCCACCGCCAGCATAATGCCGGTAAAGATTCCGCTCCAGGCGGTGCGAAAAATAATGCGCAGGGTCACTTTCCAGCCGGGGATCCCTAAAGCTAATCCCGCCTCATAGAGGGAGCGCGGGACCATTTTGATCAGCTCTTCGGTCGTCCTGACGATCGTCGGGATCATGATCAGGCCAAGCGCGAAGCCGCCAGCCAACGCCGAGAACCTGCCCATACGGATAACAATCAGGGCGTAAGCGAACATGCCAATCACTATCGTCGGGATGCCGGCCAGGACGTCCGCCGAGTAGCGGATAAAAAAGCCGCGCTTCCCGTCGCCGAATTGGGCCAGCCAGATGCCGCCCAGTATTCCGATCGGCAGGCCGATGCCGCAGGCAAGCAAAATCAGGATCAGGGTACCAATGATGGCATTGCCCATTCCTCCTCCCGCTTCTCCTACCGGGGTCGGCAGGTGAAGGAAGAAATCCAAGTTGATCGCGCCCAGGCCTTTCAATAAGATATGGCTGAGCACGAACAGCAGGGGTAAAACCGCGATCAAAGTACAGACAAAGACCGCCAGAAGAAAAACCCGGTCTTTGATCTTTCTTAAAAAATATTGTTTTTGCCGACCGTTTTCCATATTAATAACCTCGCTAAACCGTTCACGACCATGGTGATCAATAACAGGATAATCCCTAATTCGACCAGCGCCGAAAGATAGACGTCTGATGATGCTTCCGCGAATTCGTTGGCGATCACTGAAGCCAGCGTATAAGCCGGGGCAAAGATCGAAGCGGATATCTCCGGCCGATTGCCGATCACCATGGTCACTGCCATCGTTTCTCCCAGCGCCCGCCCCAAACCCAGAATGATCGCTCCCAAAATTCCCGAACGGGCCGGGCCGAAAACCGCCAATTTGATGGTCTCCCAACGCGTCGCCCCCAGCGCCATCGCCGATTCTTTAAAAATATTTGGGACAGAACGGAAAACCTCGCGCGAGATCGCCGCGATCGTCGGGAGAATCATGATCGCCAGTATCACGCCGCCGCTCAACATGCTCAAACCAAAGAGCGGCCCTAACACGAATATCCCCCACAAGCCATAAATGATCGACGGGATGGCCGCCAGCAGTTCGATCATGACCGCCAGATATTCCTTTATTTTAGACCGGGAAACCTCGGCTAAATAAAGGGCTGAGCCAAGGCCCAGCGGGACGGCGATGATTAACGCAATCAGTGAAGAGACCAGCGTACCATAAATGTAGGGCAGAGCCCCGAATGTCTCCCTGACCGGATCCCAGCTGGAAGAAAAAATAAATCCTGCCCCGAAAATATTAATTGAAGGCAAGGCCTGACCGACCAGAATGACCACCAGCAACAAGAGCAGAAGAGGGATGCTCAGTGCGAACAAGAATGTGACTGTCCTGAACCAAGCATCCCTTGTTTTCTGCATTTGATCAGTAATTGATGGATTTAACGGCATCCATAACCCTGGCCCGAAGATTTTCCGGCAGCGGCGCGTACAAGAGCGGTTCGGCGTACTGTTGGCCGGTCGTCAATGACCAGCGCAGGAATTCAACTAGCGCTTTGCCTTTTTCCGCGTCCTTCTGCTGTTTGTGCGCCAAAATCCAGGTCATCCCGGAAATAGGGTAAGAGTCCGCGCCGGCGGCATTGGTGATATCCGCCCGGAAATCGCTCGGCATTTTCCTTATGGCGCCGGCTGCGGCGGCCGAAGTCGAAGCGATCGACGGTTTGACAAATTTGCCCGCCCGATTTTTCATTGTGACCACCGGGAGCTTATTGGTCATGGCATAAGAAAGTTCTATGTAGCCGATCGCTCCTTCATTGACCTTGATTACCCCGGTCACCCCTTCGTTCCCCTTGCCTCCAACTCCCGCCGGCCAGCTCAAAGCCGTTCCGGCCCCCACCTTAGACGCCCAGGCGGAACTGACTTTGGCCAGGTAAGTACTGAAAATACTGGTAGTCCCGCTGCCGTCGCTGCGATGAGCAACCAGAATACTTTTGTCCGGCAGGTTTACCCCCGGGTTGAGCGAGGTAATTGCCTCATCGTTCCATTTTTTGATCTTGCCCAGAAAAATACCAGCCAAGGTATCCGAGTCAAGGTGAAGCTCGGAAACTCCGGGCAGATTGTAGCTAATCGCCACCGCTCCCATCACGGTCGGGATATGCAGGGCATCTCCACCTGCTTTTGCGATCTGATCGTTGGTCAACGCGGCATCTGAGGCGCCAAAGTCAACCGTCCCCGCTGTAAACTGTTTGATCCCGCCACCGGAGCCGATCGACTGATAATTAATTTGTATCCCGGTCGTCTTATTATATTCGTAGATCCACTTGGAATAGATCGGGAAGGGGAAAGTCGCTCCGGCACCGTTAAGCGTCAAACCCAATGATGCCCCTGTCAGAAAAACCAAACCCAACAAACAAACTGTAATTTTCCTTAACATTACTATTTACCTCCTTACATGCTGACTAAACTATGCAGATAAAAAGTGCTGGACACTGCTCCGTTGCCGGTCTGCGCGGTCTGGATATCCGCCGCCAACTTAACGTCCTTACTCCAGTCATACGTTAAACCATAGAAATTCCGGTTAATTTCATTGCTGGCTTTGGTCGTATCGGGGTCGTAGTTGGTCGCGCGGGCAAAAGCCCAGGTCCCGGGCAGGAACATATATTTTCCGCCGGCGCTGTAGCCGGAGATCTTCGTTCCCTTCAGATATTCGGCGTAGACAACGCCGCTATCCGCTTTCCAGGCGGCCAGAAGGTCGATTTGCCGGGTCGCTCCGTCCGGGTCGTCCGTCCAGAAACTTTTAACGTTAGCCAGCGCGCCGACGATCACTTTGCCCATTTCTCTGGCACCATAGACGGTCGAACTCAAGCGCAGGCTGACGTCCTTTTGCTTGTTGATTTCGTTGGTGGCATAGCCGCTGCCGTTTAGCAGTGTTCCCTGATACTCAATTTCCGGCAGTCCAGCGATCGCGACTTTTCCCAAAGCAGCCACCCCAAAATCGGATGAAGACATGACACCTTCGTTGTCGATCAGGCCTTTATATATGTAGCGCTGGTCCATAATCTTGTCGGCCCAGTCGATCCAGGCGGTATGCTGGAGGCCAACCTTAGCCGTCAGGTCAAAAGGAATAAATTGGACGGCGGAAACATTGAGCGGCATCTCAACATAGGCGTATTTCAGGTAATCGAACAGGTTTCCGGAAGTAGTCCCAGTAATTCTCTTTACATCCAAAGTCACGCGGCCCGACGCCCCTCCGTCCAGTTGCTTTTTGACATCAATATAAGCGCGGTCAACGTCAAAATTATTCGGTGTCGAACCGTTATCGGCGTTCTGCCAACGGAAGAAAATTGTCGCTCCGAGCCTGGCGTCCTTGTTATCATTCTTGACCTTATCCACTTGTTCCTTCAGGTCTTTGAGGGCCAAATTCGTTTCCTCTTTCAGATCGGAGAGCTTGTCTTCCTCGGCGGCAGATACACTCTCACCTGCCTGAGCCAATCTGGCCTTCTGTTCCTCGATCAGGACGATCAGCTTGGCCACCCGGTTTTTGTCCCCGGCCGCCTTCGCCTGCGTCAGCTTGGTCTCCAAGTTGCCGATATACGCTTTTATCTTCGCCGTGTCATCAGCCAGCGAACCCTCCGCCAGTAAACTGAAACAAAAAACAAACACTAAGCATAACCCGATTACTCTTTTCATTTTATAACCTCCCATTCGTTTATTTCGCCCATACGCTATTAAACTCGCTTCACCTCCTTTGCCTGCCAGCCCGGATAATGGTTCCATCACCAGTATTATCGTAAATGAAGGTGAAGATTTTATGAAAGTATTGTAAAAAAGGGGTAAATTATTTAGCCGGGCCTGCCTGCCGTCAGGCAGGGAAAATAAGGGTAAACTTAGAGCCTTTGCCGACCTCGCTTTCAATTGTAACCGTGCCATTATGGATATTCATGACATGTTTGACGATCGCCAGACCAAGGCCGGTGCCGCCCATCTGGCGAGAGCGGGACTGTTCGACTCGGTAAAATCGCTCAAAAATGCGCGGAAGATGTTCGTCCGGAATGCCAATCCCCGTGTCCGCTACTGAAATCAGCGCCTTGTTATCCTGTTTCATGCAAGAAACGGCGATGCTTCCGCCATCGGGAGTATAGGTAATCGCATTTTCCAGCAGATTTAATATCGCGCGATAGATGTGATCCTCCATGCCCCGGACAAGTAAATCCGCACTGGCGAATTCCTTTTTTAGGCTAATCTTCTTCTTTTCGATCCTTTCTATCACCGCGTCCAGCGCGTGATTAGCAGTTTCAATAATGTTAAACGTTGAAAATGGCGTCAACCCTTCCTTTGATTCAAGCTGTGAGATCTCAAGAATATCATCGATCAGCGCTGCCAGACTTAAGACATGTTTATCGATCTTTTCCAAGAAAGTGAGATTATGCTCGGGATCATTGATCGCGCCGCCGGCCAGTGTTTGGACATAGCTGTGGATCGTCGCCAGCGGGGTCTTGAGTTCGTGGGAAACATTAGCGACAAATTCCGAGCGGTAATTCTCAAGTTTTTTCAATTCGGTAATATCATACAGCACGCAAACTACGCCAATGATTACGTTTTGCGCGTTCCGTATCGGTCCGGCATGGGCGATAAAATGTTTGCGTGACGGAACATAAAGGTCGATTTCTTTTTCCAGCAACCGGCCGGCGGTCAACGCATCTTCCAGCAAACCGGTGATTTCGTTATTGCGGATTCCTTCGCGAGCTAATTTCCCCGCCACCTCCGGCATTGTCTGCCCAAACAACTTTTCCATCACCGGGTTAATGGCGATTATCCTGCCAGTGCTATTAATGGCGATAACGCCCTCCGCCATATTGGAAATGATCGCAGCCATTTGGCCGCGCTCATCTGACAGCTTGTTGAAGTTATCAGCCAAACGCCGGCTCATTCTCTCTACTGCCTCCTCCAATATCCCCACTTCAAATCTTGATTTATGAAGGATGGTCTGGGGAATCTCCCCCTGGGCAATTTTAGCGGAAACGGCTACCAGTCTTTCGATCGGAGCGTAAAAAAAGCGCGCAAAAAGAAAGCTAAAAAGAACAGCCAGCGCCGCCGCGGCAACAAGAGCGATCAGGATGGGCTTATAAAACCTTAAGATCAGATCGGAAGCGTAGGAGATCGGGATCGAGAACCGCAGGAAGCCGATTATCCCGCCGGCATTGTTCCTCAAGGGGATCGCCAGATAGATGAGATCCTTGCCCAGGGTATGGCTGTGCCGCACGCTTTTACCCGCTCCTTTACCTGAAGCGCTAATTATTTCAGGGCGATCAGCATGGTTTTCCAGTGCGGGCAAATCTTTCAAGGGAGTGCCCGAGTCTCCGAGTACCGTGCCATTGTTTGCAATTATGGTTACCCTACTGCCCGAGAGAGAGGCTGTTTTTAGGGCGATTGTTTGGATAACGGATCGGTCGGAGGTTTGCCGCAGCAGACGGGTGTAATCATCTTTTGATAAAAGGGCCTGCCGGTAAAGATCATTGGTCAGGTGGCTGATGATCGCGGACCTTATTTCGGGCTCGGAAAGAATCCCCACAAACAAGAAGCTGAAAATCACGATCCCGATGAAAGAAGCGAATAATATTTTCTTAAGCATGGAATTTATAACCGACCCCGCGCAGCGTCAATATATGTTTTTTGGCTTTCCCCAATTTCTCCCTGAGGTTTTTTATATGGGCGTCAACGGTGCGGGTTTCGATCGCGACTTCTATCCCCCAAACCGTGTCCAGGAGCGTTTCCCGAGTGCAGACTCTTTCTTTGTTCTCCATTAAATAACGGAGCAGAGTGAATTCCTTGGCCGTGAGTTCGACGATTTTGCCTAAAACCTTAACTTCGTGCCTGGCCGTATCGACCTCAAGGTCCGGGAATTTGAGGCTGGTAGTGGATGTTTGTTCTTTGAGGCCGCTCCGTTTTAATATGGCCTTAATCCTGGCGATCAACTCGCGCATATCGAAAGGCTTGGTAAGATAATCGTCCGCGCCGATTTCCAGACCGACTATTTTGTCGACCTGCGAAGTTTTCGCCGTAAGCATAATGATCGGTATCTCGGAGGTTTTTTCTTCTTTCTTTAATATTTTACATAAATCCATTCCGGAGATTTCAGGAAGCATCAGGTCCAAAATGATCAAATCCGGCAACTTTTCCCTTGTTGACTTTAGCCCTGCCTGGCCATCATAAGCCCGGAATGTTAAAAAGCCCTCCTTTTTGAGGTTGTACTCAATTGATTCGACCAGGTCTTTTTCGTCATCAATTATAAGAACTTTAATCATGTTTTAACCTCTTAAGTGATCTCCATGCCTTCGGGTAGGTGTACAGTCCCAGAAATTAATCCCCCTTAATGACATATTTCGCCGCTCTGGCCCTGCCAATTTTTGAAACAATGCCTTTTTTCATCAAGCTTATCCTTTAATTTTGTCCAAAGCCGACCATAAATGTAACCGTGCCGTCTCAAAAAGACATTTATTTCTTCTTCGCTCTTACATTTACCATATTCTTCAATAACTACTTTTCTTATGTCTTGAGAAAAAGGCCCCGGATAAGCCTGGTAAGCGCCGGACAATAGATTATAGCCACCAACATTAAATGCCCGCGAGCAGACGAGATAGCTGTCTTTGGCGGATTCTGAAAATAGCTTGTCATGAACGAATATTTCCTGGTGATTGAAAATGTTGCGGATTAAAGCCCCTCGGTTTTTTGCGATATAAGTTATCAGCCAAACAGTCAGGGGCGCTTTGATCCGGGCTTCGATGACGCTTTTTTCTCGGTCCGTCAATTCTGGATCAGTCAGCAATCGGCCAAGGACAAAAGGGATATCTTCGCCCATTTTATAGTAATCGTTCATCAGCCATTCGTTATATTCCAGTTCGGCGGCGCCGTCGACCACGCCTTTCTCTCTGATCGAATCCAGTCGTTTTTCTCCCCAATAATGTTCCACTAATAATTTTGTATCGAGGACGCTGCTGTCTTCTATTAAACGCATTCCCTTTTTAATAACGCTGGAATCGATCTTTTTCCACTCGGCAACTAGAGCATCTTCTAGGTCATCGTGGATCAAACAGCACTTCTTATATTTCCTGCCGCTGCCACAGGGACACGGATCGTTGCGGCCGTATTTTTGCTTCTGCTTGATAAGATATGAGAAATTCATTTTTACTTTGCCGTATATCTCACGCAGTTCGCTTTCGTCCATGCTCTCATATTTATCGATTATATCTTTATCAAACGCATTCCAGACATTCATGACATATCGTAAGACCTCGTTCAGTTCATCCATGCCGCCGGATGCTCTTTCCCCAGCCAATTTAAAATATTCATCTATTTTAACCTGTGGAAAGAGGTTGGATGTTTTAAACATCTTTTCCCTTCGTTTTTTAGCATCGGCAACGCTTATTCCCTGCTGTTTGGCGGAAATTTTTATCATGCAATCATAGCAGGCCACGCGAGGATCGGCAGAATGAGGATCTAATATCCCGCCCATTCGTGCGGTCTTCCCGCAGATATCGCAAAGACATTTACCGCCATCTCTTAATTTATTTTCAAACGAGTTTTTCATGATTTACCTTCCTCTATATTGAGGTGTTCGATATTCCCCAGCATACAGAAATTATACTCCGCAAGGTGCAGACTTTCCAGGGAAAGCGGAACCATAAATAAAATTAACTTGATTTGCCCAGATTACGCTTCTTGCAACCATGAATGGTATTAGGTAGAATTATGGTAAAGGTTCGATAGAGAGTTTGACTCCCACCATTCTGCGGGCGTGTAGGTCAGTGGTAGACCGCTTCCTTCACACGGAAGAAGTCACTGGTTCAAGTCCAGTCACGCCCATTCTTCAAACAAAAGTGAAATTAATCACAATTATGTGAGATAATCATACAGGACTAATTATGAATAAAACAAACCGCGACTTTTATGGACTGGGGATTGCCCCAAAAATTCTGGAATATCTTACTCAAAAGAATTTTAAAACCCCTACCCCGATACAATATGAAGCCATTCCAGCCGGAATTGAAGGCAAGGATATTATTGGAGTCGCCCAAACAGGCACAGGAAAAACCCTGGCTTTTGGAATTCCTATGATTCAACGCCTGGCGCAAGGATCCTTTAACGGATTGATTGTAGCTCCAACCCGCGAATTGGCCTTACAGATTGAAGAAGGACTGATAAAAATTGCCCTGCTTTTTGGCATGCATACCGCTGTCTTAATCGGCGGCATGTCTATGTACCGCCAGATACAAGCTCTGCGGCGCAGGCCAAGGATTATTATCGCGACGCCCGGCCGCTTAATAGACCATTTAAACCAAAAAAATATTCGCCTGGACCAATCTAAAATTCTTGTGCTTGACGAAGCGGATCGGATGCTGGATATGGGATTTATGCCGCAAATCGAACGGATTCTTGAATACTTGCCCCATGACCGGCAGACCATGCTTTTCTCAGCTACAATTCCTGAAAAAATCGTAAAGATTGCCACTGCTCATATGAAGCTTCCGATTAGCGTTGAAATCGCGCCTTCCGGCACAACGGCGGATAATATTATTCAAGAATTGTTTATTGTAAAAAAAGATGAAAAAATAAAACTGCTGAATAAATTGCTGGAACTTTACCGCGGTACTGTCCTTATTTTTTGCCGAACCAAGAGAGGGTGTTCCCGCCTTGCGCACGACCTTCAAATTATGGGATATTCGGCGGCAGAAATTCATTCAAATCGTTCGTTATCACAGCGCCAGTACGCGTTGGAAGGATTTAAAAACGGGAGATATAGGATATTGGTAGCGACAGACATCGCGGCAAGAGGAATTGATGTTAAAGAAATTGAATTAGTAATAAACTATGACCTGCCGGATGATGCAGAATGTTATGTACACCGAATTGGCCGCACAGGACGGGCAGGACATGAAGGAAGGGCTATCGCTTTTGCCACGCCTGACCAAAAAAGAGATGTGCAGGCCATTGAAAGGGTAATCCAGGGTTCTTTGCCGATAATAAAACACCCGGATTTTTCATCAGAATTTTTTAAGTTTACTCCAGTTAAAAGAAAAAGTTCCCCCCGAAGATTTTATCGTTCTTATGGAAGATAAATAGCAGTTATTTTTCAGTAATTGTCACTTTTTTCAAAACGACTTCTTTTGCCGGTCGGTCATTTTGGCTCCGCGCAACCATTGATATTTTTTCTACTATGTCCTGCCCCTGCATTACCTGGCCAAAAATTGTGTGCTTGCTGTTTAACCACGGGGTTGCCGCAAGGGTAATAAAAAACTGGCTGCCGTTAGTATTTGGCCCGGAGTTTGCCATTGCCAGCCGGCCGGAAATATCAAATTTTAAATCGTCCGCGAATTCATCATTAAATTTATAGCCCGGGCCTCCCATGCCGTTGCCCATGGGGTCTCCACCTTGTATCATAAAATCCGGGATGACGCGGTGGAATATCGTTCCGTCATAAAGCGGTTTTTTTTCTATTTCCCCGCTCTTAGGATCCAGCCATCCCTGCTCTCCCTTAGCCAGCGCCGCAAAGTTTTTTACCGTCTTTGGCGCCTTGCCGGGAAAAAGCTCGCAAACTATTTTGCCCATCGATGTTTCAAAAGTCGCGTAAGTTTTTTTCATTTTTATTTTCCCTTCAGCCGACAGGCCATTTAATGAAATAAGGATTACAAACAAACCCACAAAAATCTTTTTCACGGCTATCCTCCTAAAAAAATCTCATCACCCCGGCGCTTATCATCCATACAATAACTGACGCTATAGCGGTGCCAAATAGGCAGCAAAAAAACGACGGGATCAACGGCAGCCCAAATAGATATGCCGCTATGGCACCCGTCCATACTCCGGTTCCGGGAAGGGGCACTCCAATAAAAAGAGTCAATCCAACAAGCTCAAGATCTTTTATCAATTTGCTTTTTGATCTGGTTCTTTCAAAAAGCCAGGTAATAAATTTATCAAACACTTTAACTTTTCTGAGTTTTTCTGTCAGGTTATTTAAAACCCAAAGAAGAGGAAAAACAGGTAGAACACTTCCGATGATGCTCAGCATAACAACATTAAAAGCATTTAGCTTGTAATACATTATACCGAGGGGAATAGAGCCCCTAACCTCGATCACGGGAATCGCGGATGCGATTAATACAACCAGCTCTCCCTGCAGACCCTTTAGAAGCTCAACAATCCACATTACTTCTTTTTAAGCCAGGGCATCATGCCGCGAAGTTTTTCTCCGACTTTTTCAATTAGATGTTCCCCATCCTTTTTTAAAAGGGCAAGAAACACCGGCCGCCCAGCCTGGTTTTCGGTGATCCATTCTTTAGCAAATGACCCGTTTTGCACGCGGTTTAAGACATATTTCATTTTTTGTTTAACCGATTCATCAATTAAGTATGGCCCAACGGTAATATCGCCGTACTTTGCGGTGTTTGAAATTGCCGCTCGCATTCCGGCGATTCCTTTTTCATACATCAAATCAACAATTAACTTAAGCTCATGCATGCATTCAAAATACGCCATCTCCGGCTGGTATCCCGCTTCAACCAATGTTTCAAAACCGGCTTTAACAAGAGCGGTGCATCCTCCGCAAAGCACTGCCTGCTCGCCAAAAAGATCGGTTTCTGTTTCTTCTTTAAATGTGGTTTCAAAAACTCCCGCTTTTGTACCGCCAATCCCTTTTGCGTACGCCAATGCTGTCTCTTTTGCCTTTCCTGAAGCATCTTGATAGATAGCAATTAAAGCCGGCACTCCGGCGCCGTCCTCAAACATTTTTCGAACCATAAGTCCGGGGCCTTTTGGCGCAACCATAACAACATCAACATCTTTTGGAGGAATAATTTGATGGAAGTGAATGTTAAACCCATGCGAAAACATCAATGTCTTTCCTTTTTTCATGTGCTTGGCAACAACCTCATGATAAACTTTTGCCTGCAGTTCATCAGGGATCAGCATTTGGATAATATCTCCCTCTTCCGCCGCTTCTTCCGCGCTGACCGGCTTAAAGCCCGCCTGTTCTGCCCTCTTCCAGTTTGGAGTCCCTTTTATTTCAGCCACAATTACATTGAGCCCGCTGTCTTTCAAGCTCTGGCTCTGCGCCCCACCCTGGCTCCCAAAACCGATAACCGCAATCGTCTTTCCTTTTAACACTTTCAAATCCGCGTCATTGTCATAATAAACTTTTGCCATTTCCTTCTCCTTTTTTTAGTACGGGTCGAGCATTGTTCGGCCCTATAATATTATTTTATCTTCCCTCAATATATAAAGTATCAGCGCTCAAATCTTGCTCATTTGGCCAGCTGATAAAATATCCCTCATTTTTTACTTGCTTAAAATATTCTTTATTTACTAATTCCTTAAATATCCCTTTATCTAAATAAGGATTCATATTAAATATTTTGCTTTCGCCATTTTCGAAAATCACTGATAGCTTGTAATTATCTAGAATTGTTAAATTATTAATTTTTTTCATTTTATTTTAATCCTTCAATCTTAAAAACCGGCTGGCCTTCGAGCGCAAGTTTCCAGTCGGCAAGAAGTTCTTCTTTATGTATTTCTATCCAGGCCAACACCAATCGAAGCTTATTATTAGGGATTGCGCCTTCAATTACTTCCCCGCTGGTAATGCTAATAATCGCATTTTCTTCTTGATACTCCACATGAATATGGGGTTCGTGATGTTTTTTACTGTCAAAATAAAAAAGCCTTATAATTATCCCATAAAACATTGAAATAGTTGGCATATGTTATTATTCTATCAATATTTAGAAAGAAGGTAAAGGGGGCCTAATTAAATATGATTAGGACATAACACGGATTGGCCTTCATAGTCCGCCGCCATCGCGCGCAATCTTAATTCTGTTTCTTGTGGAGTCTGTCCAGCAAAAGATCTTTCAAGGGTAGTATTGAAAGAGTCATATCTACACCCATGCAAACAATCAGCCTGCCTTGGATTTAAATGCAGCAATTTCTTTCTTCTTTCTGAAAATATAATCTCTTCAAAACTTGAACCATAAATACTTCCAACACTCCATCTTGGATCATATTTTTTATGGCAACAGACGAATATTTCGCCATCAGCACCAATAGATAAGGAAACTCTTTGCCCATAACAAGTTGAACTTCTTTCAATTTGAGATGGAGAAGCTATTCTCGTCAGAAAAACCCTAAATCCATTCGCGTATTCTTTATCTTGATATTGGATTAGATGCTGGGATATTGTTGCGCAAGTCAAATAATCATAGCTGTATCCTCCAGGAGCAGAAGGACATCGCAGCTGCATCGGTTTAAATTGAATATAGCTAAGTCCAATACTATTTCCCCATTCAATTGCCGCATCTATATCTTCCAAATTTGATTCAAGCACCAAATAACTTGCTCCAACCATAGTCGCCAGAGTATCTCTTTTTTTTATTTCACATGCCGCATTAATATTTCCCTGCAATTTTAAAAATCTTTCTTCCCCCAGCCCGTGCGTTTTCTCATACATTCCCTCGGATCCGGCATCAACAGAAAATCTTACCCAGGTCAAGAAAGGCAGAACGCTTTCTGCCATCTCATGATTAAATCTTAAGCCATTTGTTATTAATCCAACATCAAATCCAGCATTCTTTAAATATCTTATGGCCTCTTCAAAACGAGGATATAAAGTCGGTTCTCCCCCACCTTTTAAAACAATTCCTTCTACACCAGCGGCCTTTAATTCACCTGTTAGTGATGAAAATCGATCCCATTTAAAAAAGGTTCCCCTTGTCCCATCCCCTTGCGGATAAGTACAGTTTGGGCATCGGCTATTGCAAATTCCATTTACCAGATCAATTTCAACCGTTATTGGCGCAGTTCTCTGTGGATTAACAAGCGCATTTAGCGCTCTTTCAGGATGAGTCAATAATTTTGCCATTTGACCAGAAACAGGGATTGATGTTCTATTATTAATTACTGGCAAATGTGAACCCATATATTTATCCTCCCTAATAATTTTTCTACCATTTTGTAAATATATTATGATATTTATATGAGAATCATTTTATGTGAAATATTTTTGTTGTTATTACGATAAATATATGAGATTATTAGACATATATTATGTAAACTTTAGTAATCTTTTTGGTAAATATTTATGAAAAAAACGACAATTTATGACATCGCAAAGAGAGCTAAGCTATCTCCGGCAACGGTTTCTCAAGTTTTTAACAACCCCGCCCGGGTTAGTCCGGAAAATAGGAGGGCGGTTCTCGATGCGGCTGAATGGCTAAGTTATGTGCGGCCACGAAAAAGAAGGGGAACACAAGGGGCGGTTGGAATTGTCGCAGATAATTTCTACAACTGTTTTCTAGGAGAATTTTATAATCTTGTCGCGCACAGCATTGCTGAAGAATTAAAGGCTTTAAATAAAAATATTTATCTTGAAGCCTTTAGCAAAGAGGATGAGGTTACGCCGCAAATAATCGCCAAGAATTTAGTGGACGGAATACTCTTTTTAGGAAAGATCGATCCTGCCCATATAATTATGACAAAACAGAAACATGTTCCATTTGTTTTAATTGGTCATCCTATTCCAAATATTGAATACGCATGCGTTATTCCGGATAATCGTTCGGGAAGCGTCCAAGTAGTTGAACATTTACTTGGCCTCGGGCATAAAAAGATTGCCGTCGTTCTTGGAGAGCCAAATTTTGATCCCACTTCTTTTGAGAGGCTCGAAGGCTACCGCTATGCGCTTGGTAGTTCACAAATTGATCCTCCAAAAGAATATATCAGGCATGCTGATTTTGGAAAGCCAAAAACTGCTTATAACGCGACTTATGATCTACTGCAGCTTAATGATCCGCCAACCGCGATATTTTATACTTCAGATTCCTTAGCATATCGCGGATATCAAGCTATTAAAGATTTAGGATTAAAAATTCCCGAAAATATTTCAGTTGTGGGATTTGACAATATTGACCTTAAAGATTATTTAGCGCCCTTTGGTCCGCCGTTAACTACAGTTAATGTTGATCAGAGGAAAATGGGGAAAATCGCAGTCGAACTTTTATGCCAAATAATAAATAACCCCCAAAGAATTCCTTTAAGATATACTTTACCAGTAAAATTATTTGTTAAGGAATCAACTGCAAAACCAAAAGTTTTTTAAGCCCCTCCTCTTTGGACGGCAATTTTTCCGCCCCGAACCATTTCTTTTACGCCAAACCTTTTGACCATCTTAAGCAGTGAATCGACTTTCCCCTCCTCCCCTGAAATTTCAATTGTCATGCTGTCTTCCGCCACATCAATAACTTTTGCCCTAAATATTTTTACTATTTGGGATATTTCGCTCCTGTTTTTTTCGTTCGCGGAAACTTTAATCAAAGCTAGCTCCCTTTCAATCGCCTGGCTTTGCGGCAAATCAAATACTTTTAGCGTGTCGATAAGCTTATAAAGCTGTTTGGTTATTTGCTCCAGATCCCTTTCATCGCCTTCTGCAACAATTGTCATCCTTGAAACTGTTGGATCTTCCGTTGTTCCAACCGCAAGCGATTCAATATTAAATCCCCTGCGCGCAAAAAGCCCCGCCACCCTTGAGAGCACTCCCGGCTTATTTTCTACTATTACGCTTATTGTATGCTTCATAATAATTTCCTCAATCAATGATCATTTCATTTATGTTGGGCTGGCTTTTTTGGGACAAAAAATATCTGGACAAGCACAACCGCAATAACTAAAGATAAAATCATTCCAAACATTGTAATAATTACGGGATCCATAATTAGTCCTCCATTCGAGCAGAAATTGCTGCCGCCCAAATCAAAACAAATAAAGCGGCAATACAACTTAGAAAAAATCTGCTCAAATCTAATTTTCTTGATACAATCGGCGTTATAACAGCTATACCAAAAACAAGCTGATAGGTCTTTGTTAAAACATCAATTAAAAATTCCCGATATCTTTTACTCATTACCTGCCTCTCAATCTATAAGCATTTCATTTATTGCCTGGCCCGGCGGCACAAAAGGAAACACGTTTTCCTCTTTACAAACAACAAAGTCGATAAATACCGGCCGGTCTTTTATAGTCAGCGACCACTCAAGCGCTTCGCGGACATCTTCTGTTTTTTCAACTCTTCTGGACGCCGCCCCATATGCCTCTGCAATTTTTACAAGATCAGGATTATTGCAAAGGTTGGTATGGGAATAATGTTTATTATAGATCAATTCCTGCCACTGCCTCACCATTCCAAGAAAACAATTATCAAGGACAAATATTTTTATCGGCAAATGGTTATTTACCGCAGTGGTTAATTCCTGGATATTCATTTGGATCGATCCGTCCCCGGCAAAGCAAATAACCGTCGCATCCGGCCGCCCAAACTGCGCGCCGTTTGCCGCCGGCAGCCCAAACCCCATCGTCCCCAACCCGCCAGAGGATATCCAATTTCTCGGCTTATCGAATTTAAAATACTGCGCGGTCCACATCTGGTGCTGGCCCACATCTGTTGCGACAACTACATTTTTTCCCAATGTCAATTTATAAACTTCCTCAATGACATACTGGGGCTTTATTCCGTCTTGCTGTTTGTAAGAAAGCGGATATTTATTTTTCCACTCATCTATCTGGCCAATCCATCCAGCATGCTTTTCTTTTTTACTTACTTTATCAATTAATGCTTTAAGCACATTTTTTATATCTCCCACTATCGGGATGTCCACCCTGACATTTTTCCCGATTTCGGCGGGATCAACGTCAATATGGATAATATTCGCTTTTGGCGCGAATTTTTCAATATGGCCGGTTACCCTGTCATCAAACCTGGCACCAATGGCTATTAAAAGATCGCAATCGGTGACGGCATAATTGGCATAAGCCGTTCCGTGCATCCCCAGCATGCCAAGCGAAAGCTCGTGCGTCCCGGGGAACGCGCCAAGCCCCATCATGGTTGTAGTAACGGGACAGTTTATTTTTTCCGCAAGCTGTTTAACCTCTACCGCCGCAGATGATGTAATAGCTCCTCCACCCACGTACATGACCGGCTTTTTTGCCGCCGCGATCGCTTTAGCCGCCAAAGATATTTGCTTTGGGTGCCCGTTCAAATTCGGCTTATAGCTTGGGATTACAATTTTGTCAGGATAAGAATATTTTAATTTTCCTGTAAAGACATCCTTGGGTATATCTACCACCACCGGCCCCGGCCTGCCGCTGCGAGCGATATAAAATGCTTCTTTGATAATTCTCGGCAAGTCCTTAGCGCTTTTTACCAGATAATTATGCTTTGTAATGGGTATTGTTATCCCCGTCACGTCAGCTTCCTGGAATGAATCCCTGCCTAAAAGGGATGTCCCGACTTGTCCGGTAATAGCAACCATTGGAATGGAATCCATATAAGCTGTGGCAATTCCGGTAATTAAATTTGTCGCGCCCGGGCCTGAAGTCGCGAGGCACACGCCCACTTTGCCGGTTGCCCTGGCATATCCATCAGCCGCGTGCGCGGCTCCTTGCTCATGCCTTACTAAAATGTGCTTAATGCCCTTTTCTTTGTATAAAACATCATAAAGAGGTAAAACCACTCCACCCGGGTAGCCAAATATAATGTCTACCCCTTCTTTTTTTAGTGATTCCAAGAGCGCCTCAGCGCCAGTCATATCCATATATAAATTTTACCACAGAAAGATAGAACCTGCGAATAAATTTAGGTTAAAATATCTTAAAGCCCAGCTGTGCCTGCGCGCGTGAAGTGCCGGCCACATCAACGCCAATTTCAAAAAATAGAGGAACAATGTTCGCTACGCGGTTAAATATCATTGAAAAAGCGCCGCCGATTTCCGCGTTTTTACTGCCGCCGGCATATGCAACAACCCCCAAGCCAAAAGACATTAGCGACCGGCCGACATTGGCAAGGTAAAATTTGCTGCCCAAAAATGCAACCAGCGGCTGTTTGCCTGAATTTGCCTCAAGCCCAAACCTGATACCAATATTATTTGAAAGCGGGCCGTCCGCCATGAATCCAATAGCCAACCCATCCCTCACTCCGCCAATCACCGACGGCTGCATGGCGAAACAACTTCCCGAAAAAAGAATCACAAAACTAATCCAAAAACTTAATAACTTTTTCACGGTTTTTTTCTCCTTTTATGATTTTGATTTTACTTTTTCTCATATTAAAATGCTCGGCAAGGATTTCAATTAAGGCCTTATTTGCCTTCCCGTCAACTGCCGGCGCTGTCAAGTATACTTTTAACCTATCCTTTTCTTCAAGTACTTTGTTATGTTTCGCATTTGGAACAACTCTTATATTCATTAGGCTTTTAAAACGGCGCCGGTGCTTGCGGATGTGACTAATTTCCTATACCGCTTAAGCCAGCTCGAATCAATGTCTTTTATTTTATGCTTATTGGCTTTTAACCTTCCCTTAATTTCGGAATCGCTAAGCTTAATATTTATTTTTCTGCCGGGAATGTCTATTTCAATTATATCGCCGTCTTTTATAGCCGCGATTGGGCCACTCTCTGCCGCTTCGGGCGATACATGGCCGATGCATGGGCCACGTGTGCCTCCGGAAAACCTGCCATCGGTTATCAGCGCCACTGATTCAGACAGTCCCATTCCCGCGATCGCTGATGTTGGATAAAGCATTTCACGCATGCCAGGGCCGCCTTTTGGCCCTTCGTAGCGGATAACTACAACATCGCCGGCTTCAATTTTTTTGCCGTAAATCGCTTTTGCCGCGTCATCTTCTGAATTAAAAACTTTTGCCTTGCCGGTAAATTTTAACATTTTGGCAGATACCGCCGTTTGCTTAACCACGGCGCCGTCCGGAGCGATGTTTCCGCGTAAAACCGCCAGCCCGCCTTCTTTATGGTAAGGGTTATCAAGAGAACGGATTACATTGTTGTCATAAACAATGCCGCCTTTTGCTATTTGTTTTGTAGTTAATCCCGAAACAGTTAAATTATTTTGTATCAGGTTGCCAAGCACAGAAAGCACGGCTGGAATTCCTCCGGCATATTCTAAATCTTCCATAAAATGGTTCCCGCCGGGACGGATACTTGTTAAATGGGGAGTTTCTTTGCTTATTTTATCAAATAGCTCAAGCGGCAGGGGAATTCCGGCTTCATTTGCGATTGCCGTTAAATGCAGAACCGCGTTTGTTGACCCGCCAAGCGCCATATCAATTCTTATGGCATTTAAAAATGCTTTGCGGTTCATAATTTTTCTGGCGGTAATTCCTTTGGCAACCAGCTCGATTATTCTTTTCCCACTTTCATAGGCAATCATTTTCTTTTTTGAGGACACGGCCAATGAAGTTCCGCAAAATGGGAGCGACATTCCCATAGCTTCGGTCGCGCACGCCATGGTGTTTGCGGTAAACAATCCCGAACAGGCGCCGGAACCCGGGCAAGCATTGAGAATTAAATTATCAAAATCCGTTTTGTTTATTTTTCCCTGTTTAAACGCCGCTTCAGCTTCAAACGCGTCATGTACCAGATCCAGCCGGGTCATTTTATAACATCCGGCCAGCATGGGACCAGCGGTTACCATAATACATGGGATATCCAGCCGCGCCGCCGCCATAAGCATGCCGGGAGTAATTTTGTCGCAGGCAGTTAAAAGGATTAATCCGTCAAGCTGGTGCGCCTCGGCCATAGTTTCAACCGTATCGGCAATAAGCTCGCGGGATGGGAGGGAATAATACATTCCTTTGTGCCCCATGGCAATCCCGTCACAGATGGCAGGGAGGCCAAAAGTAAATGATACTCCGCCTCCGGCATGAACACCTTTTTCAATCGCCCTTTCAAACTCCCGCATGTTTGTGTGTCCGGGGACAAGGTCGGTAAAGCTTGAAGCTACGCCAATAAACGGCTTTTTTAATTCTTTGTCAGAAACACCAGTCGCATGTAATAGCGCCCTGATTGGGGCTCTTTTTTTTAGATTATCGCTTCTCATTAGGAACACACTCCTTTTTCGTAATTATACCACTTACTGGTTTATTCGCCTTCAATCCGCTTCAATTGGTCGGGATTGCCAAGTTGCAAACCTAGCTTCAGACAATTCTAATTTCAGTTGTCGACAAGGTGTCGATAACTCTTAGAAACTCGGCAGACAGGTTTCACAGGAATACCATATTGCTAACTTATATCTCTAATTCTCATTTTTCCGTCCGGAGCTGTCAATTTCAACCCGTGACAATTTGTCACGACTTCGCAACTTTCTTCATTAACACTAAAATTATACTTATTTTTAGGGCCTATTTGGGCAGATTTATTTTCTCCTAATTTATTCTAATTTTAATCCATATTTAAGCAAGCAAAATAGTCAATTTTTGGCTACATAACAACACATTTTAATTTACTTGCTTTGCAAAAATCAAGTAAAAACTCAATCATTTTCTCTTAAATAATTAAATTTATCTATTTATTTCCATAATTATTAACTATAATTTTATTAATCCTAGTTATATTTTTTGTTGTTCTATCGCTATTTACATGACCACCTAAATACTTTTTAAACTAGTTTATACCTAATTCAATCTATTTATTAATAATTCCCCAATATCCAGATCTTTTTGGTCCGATAAAATGGACGATTCCTGATCTTCTTAATTCCTGCAATAAATTATTTATATCCTTTATTTTTAATTCTGGAAATATATCAATAAATTCGCTTAAAAACCCTTTCCCGTTTTTTTCTATATGCATAATAATCAATTCTTTTTGTTTTTCTCTTGATACCCCAGATAATCTTGTATAGACGCCAACCTTCCCTTCATGTTTATAATATGTGTGCGATAGAATATATTTTGTGCCTCTGGCTTTGCCGATTTTCTCAATAATCCCATTTTTCATAAATTTTTCTTTATGCTCAATTTTATTTGTCTTTTGATGTTCGCGTATTTGTTCTAATTCACATATTTCCTCAATAGATAATGATATTTGTTTTTCGTTTGCCACTTTTTCCAAAAATATAATAAAATTCTTATCTTTTACTTTAGCTGGCATTTTAAGCTTGACTGAAAATGGATTGCTTTCAGTTAAATCCGGCAACCCTTTACCTTCCTTGATTGAACTGCTAAATATATCATCCATACCTTGACCTGACCTTTCAACCAGCCCAGCCTTTTCAAATACTTCCGCAATGGTTCTGTTTCTCCATGCGGATTTATAAATGATGTTTTCCGGCGTTATTCCAGGCAATAATCCCCCAGGGCTTTCAATAACAAATTCCTCCGGCGACGCTTTCATAAATATAGATTGCTTGTTAATCGAATAATCCCTGTGCGCTACCGCATTTAAAATCGCTTCTCTAATGGGCTTTTCGCTAAAAGCATATATTTCACGCTGAACAAATCCTTCCTGAAAAGGCATGCGAAGATTCCTAGCATTTATTGCCGCCCAAATTTCTTCATATATTTTAAAAAATGGCTCTCTCCAGTTTTTTCTGTAATCATATGAGATTTTATTATTATCCTGTCGCCATTCAAATATTATTTCCGATCCGGGCAAATATTCATCAATTTTTTCTTTTTCCCCTAATAATATTAAACAAGCATAATTTAATCCTTTATCACTCATTAATCCCGTTGCCTGCAATACCTTCTCAGTTGAAAACTGTAAAAAATCCTCCCTGTTTGATTTTTGGGACCATTTTCTTTTTAATATTCCAAGTGCTTCCTCATCAATATCCGCTACGATAAATCCGTCTATGATTTTTGCCGAGAAATCTGGTTCTGTTTCAATAAGCATTTTTTTTAATGTCATATTATCCATTTCAACCAAAGATTACCCTGCTCTCATTGGGAAGTGATAGGCACCCTTTGATCTTACAGGTTGCCCCGGAGAATGTCCGGGTATATGAAATATCAAAACTCTGCCTTCAGGGAGCAAGACTTCCTCAACATCCACCCTTATTTTCAAATCATCCAATAATTTATTTGATAATCTATTTTCATTACCCTCAAAAACTTTTGTCCCAACAATTTGCTTTTTATTCGAGACTCCTAATATTAATTTGCCACCATTTTCATTTGAGAGTGCGGCACAATAATCTGACAAGCTCCCTTCGCTAAATGAATGTTTTGCTTCTTTAAATTCTAGATTTATTCCTTCAGGCTTTTTCAGCCAATTATTAAGTTCTTCGATTATTGTCATGATTGTTCTCTATCCTTATTATACTTGATTATCACCCCATTCCACCACCTTTACCTCCTCCTCCGTCAAACCCCTATGCTTTATTATAACTTGAGCCCCTTTTGATTTCCATTCCTCTCTCATGGATATCATGTTGTTCAACGCCTTTGATTTCTCCTTTGCAGGGAATGTCTTCTCCCATGACTTAAAATCCAGTTTGCTAGTGCTACTTCCGCAAGAAATATATAGACCCCCTGATATTCCCTCTACATTAACTATAATATTTGTTTTAAGATTTTTATTGTTCATTTTGCCCCCTCCACCACCTTAATCTCCACCTCCGTCAATCCATAAAACTTATAAACCATCTGATCAATTTGTTTTTCGTATTCGCGGATTTTGGCTGCTTTAAATGCCATAGTTAAATTCCCTCCGGCAACGACTTTTTCGCTAATTTCCTGAGCCGCTTTTTTGATTCTTTAACGCTTTCATGAGCCGGCAAATGCTCCGGCATGGTGCCGCCCAGCTCCTTAATCGTCTGCCGGACTTTCTTCCCCACATCATGATGAGCCTGGCTTGCTTTATCCTGGCCAATTATATTTTCTCTCCTTAACTTTGCCTCCGTCTGTGTGGCGCGGAAGAGATTGGCAGCCAATTCTTCGCTCCCCATATGATCAAGGATCGCTTGGTTCTTTTTAAGCCGTTTACTGGCGTGAATATCTTTATGGCGCAGTCCGCCGTAAAGCCCCATATAGCCAAAATCCTGGAAATTGGCATAATTGATCACCCCCACCTCTTTGGCCGCTTTCGCGAGGTTTTTATTGTGCTCTTTCATTTCGCCGCGGAGATAAACACGCTTGCCGTCTTCGATCTGCAATTCGTGCACTTCCTGCTTTCTGGTCTGGATGGCAAAATAGGTCTGAGCCAGGGCGATCTCCTCTTTTTTGGGGTCGCCGTTTTGGGCGATAAGGTAGCAGGCATAGCGGGAAAGGTTATAATTTTCTACCGGCCGCAGGGCTTCTTTTTCGGTTCCGGTCGCAATTTTTATCATTTCGCTCACCTCAGCGAAATGATCGGCTACTGGCTGACCGCTATTCTTGCACGCCTCCTTAGCCCGTTCAATAGCCGGCAGGAATTTTCCGTATTCCGTATAGCCAAGCAGTCGAAATAAATCACGCGCGCTCCAGTATTCCTTGCCGTATTCATTAACCCTTTTTACCCTCTCAAATATATTATCGGTCATTGTTTCTCCTCCCAACAATTCTATTCTTTTGTGTTTTCCTCCACCACCCTTACCTCCTCCTCCGTCAACCCATAAAGCTTATAGACCAGTTCATCTATCTGTTTATCGAGTATCCCAATATTCCGTTGATAGTGTTTCTTGTCGCTTTCGGTTTTGGCAGAATGAAACTTATTCTGTGTTTCGAGCATATGATCAACAAGATCTATTATGCGATCATAGAACGTCATCTCTTTTTTTCTATCGATAATATGTATCGGCAATTTTTCTAAATCAGATACAAGCACTTTCGGAAACAAGCTTTTTTGTGCCTTTGGGTTGCTTTTATGGTGGAACCAAGTAATAAGCTTTGAATTAATTATACCTAATAAGTATTTCGGATCTGGGAATTCTTGGCTCGTTATAATTGGTATTACATCTCTACTATAATACAATTCTTTGTCATAATAGGAAGCGATAATTCTTCTTTCTTTTCCTCCAGTAATTTCCTGAACAAGGATTCTCTTCCCAAAAAAATTATTAGGGTCTCTTTGAGCAGCAAGCCATGGCCCGTACTTAATCCACCTATTGCTAGCAACATTAACATAGTACCTATCTAAGTTTCTTCCAGTAATTTCCGGTTTCCATTCTTTTCCTTTTTGCTTATCTGAATGATATGGCTTTTCTTGAACATCTTTTTTGGTTTGCAACCCTCCATTCGGCGATTGCCCTTTCCCAACCTCATATGGATTATATCCAGAGCAAGGAGATGCATATTCTTTTAATGGCTTGGATTGCTTTTGAATCTTTTTTAATATTTGGACGTCTTCTATTCCTTGAAAGATGTTAATTTGATAATTATTTTCAATAAATTCTTTCTGGCTTATTTCCTTTGTTTCTTTTGATTGCCCATTTATATTTACATCATCATATATCTTGACTTTAACAGTACCATGTTTTGATTTTTGAATGACTGAAACAAGAGTATTGACTTTAGCGTTTTCGAAAACAAATTCGGGAAGCCAGTTAATTTCCTTAATGTAATAATTATTTAAAATATATGTCCTTAATGATTTAGCAGAAGGGATTGTAAGCCATGTTACAGGAACAATAAATCCATGAATACCATTGCTCTTTAATAATTTTAACGATTTTTCATAAAATAGAAAATAGTTTTCATAGCTGCCAGCTGATGACTCATAGTTAATCTTGAAATAAGGTTTTAGTGCGTCTGTATGGATTTGATGAAATCCATACGGCGGATTCCCGATCACCGCATCAAACCCGCCTGATTCCATGATTCCCTTAAATTCCGTTTTCCAGTCAAATACATTGACTTTGTATTTTTCTTCTTCATTAAGAAAGCTTATCTGCTGGTTATCGTAAAAATCAGGTCCTATCAAAGAATTGCCGCACTTGATG
>WPAF01000019.1 GCA_009772965.1 Candidatus Saganbacteria bacterium
GGCAAAAAGCTTGATCTTTCTAGTTTTTCTAATAAGCCGGTAATTGTGACATTTTTTGCATCCTGGAGCAAAGCCTGCCAGGACCAATTGCTTTATTTAAGCAGTTATGCGAATTCTCAAGATCTAAAGATTGTTGGAGTTTCTTTTGATAATAAAATTAAAGATTTAAAAAAATATCTTGAAAGCGAAAAAGTCAGCTTTGATATTGTGCTTGATAAAAAGCTGAAAATGCTTGAGAAATACGCGATTCTAGTTATCCCAACTACATTCGCGATTGGCAAGGACGGCAAAATTAAAGAAGTATTTGTTGATTATGATGAGAATATAAAAAATTCCATAGATAAGTTTGTGAAAGAGGAAACAGCAAACTAGCTATTCATACCTCAGTGCAATTACAGGATCAAGAGAAGCAGCCCTGAATGCAGGGTAAACGCCAAAAAAGATTCCAACTGCCGCTGAAACTACTGTAGCCAGGACAACCGCCCACATTGCAATAACTAATGTTCCTTTAATTGCCCACATTATTAAGAAAGCGCCAAGGATGCCAAAGAATATTCCAAAGAATCCTCCTATTAAACTTATCATCATTGATTCAACAAGGAATTGGACGATTATATCCTTCTTTTTGGCTCCAATTGCTTTTCTTACCCCGATTTCCCGGATGCGTTCATTAACGGCGACAAGCATAATATTCATTATGCCGATTCCGCCGACTATCAATGAAATTGCCGCAATGCCGGTGACAAAACTGGTAAGGGCGGTAAGGATGTTGTTTACTATTTTCATGATTCCCTGCTGTGTCATAAACCTAAAATCATCAGACTTGATCCTCCGTTCTACTACAATTCTCACTTTTGTCATTACTTCGTTTAATTTATTAGGGTCATTTGGGAAAATATTGAACCTTAAAATTTTATTGTTGCCAAGCATATTTTTTGAAACTGTGACAGGAATTATTATTCTTTTGTCCATATCCATCGGCCCAATGCTTCCTTTTGCTTCCGAAACCCCGATTATTAAAAAAGTGTCTCCGCGGAGCTTTATTTTTTCACCAATTGGGTTGCCAGCGCCAAAGAATTCACTTGCGATTTTTGGGCCGATAACTACCACCTTTTTGCGGTTTTCAATATCCCTTTGCGAAAAAAATCTTCCCGATTGGAGCTTGCCGCCCATTAGCTCCAGCATATTTGCGGTTGTTCCTATTATTACCGGAGTTTTAACGGTCTTTTTCCCATAATAGATATCCCCGGATCCGGGATTGAAGGCAACTATATCTTTTATTTCCGGCACACGGCTTTTTATATAAGCGATATCCGCAAAAGTAAATTTTGGGTTAGGGGGGGAATGAGTTTCTTTTCCAGCAACTAACGCAAAAGAATCATACCCTGCTCCCAGATTTTTTACCTGGTCGGTCACATAAGTTTTGGCGCCTTCTCCGATTGTTACTAAAGTAATTACAGAAAAAATGCCGATAATCACTCCAAGCATAGTTAATAAAGTCCTAACTTTATTTGAAAGCAATGAACGGATAGCTTGCTTTAAACTTTCGTAAAATAAAAAAATCATACTTCATACCTCAATGCGTCAACAGGGTTTAGTTTAGCCGCCTGCATTGCCGGATAAACCCCAAAGAAAATCCCAACGATAAAAGCAACGATGCAGGAGATTAAAGCCGCATTCCATGCAATAACCGCGTCAAGCTTGAAAAACGACATTATTCCCCAAGAGGCAAGTGTTCCCAGCATAATTCCAATTATAGCTCCGCTCAAGGTTATTAAGATCGATTCAGAAACAAATTGGAAAAAAATATCGCTTTTTTTTGCGCCAATTGCTTTTCGGATGCCGATTTCCCTGGTTCTTTCGCTTACCGCGACAAGCATTATATTCATTATGCCGATGCCGCCCACCAAAAGGGAAATAACCGCGATTGCCGAAACAATACCGGTCAAGGCGTTAAGGATATTATTTACAATATCAATCATTCCCTGCTGGGTGTGGATGTGGAAATCTTCTTTCTTATGCCTTTTTGTCAAAAGTGCGGTAATATCTTTTAATGCTTGGGGCACTAATTCCTCGCTTGAAACTGTGGCGAATATTTCCCAAACTTTTTTTGTCCCGATAACATTTTCAGATATCGTGATGGGTATAAGGGCAAGATCGTCCATGTCTGTTGTCAGCAATGTCCCTTTTTCCTCAAGCACCCCGATTACCTGGAACCCCACATTGTTAATTTTTATTTTTTCTCCGATGGGGGAGGAGCTCCCGAATATTTTCTGGGCGACAGTTTTTCCAAGGACAATTACGCGCCTTCTGGAGTCAACCTCTGCCTTGCTAAAAAACCTGCCTTCAGCGACTTTTTGGTTAAGCGCCAAAGGATAATCCGCGGATATTCCCAGTGTAAATCCAGGAATATATTCTTTTTTGCCGTATGTTATCCTTCCTTTACCTACTGTTTCGGGAATAATGTAAGTCATATTTTTTACTTTTTCTTTTATAGCTATTGTATCTTCGTAGGTTATGGTAAGCTCGGGCATTGCCATTTCTTCTTTGCCCGGGTGTATTTCTATTGAGTTTGGCCCCATGCCCCAACCCCTAATTTGATTTACTATGTAGCTTTTTGCCCCTTCACCCATTGATACAAGCGTAATTACTGCGGAAACCCCGATAATAACTCCCATGGTAGTTAATAATGTGCGCGTTTTGTTGGAGATAAGCGAGCTTATCGCAATTTTGATGGAATCCGCGATTAAAGAGATCATTTATTTAAATGTATTTCACTGTGAGGCACTGAAACCTTTACATCTTCAATTATCAAGCCGTCTTTTAACCGAACTATCCTTTTTCCGTGATTGGCGATTTCCTGGTCGTGGGTGACGATTATCAAAGTTATCCCGGAATTATTCAGCTCCATAAAAAGATGGATTATTTCTTCCCCGCTTTTTGAATCCAGGTTTCCGGTCGGCTCGTCTGCTAGTACAATAGTTGGATCATTTATCAGCGCGCGGGCGATTGCAACCCTTTGGCTTTGCCCGCCCGAAAGCTCAGATGGCTTGTGGTTCATCCTATCTTTAAGCCCGACCAATTCCAAAAGTTCCATTGCTTTTTTTCTGCGCTTATCAAAACTCATGCCGGCATATATTAGCGGGAGCTCAACATTTTCTATAGCTGTTAATTTTGGGAGAAGATTGAAAGTTTGAAAAACAAAGCCCACTTTTTTATTGCGGATTTCAGCAAGATTATTGTCGTCAAGCTCGTCAACATCTACTTCGTCAAGGAGAATATGCCCCGAAGTAGGACGGTCAAGACAACCCAAGATATGCATAAGGGTTGATTTGCCGCAGCCGGACTGGCCCATGATTGAAGTAAATTCCCCTTTTTCAATTTTTAAATTTATTCCTTGGAGCGCATGAACTTCTACCTCCGCCATGCGGTAGATTTTTTTTACATCAATTATTTTGACAACGGTTTTATCGCTCAATTTTTATCCTCCCATTGTCTTTTAGCTTTGTGCCGTTGCTTAGTGCTATAACATCTCCTTCGGTTAATCCGGATAATACCTCAACGCTTGTGTATGACCTTATGCCGGTTTTAATGGGAACCTGGAAAACTCTTCCTTTTCTTACGGCGAACACAGTTATTTCTTCACCCCTGCTAACCAGTGTTTCGCGCGAAATTATTAAAGCGTTATCAACTTTTTTTGTGACAACGTCAACGTTTACGCTCATATTAACTTTTAATTCGTCATGGTTGCCTAAAAATTTAATTTTACTCAAGAAAACATATGATTCTTCATCCATTTTTACCCTGCCGCCGACTTTTCTTAACTCTGCTAGCGGGGCAATCCAATAGATTTCTCCCTCAAAAACTTTATCAGGATAGACATCAGTTGTAATCGCGACTTTATCCCCGATTTTTAAATTGGCAATATCTATTTCGTCTATTTGCGTTTCTACCCAGGACTTTTCATAGTTGACAATTGTCACCGCCGGAGCGCCGGGCACTACAGTTTCACCTTCTAAAAAATTAATTTTAGCTACAATCCCGTCGGCCGGCGCGACAATTCGGCTTGATTCATAAATTGTTTTTGCGGCGTCATACGCCTGTTTGCTGGCGGCTCCTTCGTCATATAATTGTTCGGTGCGCTCAAAATCATTCCTTGCCTGTTCAAAGTTGTCAAATACCGCGACCAGCTGGCCTTTTTTGACATTTGTCCCTTCCTTTACTTTCCATTCACTGATTTTTCCTCCCATCTTTGTCCCTAAAGCATAAACCGGCGCGTCAACAACTCCGCTGGCAGAAACTACCGCTTCAATAGTCCCTCTGCTTGCAACCGCGGTTTTTACTGCGACAACATCGCGGTTCCACCATTTAATTGAAAAATATAACACCAGAATTACCGCTAAAACCAGCAGGATCCAAAGCATTTTTTTGTTTTTCATATAATCTCCTTCCCGACGACTTTATTAATTCTGGCTTTGCCAATTTCTACATCAAAAAGCGCCTGCAGATAATTGATTTTGGCCTGAGTTAAAGCAACTTGCGCGTCAATTACCTCAAGGTTTGTGCCAACTCCGGAATTAAATCTTGTATCCGAAACCTTGTAATTTTCTTCGGCGGACTCAACCGCTTTTTTGGCGGAAGAAATTGTTTCAATAGCGCTTTTTAAACTAAAATAAGCGTCCCTTACCTCAAGTTCAATTCCGTTTTTTACCTGTTCTTCCGCAGCTTTTTGAGCTTCTACATTAGCGGCCGCTTCCCTGATCCTATTTTGCAGGCCAAAGCCGTCAAATATAGTCCATGAAGCAATACCGGTTATTGACCAGGAATTAACATCAGATTTATAAGTTGGGTATTCGCTTATTCTATTCCCTGTTTGGCCAGAAACAAGCAGAGAAGGCAAATAGGCAGTTTGGTTTATTCTCAAATTGTCTTCTGTTATTCCCTTTGACAGCTCATACTGTTTCCATTCAGGGCGGTTTGTAAAAGTTATTTCTAGTAAATTTTTGTAATTGGGCAAAGCAGGTAAAGCTTCTTTGAACTGTTCGGTTGAGAGTACAACCATTTCTTCAATATTCTTTCCTAGAGAATTATTAAAAGCGGCTTCTGCAATATCCAGGGTGCTTTTTGCCTTAGTCAATGCAATTTCAGCATTTGCCAGTTGGACTTCAGTACGAAGGTAATCTGCTTTTGTTGAAACCTGGGCGGCAAGCAGCATCCTAACCTGGTTTAAATGTGATTGAGCCATTTCTTTTGAGTCTTGGGCTAATTTTAAATATATCCGAGCTTTAAGTACCGCAAAGTATGCTTGGGTGACATTAAACGATGTGTCATTTATTGTTTTTTTTAGGTCCTCACGGGCGATTTCTGTATATTTTTTTGCCAAAGAAAACCCCGGGATAAGCGAGGCCATAAATAACGGCTGTGCAAATGAAACGGTAATAGTTTTTGATTCTGTCGCGGCATCTGTCCCAAATGTAAAGTATTGAGATGCCATTTGGATAACTGAAGGCTGGGTATAAGATTTACCTACGGTTCCCTCTAGTTTAATAGTCGGCAAAAAAGCACCTACTGCCTGACCAAGCTTTGCTTGGGCGGCAGCTGCTTTTTTCTGGGCAGAAAGCACGGCGGGGTTATTTTTTACTGCAAATGATATACTTTCATCAAGAGTCAGCCCAAAAGATGAAATGGGGAGAAATAGCATTAAAAAAACTACCGAAGATCCTATGAACGTCTTTCTCATAACAATTTGTATTTTACAATAAAAGCAATTTTAAATCAAATTCTTAATAATATTTTTTGCAAGCTCAACCGCGCTTACCGCATCGAGCCCGTATTCCGCGCCAATATCTTCAGCGTAATCACGGGTGACAACCGCCCCTCCAACCAGAAGTGGGATGTTAAGGTTTGCCTTTTTAAGCTCTTCTTTTACAACTGCCATCTCAACCATAGTTGTTGTTAAAAGGGCGGAAAGGGCGATCAGATTGGGGTTTATTTTTTTTGCCGCTTCAATTATTTTTTCTGGAGGAACGTCTTTGCCTAAATCAATAACCTCAAAGCCGTGGTTTTCAAGCATCATTTTTAATATATTTTTGCCGATGTCATGGATGTCTCCCTTGACCGTGGCGAGAATAATTTTTCCGGCAATTTTTATGCTTTTTTTGGGGATTTTTCTTTTGCAAAGCTCAAACCCAGCCGCCATTGCCGATGCCGAGGATAAAACTTGGGGCAGGAAGTATTTTTTCTTTAAAAAACACCTGCCGACAATTTCCATTCCGGGAATTAACGCCCCATTTATGATTTTTTGGGGAGCATGTTTTTTTTCTAAGGCCTGTTTTGTGAATAGGACAGTTTTTTCTTTATCGCCAAAAACAACAGCATTCTCAATATCTTTAATATTCTTAAAAATGTTTTCTTTGGCTTTATAGGCGGATACGGATTCCCTTTTTAAGCCAACCTTACTAATTTCATTGCTAAACTGTTTGGTTAGTTTTTTAATTAATGCATTCCGGCTGCCTTTAAAAACGTTAATTTCTTTAATTGCTTTTTTTATTTCTTTGTCAGTAATGTCTACTATCGCGGCATCCAACCCGTATAATCGGGCAAGTTTTAGGTATAACGCATTAATTTTTGGGCGGTTAGGCAGGCCATGCGAAACATTGCTTACGCCCAGGCTTGTCTTAATGTTGAACTTGCTTTTAATGATTGGTATTGCTTTAAGCGTTTCAAAGGCGGCGCCAATGTTTACCCCAGCGGTAATTACCAATAAATCCACAAAAATATCTTCTTTTGGGATACCGGCATTTAGAGCTGCGGTAATGATCCTTCCTGCAATAATAATTTTTTCATCAATTGTTTTTGGTAAACCCTTTTCATCAAGCGCCAGTGCGATTATTGCCGCGCCGTATTTTTTTGCCAGGGGAAGAAATTTTTCTATGCTTTCTTTTTTACCGTTTACTGAATTTAATAATGCCTTGCCGCAAAATTCAGAAAGCCCTGTTTCAAGGACTTGCGGGCTGGGGGAGTCGATTGATAAAGGCAAATCAGATGCTGAAGATGCTGCATTAACTGCATTAAGCATGCTGCTTTTATCGTCACCTGCGGGAATGCTTATATTTAAGTCGAGAATGTCTGCCCCTGATTTGGTTTGAATTGATGCCTCTTCCCGGACAATCCTGAAATTACCTGCCTTTATTTCATCCTGAAAAACCTTTTTGCCGGTGGGATTAATCCTTTCGCCAATGATTAAGAGTTTTTTTGGGTTGAATTCAACAGTTTTTGTCCTGCTCGCAAATCTGGTTTTATGTGACTGATTATTTTTTGTGTTTTGTACTTTATATTTTAATACTTGAAGTTTAACTTGCGCGATATGCTCAGGGGTTGTTCCGCAGCAGCCGCCGATAATTTTGACCCCAAGCTTTAAAAATTGGTTTGCAAACTGACCAAATTTCTCAGGCGACATTTTATAGACAGCTTTATTTTTTTCGATAACCGGCATTCCGGCGTTGGGCATAACCATAACCGGCAGGGAAGTTGAGTTAATATATCTTTTCGCGATTTTTAAAAGCCCTTCCGGCCCAGTTGAACAATTCGCAGAAATTACATCGGCGCCAAGAGACTCTAGGACGCAAGCAACAACTTCAGGAGGCGTGCCAAAAATGGTTTTCTGGTTTTTATCAAATGTCATGCTTGCAATAATTGGGAGCTTTGTGTTTTGTTTTACCGCAATTACCGCGGCCCGCATTTCCTGGAGATCCGAGATTGTTTCAATTGATATGCAGTCGGTGCCGCCTTCTTCAAGTGCCATAGCTTGCTCGCGAAATATTTCAAGGGCTTCTTTAAATGTGACATCGCCAAAGGGCGCTAAAAGTTTTCCTAACGGGCCGATTGAACCGCAAACAAACGCATGGCCAGCTTCTCTTGCAATTTTAACTGCATTTATATTGATTTCTTTTACTTTATCCTGGGCATTGTAATCCGCAAGTTTTAGCCGGTTAGCGCCAAATGTGCAGGTTTCTATAATATCAGCGCCGGCATCAATGTATGATTTATGGATTGACTTGACTATTTCCGGATTTTTTAATACTTGGAGGTCAAACCCTTCTTCGGGGCGTACACCTGCGTTCATAAGCAGTGTTCCCATAGCGCCGTCTATTACCAGATTTTTTTCTTTTAGTGTGGATAAAAAATTACTCATTCCCCTCGACGGAGCTTTTCCCATGTCAATTTGCTTTCTAATGGCATGAATTTTTGCAAGAAATTATTGGTTTTGATAACCCACTCGAGTCGCTGTGCGTAACTTAACTTTTGAAATTCTCTAATCTGATCACCTGTGTAGTGATAACTGAAACCGCCAAGCTTTTTTAATAAATCTACCATTTATTCTTCCTCAGATTTTAAGAGGGCTTCAATATCAGACAGATCTTGCTGTCTCCCGGCTAATTTTTTCATTTTTATTAGCAACTTTTTGGGTATAAGATATATTTTGGTTCCCCAGCAGGAAATGAGCTTTTTATCCTCTGCCGCTTCCTGGTAGTTTAAGGGATTGTCGATCATTACATCGATCAAGACATAAGAATTATTGGGGTGTTGGAAGGAAAAAACTTTCATATTTTTTGTTTTTATCCAGTCTTCCCTTTTTTTCGCATCAGCTAAATCTTCAGGATTGACTGGCGCTTTAGGTTTGAATCCCATCTTTTTCATAACTTTGATGAATTTTTCAAGGTTTTGCGGTTCCATATTCAGCATTAAGTCGAGGTCGCCAGTAACTCTGGGAATTCCATATAACGCAACTGCTAAACCTCCGATTAAAAGATAATCAACTTTATTTTTTTCAAGTTCATTGAATATCTCTTCATAATAATTTTCTTCGCCTTTTTTCCATTTCCAAAGCATTATCATAAGTCTTTACAAATCCTCTGGACTACAGATTCGCCCCGCCACCGCGCTTGCCGCCGCAACGGCAACGTTTGATAAATAAACTTCAGATTTTGGATGCCCCATCCGTCCGACAAAATTGCGGTTGGTAGTGGCGATTGATCTTTCACCTTCGGCCAAAATTCCCATGTGGCCGCCAAGGCATGGTCCGCAGGTAGGAGTTGAAACTGCCGCTTCAGCATTTATGAAAATGTCTATTAATCCTTCTTTCATAGCTTGCTTATAAATTGCCTGGGTTGCGGGGATAATTATTAAACGGACATTTTTATGCCGTTTTTTTCCTTTTAAAATTTTAGCGGCAACCCTTAAATCTTCTATGCGGCCGTTAGTGCAGGAGCCGATTACCGATTGGTCGATTTTAATTTTTCCGCATTTGCTTACCGGTTTTGTATTTGAGGGGAGGTTTGGAAGTGATACTTGGGGTTCGATTTTTGAAACATCCCAGTCATAAACCTTCTTATAATGCGCATCAGGATCGGATTTGTAAATACTGCGGATAAACCCCGTCCCTACATTCTTGCAATATTTTAATGTTTTTTCGTCAGCTTGAAAAATTCCGTTCTTGCCGCCGGCTTCGATTGCCATGTTTGCCATAGTTAGCCGGCCTTCAATGGTTAAGTTTTTAATCACAAGTCCCGCAAATTCCATTGACATATAGCGCGCGCCGTCCACGCCGATTTGCCCGATGGTATAAAGGATAAGGTCTTTTGCTTCAACCCATTTGCCAAGCTTGCCGTTAAAAATAAATTTTAATTGCTCCGGCACTTTAAACCAAACCTCGCCGGTTGCCATAGCCGCGGCCATATCGGTTGAACCGATCCCTGTTGAAAAAGCGCCAAGCGCCCCGTAAGTGCAGGTGTGTGAATCAGCGCCGATTACAAGCATTCCGGGGGAGATGGCTCCAATTTCGGGGAGAAGAGCATGCTCCACTCCCATACATCCAATTTCAAAAAAATTAACGATGCCGTATTTTTTTGCAAACTCACGCATCATTTTTACTTGTTCCGCTGATTTGATATCTTTTGCCGGGGTAAAATGGTCGGGCACAAGGAAAATCTTTTTTTTATCAAAAACCTTCTTTACGCCAATCTTTTCAAATTCCTTTATCGCGGGAGGAGCAGTTATATCGTTTCCTAAAACCAGGTCAACTTTGCAGTTAATTAATTCTCCGGGATTGACTTCCTTTTTCCTGCAGTGTTTTGCCAAAATCTTTTGCGATATTGTTTGTGCCATATTGAATTGATATTATCAAAAATATGATATAATTACAACATTATAATGAACCATAAAAAATTATTTATTTCTGTAGTTGGCGAAAGCCATGCCTCGCCGGAAATAGAAAAAATTGCGGAAGAAGTTGGAGCCGAGATTGCAAAAGCAGGAGCAACTCTTGTTTGCGGCGGGTTAAAGGGAGTTATGGAGCATGCCGCGAAAGGCGCGAAGTTAAATGGCGGCACAACGATAGGGATTCTTCCCGGCAGTAAAAGAGAAGACGCCAACCAGTATATTGACTACCCGATTATTACCGGAATCGGATACGCGAGAAATAAACTTGTCATAAAAACCGGCCACGCAGTTATCGCGGTGGGAGGCAGTTACGGGACGCTTTCTGAAATTGCTTTTGCCTTAGGATATGAAATCCCTGTTGTTGGGATTAAAACCTGGCAAATAATTCATCATAGCGGGATCCTCGACCAAAAAATCCATTACACCAATACCCCAAGAGAAGCGGTTGCGCTGGCTATGAAGCTTGCCCGTGAAGCAAGAGCCCCGGAAGAAATGAAAGAATATAAAACTTAATGACCCAAAGACAAGAAGCCAAAAAAGGGAATATTACGCCGCAAATGCAGGCGATTGCAATTGACGAAAAACTTTCACCAGAAATAATTTTAGCCGGCATAAAAGCGGGAACAATCGCAGTACCTTATAACCCATTTCATAAAAACTGCCGTGCTGTTGGAGTAGGCAAGGGACTAAGAACAAAAGTTAATGCCAACATCGGGACTTCCGCAGACTTTACAAGCGTTGAAGATGAGCTAGTTAAACTTCATTACGCGCTTGATGCAAAAGCCGACTTTGTTATGGACCTTTCGACCGGCGGGGATATTTCTGAAATTAGGAAAAAGATAATTGAAAATTGTCAGGTGCCTTTAGGCACAGTTCCGGTTTATCAAGCCTATATTGAAAAGAAAATGACCGCTGAAGGGATGTTTGAGGTGGTGGAAGACCAGGCAAAAGACGGCGTTGATTTTATGACGATCCACTGTGGCGTAAATTCCGCATCGATTGAAAAATTAAAAAAACATCCGCGCCTTATGCAGGTTGTTTCAAGGGGCGGGGCATTGATGATGAAATGGATCATTGATAACGGCAAGGAGAATCCATACTTTTCAGATTATGACCGTTTGCTTGAGATCGCGTTGAAATATGACATCACTCTTTCTTTGGGCGATGGCATGCGTCCGGGATCAATTGTTGATGCCGGCGACCAGGCGCAAATAAAGGAATTGGAAATCCTTGGCGCTTTGACCAAGCGTGCTTGGGAGGCGGGAGTACAGGTTCTTATAGAAGGACCCGGCCATGTCCCATATAACATGATTGAAGCCCAGATGAAAATGCAGAAAGAAATTTGTTTTAATGCGCCGTTTTATGTTTTGGGCCCTTTGCCAACGGATGTAGCGCCCGGATATGACCATATAACTGCCGCTATTGGCGGAACGCTGGCGGCAACTACCGGAGCTGATTTTTTATGCTATGTTACCCCAACCGAGCATCTGGGGCTTCCAACTCCAGATGATGTATATGAGGGAGTGATTGCCTCGCGCATCGCGGCTCACTGCGCGGATATTGTAAAAGGCGTGCCTGGAGCAAGGGAATGGGACATTGAAATGTCAAAAGCCAGAAAAGAGCTTAATTGGGGAAAGCAGATACAGCTTGCTATCGATCCTAAAAAAGCAAGGGAAATCCATGAACGGAGAAAATCAAAATCGAATGATGTTTGTTCGATGTGCGGCGAGTTTTGCGCTATGAAAATATCCTCAGAAGCTTTAAAAAAATAAATATATGGAATTATCCGCGCTGGGCGAGTTTGGGCTTATTGAATTCATCAAGAAAAGAGAATTAAAAAATAAAAGATCTGATTTAATTGTGGGAATTGGCGATGATGCGGCGGTGCTGCGAATGTCAAATGACAAACCTTGCCTGCCGGCAGGCAGGTGTCAAATTTCAAATAAAATATTAAAATCCAAAATAAAAAATAAATACATTTTAATTACTACAGATGCTTTGATTGAGGGGGTTCATTTCAGATTAAAAAATAAAAAGAAACAATTCTTTAATATTGGCTATAAGGCGCTGGCGGCGAGTATTTCTGATATTTCTGCCATGGGAGGATATCCCACCCATGCTTTGGCGACGATAGCAATCCCCAAAAAAATCGGCTTCAAGCAAATATTAGATATTTATAAAGGGATTGATTCTTTAGCAAGAAAATATAAAATCGATTTGATCGGAGGAGATACTGTTTCTTCTCGCCATGATTTAATGGTAAGCATGACTTTAATGGGAGAAGTTGAAAAGGCGAATCTTTTAACAAGAAGCGGTGCGAAAGTTGGCGATCTTATTTGTGCCACTGGGAAATTTGGCGGTTCCGCGGCATCTAATTACGCTGATCTTCCAATTATCCGCCAATTTGAAGCATTAAAAATCGCAAAAAGCAAAATTGCCACTTCAATGATTGACAGCTCAGACGGCCTGGTGCGGTCAATTTTAGAAATCTGCAAAAGAAGCAATTGCGGCGCGAAAATAACAAATGTCCCAACTGCCAAAGGAGCAAGCTTTAAACAGGCGCTTTACGGCGGAGAAGAATACGAGCTTATTTTTACCGTCCCCAAAAATAAATACAATAATCTAAAAGCAACAAAAATTAAATTTGAAATGATTGGCGAAATAATCGAGGGAAAACTAAAAATACAGCTTACCAGCCAATATGGTAGAATAATAAGCATCAAATCAGGGGGATACGAGCATTTTAAACAAAAAACGTCTAGTTAAAACCTTCCTGCGGTATGTCAAGATTTCAAGCCTTTCAAAAAAAGAACAAGGATTTTCAAAGCTGCTTATTTCTGAACTAAGGGAGCTCAAACTAAAACCATATAAAGATGAAACCGGCAATATTTACGCGGATATTGCGGGAGATATAAAAAAAGCTCCTCGTCTCCTTATTAATGCCCACATTGATACGGTCGGCCCGGCAGAAAATATCAAGCCCATAATCCGCAATGGGAATATTGTAAGCAATGGCAAGACAATTTTAGGGGCGGATAATAAAGCCGGCGTGGCAGTAATTATGGAAGTCCTAACTTTATTAAATGAAATTAAACATGGGGGTATCCAGGTAGTTTTTACCGTCCAGGAAGAAATTGGGCTTTTGGGCGCCAAGCAAATAAAAAAATCTTGGGTCAATGCTGATTTGGGGTTTGTGCTTGATGGCGGCGCGGTTGATACTCTTTGCCTAAAAGCCCCGACGCAATATAACCTGTCGGCCGAGATTATTGGAAAATCAGCGCATGCGGGGGTTCATCCGGAAGACGGCATTAATGCTATAAAAGTTGCATCCGAAGCAATATCAAAAATGAAAATTGGACGGATTGACCATGAGACCACGTCAAATATCGGAATTATAAGCGGCGGATCCGCGACAAACATTGTTCCTGATAAGGTGATAATAAAAGGGGAAGCCCGAAGCCATAATAAACAAAAATTAAGAGCGCAAGTTAAACACATGGAGCGGAGCTTATCAAAAGCCTGCTATAAAAGAAAGGCAAAATTAAAAATAAATGTTGACAACATGTACAACTCATTTAAATTGGATGAAAATGATTTGTGCGTAAAAATCGCAAAAAAAGCGCTGATTAACATGAGAATCAAGCCGCATCTTAAGGCTACCGGCGGCGGCTCGGACGCGAATATATTTAATGAGCTTGGGATAAAAACTTTGATAATTGGGGTGGGGGCGCATAAGGTTCACACAAAAAATGAATGCATAGCAATCAATGATTTATTTGCGGGAGCCAAATTATTATTAGAAATTATAAAGGAAAATTATGCGCGAAAAAACCATTAAAAGCAAAAGGATTTATAAAGGTCGCTATATAGGACTAAGGGATGATTGGGTTTGCCTTGCTACCGGAAGAATAACAAGAAGGGAAATATGCGAGCATCCCGGAGCAGTTGCGGTTATCGCGGTGACCCCAAAAAAAGAGATTGTGCTTATCCGCCAATTCAGGAAGCCGGCTGAAAAAGTTTTATATGAAATTCCTGCCGGATTGGTAGATAATGGCGAAAGCCAAAATGAAGCCGCCAGAAGGGAACTAAAAGAAGAAACCGGATACAAGACAAAAAAGATAAAAAAAGTGCTTTCCGCTTTTACGACTCCCGGTTATTCTACAGAAGTCCTGCATTATTTTTTAGCGGAAAAATTATCTAAACATAAACAAGAATGTGAAGATGACGAGCATATTGAGGTTGCGCTTGTCCCAATTGATAAAGCTGTTCAAATGGTTAAAAGCGGAAAAATCGACGACAATAAAACGATTATTGGAATAATGTACGCGAAATGGATGATTTAATCCTTGAGTTTATCGACTATCTTAATTTTGAAAAGGGATATTCCAAGCACACGCTTTCAAACTACAAAAGAGATTTGAAGCAATATTTCAAATTTTTAAACAACAAAGAAGCCGATCGGGAAATGATTTCCCGTTATTTAAAAAAATTAAGCGATTATGGCTATTCCCCGTCAACAATTATGCGTATGCATGCGACATTAAAATCTTTTTACCATTACCTCATGGCGGAAGGCAAAACAAAAGAAGATCCAACGGCCGACTTTAAGCTGCCCAAAATAGGGCATCGGCTTCCAAAAGCGCTTTCGATAAAAGATACATTCCAACTGATTAAATCCTCCGCGAAAAACCCAAGAGATGCCGCGATTTTAGAATTGCTTTATGCCACCGGCATGAGAGCTTCAGAAATTATCGGGCTGAATGTTTTTGATGTAAACTTTCAAGCATCCCTTGTAAAGTGTCTTGGAAAAGGGGAAAAAGAAAGGATTGTCCCTCTTGGAGACATGGCAAAAAAAGCATTGAATAAATATATAGAAGAAATCCGGCCCAAAAATATCAAAGATGATAAGCCCCTTTTTTTGGATCGAAACGGCACCAGGTTGACGCGCCAGTCGCTTTGGAACATGGTAAAAAAGTATGTAAAAAAATCGGGTGTAAAGGAGAAAACGACTACGCATACGCTTCGCCATTCTTTTGCGACGCACCTTTTAGAAAAAGGGGCAGATTTAAGGACAGTCCAGGAAATGCTGGGGCATTCAAATATTGCCACAACTGAAATTTATACTTCGGTATCGAGGGAAAGGTTAAAAAAGATTTATCATGACGCGCATCCAAGGGCTTAGCTTAGACACCCAAAATATTAAACTTGGTTTGGATAGAATTGAAACTGTGCTGAATTATTTAGGCAATCCCCACTTAAAATTTAAATCCATCCATATTGCCGGTACCAATGGCAAAGGGTCTGTCTGCGCTATGCTGAATTCAATCTTAATTGAAGCGGGATATAAGGTAGGGCTTTTTACTTCGCCGCATCTTTATAAATGGGAGGAGAGGATAAGGGTAAATGGGGAAAATATCCGTACTGCGGGACTCGTAAAACGTAATGCGAGAATTAGCAGGATAGCAAAAGATTTAAAAATCGAGCTTACTCCGTTTGAGAAAATAACTGTTATTGCTTTTGAATATTTTGCCGAAAAAAAGGTGCATTATGCGGTTATTGAAGTTGGGCTTGGCGGACGGTTGGATGCGACTAATGTAATCACGCCGGAGGTTTCAATTGTCACAAATATTGATTTTGACCACCAGGAATACCTTGGCAACTCGATAAAAAAAATTGCTTATGAAAAAGCTGGCATAATCAAACCAAAAATTCCGGTTATAACATTAGAAAAAAAACCTGAAGCGCTCAAAGTATTTAAAAAAATCTGCTTTGGAAAAAATGCTAAATTACTAATGATTAATCCAGTTGAAAAACAAAAAAGCCCGCTTATCGGAAGCCACCAAAAAGCCAACGAGGCGGCGGCAATTGAAGCCGCAAAGTTGTTAAAAATCAATAATTCGGCAATAGATAGCGGCCTTAAAAAAACAGCTTGGCCGGCGCGTTTCCAAGTAATTTCCAAAAGTCCTATGGTCATAGTTGACGGGGCGCATAATGTTTCCGGCATGAAAGCATTGGTAAAAACTTTAGCAGAAATAAAAATTCCGCGGCCGTATACCTTTATTGTGGGTTTTCAAAAATATAAAAATATTGAAGGCATATTAAAGTGTATTATTCCAATCGCGGACAAGCTGATTGTAACAAGGTCAGAAAACCCTCAGGCGGCCGAGATTAAAGATATAAAAAAACTTATAGGCAATAAAAAGGCCGTTTTTGCGGATTCAATTTCATCAGCATTGAAAATAGCCAAAAAATTGCCGCAAACCATTATGGTAGCCGGCTCGCTTTTTCTTGCTGCTGGGGCGATTAAACGATTTGACGCTGCTAATTAATAATGCTAAAATTTCAATATTATGATGAACTGGATAAAAAATGTCAGCTTTGTTTTGGTTCTGGTTCTGGTAATTGTTGTCAGCTTTTGGATCAGTTTCATGATCGGTAAAAGAATGCTCCTTCCCGCTAGAAAGATTCCGACAAATTTAATGGTAACCGAAGCATCTAATTTATCTTCCGAAATTTCGCTTGAAGGGGCGGGTGTGTCTTTTGAAACTGTAAGGCCAAAAGTTGAGCCAAAAGTTGAGGTAGTGCAAAAATTGCCTGAAAAAATTGAAGCCGGCGACATAAAAACAGGGAAATATACAATACAAGTCGGGGCTTTCTCAGTTTACAACAACGCCAAAAAATTACTGGAAGAATTAAATAAAATCGGATTTAAAGCAAGAATAACGCCTTCTGAAAATGTTTACAGGGTATCTTCAGGGAAATTTGAAACATTAAATTCGGCGGGAGCGCATCTTAAAAAAATATCCAGCGCGGGGTATGAGGCGATCATAAGGAGGGACGATTAATGGGTTTCTACGATTTCTTGTTTGGAAAGTTTTCAAGGGATTTGGGTATTGACCTTGGAACTGCTACAACTTTAGTTTTTGCTAAAGGGGAAGGCATTATATTATGCGAGCCTTCTGTGGTTGCTATAGATAAAAATACAAATAAAGTTTTGGCGATCGGCAACGAAGCAAAAAGCATGTTGGGAAGGACTCCTGCCAACATCATTGCCGTCCGTCCGATGCGCGACGGGGTTATTGCCGATTTTGAAGTGACTGAGATGATGCTCAGGCATTTTATCAATAAAAGCCACAGCCGGTCTGCTTTTGTAAGGCCAAGGATTGTGGTTGGCGTCCCATCAGGCATTACTGGAGTTGAAAAGAGGGCGGTTTTAGATGCTGCTTTGCATGCCGGAGCAAGAGAAGCTTATTTGGTTGAAGAACCTATGGCCGCGGCAATTGGCGCAAACCTTCCAGTATCTGAGGCAACCGGATCTATGATTGTAGATATCGGAGGCGGCACCACTGAGGTAGCAGTTTTAGCGTTAGGGGGGATTGTGGTTTCAAAATCCGTTCGGGTGGCGGGAGATGAAATGGATGAAGCCATTGTTGCCCACTGCCGCAAAAATTATAATTTATTAATTGGAGAGCGTACCGCAGAACAGATAAAAATTGATATTGGGTCAGCTTATCCACTGCCTGAGGAAAAAACGGTTGAAGTAAGAGGCCGCGATCTTGTGACTGGCCTTCCAAAAACTTTAACAATTACATCATCTGAAATCAGGGATGCGCTGGCTGAGCCGGTAGCGATGGTTATTGATGCTGTCCGCACAACGCTTGAAAAAACTCCTCCGGAACTTGCCGCTGATATAATGGATAGGGGAATTGTAATGGCAGGGGGAGGATCCTTGCTTCGAGGGTTGGATAAGCACCTTTCACAGGAAACCGATATGTCGGTGTATGTGGTTGATGACCCGATTTCCTGCGTTGCTTTTGGCACCGGTAAAATTTTAGAAGAAATAGACACGCTGAAAAAAGTTTTAATAATGCCTAAAAAGACCTCTTAAATGCATTGGCGGCTTTTGTATATTTTGCTTGTTACAATCGCGGTATTAGTAAATGTCCCGCAAATAAATAAAAGAGACCCGGTGAAAATTTGCCGGACGGCAATTATATCAACAGTTTATCCCTTGCAATTTTCCGCTCATTACGCTTATTCCATGGTGAATAACTTTTTTGGATTTATCGTCAGCTCAAGAGGTTTTGAACGCGAGAGTTTATCGCTAAAAGAAAAACTTGCCGGCTATGACGCTAAGCTTTTAGCATTAGACAGCGTCATTAAAGAAAACCAAAGCTTAAGAAAAGCTTTATACTTCAGCAATAATGCCCCATATAATTTTTATTTATTGCCGGCGGAGGTTATTGGAGCTTCTGATAACCATGTTGTTATAAACCAAGGGGAATCGGATGGTGCAAGAGAAGGGTTGATGGTTATTAATGAATCCGGTTTAGTGGGCAGGATTATTGAAGTTTCGAAATATTTTTCAAAAGTTAAATTAATCACGGATTCAAACTGCGTAATAAGCGCTCAATTGGTCAGATCCGGTACTTATGGAATAGTCAGCGGCGCAGATAGGATTGATTATATTCCTGAAGGCGTAAGCATAGAAGCGGGGGATAAGGTTGTGGTTTCGCCGGCAAGTTCAGTTTTTTTTCGGGGCATATTAATAGGCAATGTAAAAAAAGTTGAAAGCAGGCCGGAAGAATTATTTCAAAAAATAAAAATAAAAACAGCGGTCGATTTTTCAAAACTTGATTTGGTGTTTATATGCCAGCCATAATTTTATTTGCGGCGGTTGTTATAATACGCGGGCTTTTTGGGATTGATTTGTCTCCGGCATTTATCGCTTTTTTAGCCTGTAAATATTCGCCCCAAATGACAATATCCTTGGCGGCGGTTTTGGGCTTATATATTGATGCGCTTTTTCTGCCGGGCTTTATCAACTTTTTAACAAATACCCTTATTTCGGGTTTTGCCTTATTTTTAAAAAACCAGATTATTTGGGAAGATTACCAGCTAATGTTTTTGCTCGCGCTTATTTTATCTATTTCTTCAGTTGTTGTTTCAAATCTCGGTCTTTTCCATTCCGCGGGCAATACAGATTTATTTTTTCATGCTGTCCGCTTAATAATGTTTAATACCGCGTTAATTTGGCTGATAAATAGATGACCAGGTCCAGGTTTTTCTTTTCGCTGTTTTTTATATTGTTTATTTTTTACTGCATGCGTTTTGCGTATCTTCAAGTAATTCAAGGGGGCAGCTATAAGAACTTAGCCGATGAAAATGCCGCACGCACCAACCCAATACTAGCCCAAAGGGGAATCGTATTTGATCGGAGCGATAAAATTATGGTAAAAAACCGCCCGATTTTTTCGGTTTATATTATCCCGCACTACACCAAATCTTTAAAAAGGAAAGAAATATTTGCTCGTTTGGGAAGTATTTTCTCCGTTTCAAAAGAAGAAATAGAAAGGCGCTACCTCGAAAAAAAATCAACAATATTTGAAGGGGTTCTAATTGCGGCAGATGTCCCTTTGTCGATAGTTTCAAAAATTGAAGAAGAAAAAAAAGATTTGCCCGGCGTTGAAGTGATTTGTTATCCAATGCGGTCATACCCGTATCCCGGCTATGCGGCTCATGTGCTGGGATATATCGCGGAAATCAGCCCAAAAGAATTGGAACTATTATCTTCGCGCGGATATCGCCTGGGTGATTTAATAGGCAAAGACGGGGTTGAAAAAATATATGACGGGCAATTAAGGGGAATCTCAGGCGGAAAAAGATACCAGGTAGATGCTTTTGGGCGGCCGGTAAAAATTGAAAAAATTATTGAACCGGTTATTGGAAAAAATATGAAGCTGACAATTGACCTTGAGCTTCAGGAGGCCGTTGAAAAAGCGCTTGGGGCAAAAGAAGGCGCGGTGGTTGTATTAAATCCAAACAATGGAGAAATACTTGCCATGGCTTCGCATCCAAATTATTACGCGGGGAAAAAATGGGAAGAAACCAGCCAATACCTCCACCCATTTATGAATCGGGCAATTTCCGGCTATCCGCCCGGATCAATTTTTAAAATTGTGACTTTGTCTGCGGCGCTTGAAGAAAAAAAAGTTAATGCCAGTGAACTTTTTTATTGCCCGGGTTATTATAGGATTGGAAAGCGCATCGCGAAATGCTGGCTTGAAAGCGGTCATGGACGGCTTTCCGCCATAGAAGGGCTGGTTTGGTCCTGCGATGTGGTCTTTTATGAGCTAGGCAGAAGGTTGGGGCCGGATTTAATAAATAAATACGCGAAATTATATGGGTTGGGGGAAAAAACAAACATTGATTTAACCCAGGAAAAAAGAGGGTTTGTTCCAACTTCGGCATGGAAAAAAACTCGGTTTAATGAAAATTGGTTTGAAGGCGACTCTATTAATCTGGGCATTGGCCAGGGTTTTACCCAGGTAACGCCGCTTCAAATGGCCTTGGCATATGGGATGGTTGCGACGGGAAAAAGATATAAACCGTATGTTGTAAAAGAAATATTTGGAGAAGACGGCAAAAAGTCTTATTCAGCCAAACCGGAAATTGTTGCAGAACTGCCGGAAGATCTTAGGATTAAAATTACTGATGCCCTGCATAATGTTGTCTTAAGAGGGACGGGCGTTGCGGCATTTATCCCGGGTTTTGAGGCGGCCGGCAAGACCGGCACCGCACAAAATCCAGGATTACCCCATGCCTGGTTTGTTTGTTTTGCTCCGTATGATAAGCCGGAAATAGTAATTGCTTCTTTTGTAGCACATGGCCAGCATGGGGATCAGGTTACCGCTTATATTGCGAGGGATGTTTTAAGATGGTACAAGGAAAACCGCTTTACTGGAACAAGCGAAAAAAAAGAACGTCCGGGACAGTATATTATGCATGGGGCGCAAAAAACCCCTTATGGAGTCCGGAAAAAATCGAAAAATGAAGCAGAAGAGGATTTGACGACAGAGGAAGAATAGAGTATAATTTAAAAGTATGGAAAAAGTAGATATAGAAGCAACCGAGAGGAAAAACCTTGGCAGGAAGTCAAAAACTTCAAGGCTTTTAGGCGCGATTCCGGCAATTGTTTATGGCAGGGATATGCAATCTATTCCGATTGAAGTAAATGACAAAAATTTTAATAAATTGATTGGCGGGGCTTCGGGCAGGAATTTATTGATTAACTTAAATATTGGCAGCGCATCGTTGCCGGTTATGGCGCATGAATTTCAGGTTGATCCTATGACCGGAAAAATTATCCACATTGATTTCTTAAAAATATCAATGGACGAAGCAATCAAAACAAAAGTTGCGTTTATGGTTTGCGGCGAATCTGAAGGGGTTAAATTAGATGGAGGAATCTTGGTTCATCCATTAAGGGAAATAGAAGTAAAATGCCTTCCGTCAAACATCCCCGATAAAATTGAATATGATATATCAAATTTAAAAATAGGGGACACAATCCATGTTTCAGACCTTAAGCCAATTAATGGAGTTGAGTTTTTAACCTCCGCGCAGGAAATTATAATTACTATTTCCGCGCCAACCAAAGAAGAAGTTGCTCCTGTTGAAGCCGCCGTTGCTCCAGTTGCTGAAGCCGGAGCCCCTGCCGCGCCAGGCGCGGCGCCGGGAACAGCGCCTGCACAACCGGTTGCCGCTGAAGCTCCTAAAGCAGAAAAAGCTAAACCAGAAAAAACAAAAAAGTAATCTTACTCTTCTCTTTTCAAAAGTGAAATTTTTCACTTCTATAGTCGACGTATACACATGAGTATTAGCAAAGTACCTATTCAAGCAACTAATTTAACTCCAACTAAACCAAATCAACGATTTAAAGCACTCAAAAGCTTTTTAGGGTTTAATAACCTTGCTTTATGTTTTAAATGCTTGAAAAATTTAGCCATTCATGGGAAACCATTTACGGCAGCATTAAATACGCTTGCCGATCAAATTGTCGGCGCTAGTGCTCTGACCGCATTATAAGTATTCATTTGTAGCCAAACCTTTTTCTTGCCCGTTCACTTGTGAATCTCCATTTTATTTTAATTTCTTTCCGG
>WPAF01000020.1 GCA_009772965.1 Candidatus Saganbacteria bacterium
CATCAACCATATTTATATCACAATCCCTTTCATGAGTCCAGTCCTATTCGATCTTCTTCTTTACTTGGCACTTCAATAACTCTGAATAGTTACTTAAAAACCATTTGACATCATAATAATATTCTGTATAATACAGTCATAATTTTTTATTTGCAAGGGGGAAAATATGTGTAAAAAAGTTTTGGTTGGTTTGCTTCTTGTTTCGTTAGTTTCTTTCGTTTCTCTATCAATCTTCGGCTGCGGCAGGGTTAATCCTCAAAGTTCCGGAACCGTCACCCTCACTCCGCTATCCGCCTCTATTAATTTTTCTGGATTAGCAACTACATCAAACGCTGACCTTGCAAAAATTGGAGTTAACGCATCGGCGGTTGAAACGGTTGAGCAAAAGACTGCCAGGATAAGTTCTTTAATCGCAAAAGGTATTGATGAAAAAAGCATCAGGGCTTTGGATTTGGTATCAATTCCCTCAAGCGGGACTACTGTAAAATTAAACAGAGTAAATGCGGATGGAACATATACTAAACTTGCAACAGGAGCCATAACCAACGGGGCGTATAGCATTCCTTACAGCTCTACTGCTTACAACACAGCTGAGGCTTATGTAATAACTGTGGAAAAAAGTGATGCCGCTCTTGGCAAAAAACTTACCACTGAAATGCCGGTTGACTCAACTATAAGCATTTATACGTCAAGTGAAGTCGGAGGTTTAAACTTGACTCCGCAAACATCGCTTTTACTGCAAATCATTAAAGATAAAGTCATTGCAGCCCTGGGGACAAATAAATTAGATCCAGATACTATAGCAATGATCAAGACATTAGTAATCGAAAAAATAAATACTCTAATTTTAGATGAAGGACTGGATTTTTCAACTGTAATCACCTCAACCGCCACAGAAAATACTTCGCTTAAAAACGCGGCGGCAAAAGGTTTTGCTGATTCAGTTATCCAACAAGCAATCAAGGCAATTAAATTTAATGCCGCTTTTAATCAAGGAGCAACCGATCTCACCGCCGCTAAAAAAATCATTAAAGAAGTTTTTGCCAGCGTAATGGGAAGCGCATCTTCAATACCTGAAGCAATTGTAAATAGTTTTGCAACTTCATTTGTTTCTGGAGAAACCAGGACAATTGCACAATTAGTGGCCGCCAGCAACAAATGCGTAACAGACGTTAATCATAAAGCAATAACCAATGTTTTTACTACAGCTAATGTTGCCGCAAAAATTACTTCTTACATGACAGCAACCTACCAAGCCTCAACTTCAACCACAGGCCCAAGATTTAGCATCAAAGTCCAAAACGCGGTTGTGCAGGCTGTTTTCCCTGCATCAGTTTGGTTAAACAGGTCAATTGACGACAACACCCCTTTAAATGTTGCGCAGTTAATTCTCATGATTGAAATTGGAAATAAGATCGCTTTCGAGACTAACCCAACCTATAGTTTCAATCCTCCGCAAGTTGCTCAAGAATTAGGGTTAATGACTGGCATCCCTGATCGGTATATCATTTTGCACAACGAAATTAGAATTGAAAGTTTTGAAGATTGGCAAAATTTTAGGCCTGATGAACCAACAGATCGCCCAGAGGTTTCAGCAGTTCTTACAGCTATGGTAGAGGTTGGAAATTTAAAAAATCCCTTAGCCGAATCCTCAGGAATAACAGCAAACCTAGTTTATACAATGAGTAATGGCACAACCTCAACAGAAGCATTCGAAAAATTGGAAAGAGGATTTGCAGCAAAATCTGTAGGCATCCAATCAAAAAGCATCACAAAAAAAGACATGGGGCCTCCTCCCGGGATGGTAATGTTCCAGATCAATCCCTGGAGCCAAAGCAACAGCAGGAAAATAACTGATTTTAAAAGAGGCACAACAGCAACAATAAAAGTATACAACAATGGAACCCTCTTGGAATCCAAAGATATTTCAATTACATCCGCAGATTTAACCAATGCTACTATTCAATTTTTAACTCCATATAACGCTATTTTTGATCCAACAAATTTTAACACAACTATTTTTCAAGTTGGAGCTAAACCTGTTCTTGAGTGGACATTTGCTACTGGATCTTTTTCTGGTTTAACTCCTGCTTATGCGGTTGAAGTGAGAAAAACAAGAGCTGAGATTGGGCCTGGCGGTACTTTTTATATTGCTGATTTCAGCTCTCCAGCAATTTATTCAAGCTGGAACAAGCAGGACTTTCTTGAGGCCGCGCAAAACCAAACAACCTCACTTCCGATTGACCTTAGTAATTCAACCTCATATCCTGAGGGAGTATATGTTGTACAAGGCGCGGTGGTTGGCTTGGATTCCGGCGGATGGCCAGTAATTTCAGGACCCTGGAGAAGCACCTTGTTTAAAATCGGTACAGCTGTAAGTGTCGCGGCAAAATCTGCAAGTTTTGAAGGTACGGTAACCCACCCAACTTCCCCTCAAGCTGTAAAGACTGTAACAGTTGGATTATTCAAAATGGATCAAAACACCAATTTCTTCAGCGGAAATATTGAACCCGTTGGAAGCGTTATTACTTTGGCTCCGGGAGTAACAACATACTGCATGACAATAAGCTATGGCACTATCGCAACAAAAGGAATGGGCGGATATGATCCAATCGCTTGGGAAGATGACGGCGACGGAAAAATAAACGGCGCGGCGGGCGAGAGGCCTGTATTCCCAATCAAGCACCTTGAATACCATGGCGGAGCATTAAATGTTATGGATCAAAACTTTACTCCACTAGGACCTGTTAGCGGAAGCCGCACGGGATTCAACATCGATATGAGCCAGCAATTCTGGAAATGATTTTCTAGAACACCTCAAAAGTTAAGGGGATGGAATTTCTTCCATCCCCTTTTTAGTTTGCTCTCCGCGTAGCCACCCCTTTAGGGGTGGCGCCAATAGGAACTGTTGCAGAACTAAAATCATATCTACAAATGGCATTATTATAGACAAAACCAATGTAGGGCAATGGCTTGTCCATTGCCGCAAACGAAAAGCTACACCCAACTATCAACTAATCCGAGAAATTTATAATCTTGCCATTTTGATACAATTCCTTTTCTAACAGGATTGTCTAATGTGTACTGGCCAATAGTTTTCAGATCTTCTTCCCTTCTTATAATACGATCGTAAAATCGTCTTTGCCATAACGTACCAGAAATATCAAAATCCCAGGCCCTCCTGGCAGTTTTACTCTTAAAGGCACCAATAAACTGAGATACAGATATCTCCTGTGTTGAAGGAGCTAATAACAGATGTAGATGATTTGGCACTAAACAATAAACAAAAATTTTAAATCCGGTCTTTTCCTTTTCTTCTAACAAACATTCAATAATTAGTTGATTTAGCCTTTCATTAGTAAAAAGACACTCCTTATCTTTAGCACAAATCGTTATAAAATATGGTTTTGGAGTAGTATAATCGAATTCCTTTAATCTAATTATCTTGCGCTTTGGCTTAGCTTCCATATTAAGATGATATCACCATTAAAATTAACGGCAAGGGATAAACCCTTGCCCTACATATCTTCGGAGTATTTCATCTTTGTGTATAACTTGGTGCTGCATGCAAAAGATCGCCTCTTAGGCAATGCTTCTAAATATTCCTCTACCCCTAAAGGCGCTGCTACGCGGTATAGTTCATTTAAACTTTGCCGTCGATACAAACTTGATTGCGCAATATAGCTGGGAATTTCCCCATCTTGATACATTTTGCTTCATGTCAAATTTCTGTATCAGTTGCGCATCAGTTAGGGCATCAAAAGACTCACCAGATGCAACATTTGTAAACACCACCGAATTTAATACTTCAAAGTCAACAGTAAAGCTTAGCTCCTTGTCTTCTACATTGCTTTTTGAAAGTGTAATATAGTTTTGTGTGGTACCATCAGAATCCGTGCAATTTCTCAATTGAGCGCCAAGCATGTAGTAATGCATATTCGGCCGAACACTATCAGTAAAATCCCTGACAAAAGCGTTTACGCTGGGGTTCGAAGGCCTGGTGGATGTTTCTGCAACAAATGCTCCGGCAGTAAGGTCATACCAATAATATTTGCTAGCCGCTTCTCCGCTGGGGCTATACATCAGTTTGTCTCCCCTTACATAAGTTCCAGTGTCGCCGTAGACAAAACGGATTTTTTTTGCTGAGGTTCCCTGTAAAAACTCAACATCAAAATAGCCAAATAATAATATTATTTGCTCCGACCTGCCTCCTTTATAGCCGGGCTTTAACCCAATGACATCCGTATGCAGGTTTGTTGTGGTTGAAAGGTCGAAGTCATAAAGCGTTGAATTAGCCGGGGCAATATCCGGCCGACCCGCTCCAAAGGGCACAATCCCTTCATCCTCAGCTCCATTGACCGGCAAAACTACGGATAAAACTTTTCCGCTTATTTTGGTGGGTGTAATTAACCAATTGCCAGCCTCAGGAGATCCTTTAAGGGTAATCCCGCTCGCGCGCAAAACTGAAGCGGCAATAAGCGAGGTGCTTTTTAAATTTGTGTCAGATCCCGCTAAATAATTTTTTATACTTGCACAGCCGATAAAAGCCGCTATAACAATTGCAAACAAAATTAAAAATACAAATAATTTTTTCATACAGCCTCCTTATATGCCAACTCTGGCACCGGCATTTATATTAAAGTTAAATTTCCCGCCGGAAGAACCGTCATTCGCAAAACCAACCATTGACCCTTCAATTCTTAATCCAACATACAATTCCGTATTCATTAAAAACCCAGGGGTATAATAAATTGCCGGTTCTGCATTAATTTCTATTCCATCCCTAAAAATGATGCCGTTTATCAAAAGCGCAGCAGCAAGCTCTTTAAGAATATTTATTGAAACAATCCCACCCACATCGCCAGCCAAACCAAGGCCGACGCTGGGCGCATAATAAAGCGCCATTCCCCCCAAGCCAGTCAAACTGGCAGGTCCAAATTCGAGAAGCTTATATTTGGCGTTCAACCTGATTTTGGTAATATTATTTGTCAGCAGGTAAAAGCTTTTATACGAAGTATATGATGCTTCAAGCATTAACCTGTCATTTTGCTTGTGGTTGTACACAAGACCGGATGAAATACTGGAAAAATCGGTTGGCACGAGCAAAAAATAACTTAATGTCCTGGGAGATTTCAGCAAACCAATGTCAGAATACGCAAAAACCGGACAAGAAAATAATGCCGCAAACAACATGAACACAATTACTATTCGCATTTAATCCTCCTAATCGTTTTACCCATTTGCGCATATTCTATATAAACCGCGTCACTAAGTCAATCAGAAAAAAGAATCTAGTAAAACCTGGTCGCGGTAAAAAGCGGGCGAAAAAAGTTGCGGAAAGATATACCTCAAATTTTATCTTTTTCTCAAACGTTTTTCTAGATAATCTTTCAAGGCCTTTTCTGTTGTGATCCAGTTCCTGCCTTTTTTGTACGCATCCAGCTTCCCTTGCCGAGCCAGTAAATTCAGATATTTAGCGGAAAAACGAGTTTTCTTAGCTAGCTGTGATAGGCTCAACTCTGATCCAGCTTTAACATTTTTTGTTTTCAAAACCTTTAGATATATGTCTAAGGAACGCTCAACAGCTTGGGCAAGAAAACGCACTAATGGAACAAAATTGTTTTTGTCTGCTTCCGCCAGAACTCGATAATATTTCTTTCTATCATTCTTCGAAATAACGGCAAGAGGATATCCTTTGCCCATCAACAATAAGTTCATGGCTAATCTGGCTGTTCGGCCATTGCCGTCAAAAAAGGGATGAACAAAAACCAGCTTATGATGAAAAATTGCCGCCAGCTCGATTGGATGTAATTTGTTTATATTCTGTTTGAACCAAACAATCAAATCATGCATCTTGCCATGAATCTCAATAGCTTCTGGAGGAGCATGCTTTGCCCCGCCAATAATCACATTGCCATCACGATATTTTCCAGCCCATTCCCTATCGGTATCCATTACCACTAATTGGTGCAAATGGCGTATCAGCAACTCGGAAATCGTGTGTTTTTTATCTTTTTCAACCAACTCATACAAATATTGCAACGCAGCATAGTGATCCTTGGCTTCAAGATGATCCTTGAGAGGTTTTCCCTTAATGGTTATGCCTTCATTAATGACCAGAAAGGTCTCTTTCATAGTCAGGCTATTCCCCTCAATTCCATTTGAGTTATAAGTCATCTCAATTTGGAATTGTTCCTTTAGCTTTCTTACCTGAGCAGCGGGCAATGGCCGCAGCCTATTCAATATCTTCAGTTTCTGCTCTATCCTGCTTATTACTTCTTTTTTTAAGTATTCCATTATTTTATCCTCTAATATGGTATAGGACAATTTTGGGATTATACCATATTAACCCATGTTGTCAAACACGAGCCTTTCAGGTTGTAATAAAATCTTTATGCTGTAATATTAAAGAAAGGTTATATGCTTAAAATTGGCTCAAAGAAAATCAATACAAATATTTTTTTGGCTCCCTTATCCGGATGCGCGGATTTATCGTTCCGGCTAATCGCGCGGGAGCATGGAGCTGAATTCTGTTTTTATGAAATGTTTGATTCTAACTCCCTGGCTCGCAACTCCGGCACAAAATTTAAAGATATGATACAAAAGCACCCCAAAGACCTGCCGATCGCGGCGCAAATACTGGGATCCGATTCGGAAATCATGTTAAAAGGGGCAAAAACACTTCTCGAATTAAATAATCATATTTCTTTTTTGGATATCAATGCCGCCTGCCCAATAAGAAAAGTGATCAAGAAAAAATCCGGCGCCTATTTATTAAAAGAACCCGAATTACTTTATCGCATAATTGATAAATTATCCTCTACCCTTCCATTGCCCATTACTGTAAAAATGCGCGTGGGTTATCAAATTATAGACATTAAAAATATTATTGATATAGCTAAAAATTGCGAGCAAAACGGAGCAAAAGCCTTGTTTGTACATGGAAGGACAAAATCCCAGCTATATTCCGGCAAAGTTGATTATAATTCAATTAAAGCAATCAAAGATAATGTGAAAATACCGGTTATCGCCTCAGGAAATATTTTTTCGCCCCAACAGGCAAAACAAACAATTGAAGCAACAGGCTGCAATGGCGTTATAGTCGCGCGCGGAGCTTTTGGCAATCCCTGGATATTTAATCAAATCAAATGTTTGCTGGAAAAAGGAATTATACTGCCCGACCCAACTTTGAAAGAAAAATTAGCTGTATTAATAAAACATCTCCAATATTTAGAAAAATATAAAATGCTTGCGCCCAAAAACAGGATTGGCTTTGCGCGTAAAGTTGCAATCTGGTATTTTAAAAACTTCAAAAACGCCGCTGTTTTAAGAGGGGGTGTTGGGAAAATACAAAGTTTTGAGGAATTATATAAGCTAATAGACTCTTTACTTCTTCTTCCTGACTGAAAAACCAAAATGGCCAAGCTCCCTGCCCAGCAAATAATATTTGCCGTGTGAATAGCAGATCGGCTCAGAATCCTGCAAATTAAACGCCCCTTTTTTGTTGATATAACGCTTGTCGGCATGGATGCAAAGGACTTTTGCGATAAACATATCATGAGATCCAAGATGTTTGCATTCTGTCACTTTGCATTCAATATTGACAGGGCTTTCACCAATCAAGGGAGCTGAAACATGTTTGCCTTTTACTGCCGACAACTTCAGTTTTGCAAATTTATTTACTTCTCTTCCCGATTTTACCCCGCAGAAATCAGCCGCAAAGACCAGTTTTTTAGTTGTAAGATTTATGACAAACTCCCCCGTCCGCTTGATGATATCATAGGAATGTCGTGTCGGACGGATGGAAATGCTTGCCATTGCCGGCTCGGAACAAATGGTTCCAGCCCAAGCAATGGTAATGATATTATAATTTTCCGATTTGTCGCCGCAGGAAACCATAATTGCCGGAACAGGATAAAGCATTGTTCCGGGCTTCCAAATTACTTTTGCCATAAGGTGAATTCTATCATGGGACTGTCGCAAAATGAAACCTTTGCCTTAAAAAAACAGGTTGAGGCAACCTGTTTTACGCGTAGTCGAGGTTGTCTCAACCTCGACTAAAAGTATCTTTTTTAGTTTTTGAACCGGCAAGCCCACCACATTATCATAGTCGCCTTCAATTTTTTCAACAAAGGCATCTTCAATCTCTTGTATCCCATAAGCTCCCGCTTTATCAAGCGGCCTGCCGGAATTAACATAGGCAAGGATATCCTTTTTAGATAATTTTCTCATTTTGATTTTGGTGACGGCAGCGTCCGAGACAATCTTTCCTCCGGGGAAAATAACAGCTATGCCGGTGATAGCTTTATGTGTGGCGTCTGACAGGCTTTTGAGCATGGCAACCGCATCCTTTTTATCTTTTGGCTTCCCAAGTATTTTTTTACCTAATACCACAATGGTATCGGCTCCGATCACAATTGATTTTTTATATTTCACGGCAACAGCTTTAGCTTTGAGTATTGCCGCATTTTTTGCAAATAAGATTGGAGGTGCTGCACTAATACATCCTTCATCAACCCCGCTTTCAACAACACGAAAGTTTTTAATAATCTTTTTTAAGAGTTCTTTTCTTCGCGGGGAAGCAGATGCCAAGATAATTTCAAATTCCATAATTGCTATTATATCAAACAATATTTGCCTTGAAATAATTATTATCTGGGTTTATAATCAGCAAAAAATCAAGTAGATTAGGAGATTATTAATTATGAATAATTTTAAGAAGTTAATTGGCAATTGGCGCGTAGTAGCCCTGCTTTGTATAGCGTTTATACTCCTGTTGCTTGCTTTTTCTCTCACAATAATTAGCTGCGGAAAAATATACAACACCAGCTCATCAACAGGGAATTATACTGTAACCGGAAAAATCAATAACCTATCCATTGGATCAGCAATTAAAGTTGCCGCCACGGTTACACATATTGTTGCAATTGATTCTAACAACCAGAAAACCCTGGCAAATTTAAGTTCTGACGGGACTTTTAGCCTAAGTATCGATAAAGGCTATCCAATTATTTTAGGTTTTTACAATAAAACCGGTACTGCCATAACTTTGCTTGGCCATTTAAAGCAATCCGATGTTGATTGGGATTCTTTGCCAATCATTAATCCATCAGGTTCTGCAACTGATCTTGGAACAATAGAAGTTGACACAACAGAAAAAAAAGCAACTCCAGCTATTGATCTTACCAGTTTGTTGTCAAAAATGAATTTCACAGACCAAACTACAGCCGCTTATTATGGCCAAATGGATGATGCAATGACTGTCCTGACTAATTTAGACGTGGATGGAAACGGCGTTTTTGATTTCCAGGAAAGTAAATCTTATCTTTTTTGGGCAGATTTTCAATTTGCAACTTCAAATGAAGTCAGCAATATGATAAATCAGTTTGCGGAAAATTTCCGCCCATCTGTTGAAAGTTATTCATATCAATTCATCTTTACTGAAAGCGGATCTTCAATCGCCGGGACACGGGCAACAATGCAGGCTCCCGGAGGACTGGCTGGACAAACTTTTAGCGGGACTGCGGCCAGCAATCGCACGGAATGGGTGTATTCTTTTGCCCCTGCAACAAAAAGTCCGATAACTCCACCCAGCGGGACATGCACCGTTGAAGTAACCGGTGTTGGCACCTATAGGTTTAGTAATTTCCAGGCAGGCCAAATATCTTATGTCGGGGCTTCTGAAAATATTGTCTTTCCGGTAATTAAACTAACAACTGACGAAGCTGGTTATGTGACAAGAATTGATTATAAATGGAAAATCATTAAAAATGGCACAGCGAGGGATGCCAATACAGATGAATTGAATACTGTTGAAGATACAACAACTTCCCCTTCAAAGGGTTTTTCCCATAGCAGTCCATTTGTTTCTTTTACTTTTAATGACGGGATATCAAATTCTCCTCTAATTATCCCTAGGGGCCAGGGATATTTAACAATAAATACATTAGATCTTGATACAACCGGCGGTGGAACTAGAAAAGTTGCCCGAACTGATATTCAATCAATTTGCATTGCTTATAATTTAACTTCAAGAGTAGTGCATAGATTTTTCTATAATTAATAAGGGAGAAACCAATGAAAACAATAATCTTTGTAGCTTTTGGCCTTCTGGTAGTTGTTTGTGGGATTATGCTTGGCTGCGGCCAGCAAATTAAAACCCCTACAGCAACATCGTCAACAACTTCCGCGGCAACAATAACCCTTTCCGGCTCATTGGGAACCGGAGTAGTTGCCTCAGGCATTAAAAGCAAAGCAGCAGCTTCAGGATATAAGGTTGTAGCAGTTGATAATGGATCCGGGCAAACCTATTCAGCCGCAACCGACAGTTCTGGAAATTTTTCTTTGGATATCCCATCAAACATTTCTTATGAAGTAAGTATAATTGATTCCGATTCAAAATACTTTGGACCAATCGTTATGGAGGGGAATTCAGCTAGTTCTGAAGTTGTTGTAGGTATTATACCAATTGATAATACAAACCTTGGGACAATTACCGTGGATAACTCAGGCAAAAAATACGCTAAACCAAACACTGGGCCAAGCGGAATTATCAATTCTTCAGACAAAGCTGCCGCTACCGGAGGCACGCCCAAAGGGACTAGTGCCGGCGGAAAAACTATCCAAAGCGGCATTACTAACAGGACAACAGGTGCGGACCTTGATAAAGATGGGATTCCCAATATATTTGATGCTGATGATGATAATGACGGCATAAGAAATGGGATTGTTACTAATCCATTCGGCCCCGCTTTGTCCAGCAGTACAGTAGAAAGCGTGTTTTTAAGCAGCAATATTTGGACAACACATGGCGTATCTGCCGAAGCTAAAAACGATATCAGCATGTGGGTCAATGTTTATGCCAAATCAGGAAAACTGGATGAAATCCAAAGTGTACAATGCATAAATGTTCCCGCCAGCATAAAAGACATTGCAACAATCAGAGTTTCAAGTTCCATAGGTAACCCATCCAGTTATCCTGCGGAAAACAGTCTTTGGAAAAATGACAGTTATCGCCTCCATAAAACCACTACTTTAACAAGCAACCAATGGATTGTTTCAATTACTCCAAAAGCTATTATGAACATTGGCGATATTTTTGTTATCAGGGTCACTTATACTAACGGCGGGTATGAAGATTTCTTTATTTCAACAAGCTATGTGTTAACCGATTGGTCTCGTTTGCAAACCTACAATGGAACCACTATGCCAACACTTGAAGGAAATAGTAGCACTCCTTTAGCAGTCACAACTTCCAGCGTGGATGTTGTCTTTAACAAGCCAAAAGATGAAGATGGAAATACTTTAAAAGGGTTAACATATTCAATCTCTGTTGGAAAATGTACGAATACCAGCGCCCCCTACGGCGTTCCCTCCAGCCAAACAGAAACCAAAATAACCGACGCAGGAGATAGTTTTTCTACAGTTTCTACTACAATAAGCTTACCTGCAGCTGGAGTTTACTATGTGGTGCCGATTGCAGAAAGTAAGGACGGCCAGCGCAATGGCGAGCAAATCTGGTTTGAAAAGCAATAATTTTATGACAGAAATACTTGTTGAAATAAGAGTAGTACTAAATGCGGATCATAATGAATTAAAAGGATCTCGGCTTTATTTGGCATCGCCGGAACATAATAACCAAACAAATGAAATATTGATCGATCTCATGGCTGAACATTATAATGTAAAAAAGAACAAAATAAAGATTATGAAAGGGCTTAATTCTCTCCAAAAGACGATAAAAATCATTTAATGGAAAAACATAGGCATAAATATATCCTACTCAATAAGCCCTATGGCGTCTTGCCGCAATTTACCGACAAACTTGGGCGACCGACTTTAAAAGATTTTATTCCGTTCCCAAACATCTATCCTATTGGAAGGCTTGATTTCGACAGCGAAGGGCTCATGCTTTTAACTGACGATGGCCAGTTAAACCATTACTTAAGCTCGCCAAAAAATAAACAGCCCAAAACTTATTGGGTACAGATAGAAGGATTGCCTGATGAAAAATCTCTTGTCGCTTTGAGGAAAGGTGTCGTCATCGAAGGCAGAAAAACTCTCCCGTCAAAAGTAAAAAACATCTCTGAACCAAAAAATCTCTGGCCGCGTTTTAAACCAATTAGATTTAGAAAAAATATACCCACCAGCTGGCTTGAAATAACCCTCTTTGAGGGACGAAACCGACAGGTGCGAAAAATGACTGCCGCCATCGGCTCCCCCTGCCTGCGCTTAATCAGAATAAGCATAGGATCGCTTGAATTAGGAGAACTAAAGCCTGGAGAATCCAAGGAAATAAAAAGAGCTGAGATTGAAAAAATAATCCCAGCTCTTTAGCCTAAAAACTGTGTATTAAATTATTCGCACTTACAATTTTTACAGCAGCAGTTGTGTACACATTTTACAACCGCTTTAACAACTGCAAAAACAACAATTAACAGGACAATTTGCCCAAACAACGTCCAGCTCATTTTTTTACCTCCTTTATTTATCTTTTAGTCTAGATATAGTAAAACAACCAAATGTTTGTGTCAAGGCAGGCAGGCCTCAAAGCAATGGTTTGGATTTATCAAGAGCATCAAGCTCAGCAATTAGGATTTCGAGATCTTTATATCCAAGATCGAGCGTTTGCTGCTTCTTATGGGCTATGATCTGCAATTTTTTAATTTCCTCTCCCCTTGCCTTAGCAGATGCCTCTGCTAATTTTTGATTAACATCTTCAATCGCTAATTCTTCTTCATCGATATGCTTTTCAATTTTTGCAATCTTGTCGTGCAGGGCTTTATGCTTTTTATTATACTCCGCTTCAATCGCTTCTTGCCGCTCTTTTTGCAAATCAGCTTTCTTAACTTTTTTTAGTTTCTTTGAGTTATCCTCCCAGCCAATCCTGTCCAAAAAGTCCTGATAAGTACCTTCAAAAACAAAAACGCGATCTTCATTGAACACGATAAGCTTATTTGCCAGATGATGGAGAAACATTTCGCTGTGGGTTACGATAACAACAGCTCCTGGGAATTCGTCAAGAGCCGCAATCATGGAATCGCAGGATTCGACATCCAAATGGTTTGTCGGCTCGTCTAAAAGCAACATGTTTGTAGGGGAAAGAAGAATCTTGCCCAGGGATACGCGGCTTTTTTCGCCGCCGGAAAGCACAGAAATCTTTTTTAAAGCCAAATCTCCCGAAAACATCATCGCCCCGCAGGTTTTGCGAATATCAGTCTTGCTCATATCCGGACGCAATTTGGCAAATTCTTGTTCTATTGTAAGTTTGGGGTGCAACCTTTCAATGTTTGTCTGGCCAAAATAGCCGACCTGGCAATTTGGATGCGGGGCAATTTCGCCCGCTTGCGGCTCAAGCTCGCTCGCAAGCAATCTCAGCAGCGTCGATTTCCCTTTGCCGTTTTTGCCGATGACGCAGATTCGATCTTTTTTGCTGATATCAATTGAAAGATCCTCAATTAAAGTGCGCTCAGGAGTATAGCCAAAAGTTAAATTTATAACTCTCATCAGATTTTGCGCTTCAAATTCCACAGAGTTAAACCTAAATCCCAGATCCGCGACATTAACCAGTTCTTCTTTGACCCCCATTTTTTCAAGCGCTTTAATTCTGGATTGAACCAGGCTCGCGCGAGCCGCCGAAGCGCGGAATCGGTTTATAAATTCCATAGTTTCTTCGCGTTTTTTCTTTTCTTTATTCCTGGTTTTTTCATAAACTTCTTCCTCCAGCGCGATTTGCTCAAAAAGTTTTATAGTATCTCCTTCAACTTTTTTAATTTTTTGCCGGTGGATAGCAACCGTGTGCGTGGTAATGCTGTTCATGAAATCCCGATCATGGGTTATGATCATTAGCTCATTGCCCCAACGCTGCAGGAAACGCGTTAGCCATCGTATCGAGAGAATATCCAGATAATTTGTCGGTTCATCAAGAAGCAAAAGATGAGGTTCTGCCAATAATACCTTTGCTAAATTCAAGCGCACCTGGAAACCGCCGGAAAATTCCAAAGGGGATTTATAAAATTCATCTTCGCTAAAGCCCAAACCGCTCAATATTTTTTCTGCTTTCCAGACTTGATCCTTCTCATCAGCTTTTAACCCGAGGCAGGCTTCAGCAAGCACCGTAGATTCTGTAAACTGGAGATGCTGTTTAAGATATCCCACAGTATAATTTTTTGGCAATACAATGCGTCCGCAATCAGGCTCCATTTCGCCAGTGATGAGTTTAAAGAGTGTGGTTTTGCCCGATCCATTCCGGCCGACTAGCCCTATCCGCTCCCCGTTATGGACCGTAAAACTTATATCGTCAAGGAGCGTCTGCGCGCCAAACGATAAAGATACATTATTTATTTGCAGCATTATATTAAAATCTCGTCAGTTAAAGCGCTTATGCCAATTTTATCGCGCGAAGAATATGGGATTATTTTATGCTCTCCGGCTAAAGCTTTAATTTCCTGAAGCTGGCCGGCATATTTTGATTTCTTTATTTTGTCAATTTTGTTTGCGACTATAACAATATCTTTTTTGAAATCTTCCAAAGTATGGAGCATTTCCAAATCATCCGCTGTCGGTCCAATATTCGCATCAATAATGAGTACAACCTTTTTTTGTTGATAGGCTGATTTAAACAGATACCAATCAATTAAGTCAAAAAGCTGTTTCCTAACTTCGTGCGATGCCTTCGCGAATCCATACCCAGGGAGATCGAGAAAATAAAAAGACTTATTTACCAAAAATAGATTTATTTGCCTGGTGCGTCCGGGAGAAGAGCTTGTTATGGCCAACCCCTTTTGATTGGTTAAAGAATTGATGACGCTGGACTTGCCCACATTTGATCTTCCAATAAAAGCGATTTGAGGGAACCCGTCTTCCAATATTTCGCCTATTATTCCTTTTACAAATGTTGCTGATGTTATTCGCATATAATCATAATAACAAATAAACGCCCTAAATGCGATTTTTTTGGGCGCCGCTTGAGGTATTGCCTTTTACGAGTGATACTCTTGAAGTGATTTAATCTCTATGCCGCCCGATTTAATAGCTTCTATCCCTTCGGCGGCGGCTTTGGCCGCGGCTATTGTAGTGATGTAAGGGATTTTATATTTAATGGCCGATTTTCTGATATAGCTGTCATCATATTTGCTTTCTCTTCCTACCGGCGTATTGATAATAAGGTTTATTTTCCCGTTTGCGATGTCATCAGTTATATTAGGCCGTCCCTCATGCATTTTTAGCGCGAGTTCCGACGGGATATTATTTTTTTCAAAAAATTCTTTGGTCCCTTTTGTTGCTATTATCTTGAAGCCAAGTTGGTGCAGTTTTTTAGCTGTTGCCAGCAGATGCTTTCTTTCCATTTCAATAACAGAAATAAAGACCGCTCCTTTGGTCGGGAGCTTTAGCCCTGTGGCTTCTTGTGCTTTGTAGTAGGCCAAACCAAATGATTCTGCCATCCCGAGCACTTCTCCAGTCGCCTTCATTTCCGGACCCAAGACAGGGTCAACCGCCGGAAAAGAATAAAACGGAAAAACTGCTTCTTTAACTCCCAGATGCTTTATCGGTTTGTTTGACTTTGGCAAGAGATCTTTGAGCTTTTTGCCTAGCAATATTTGCGTGGCAATTTTTGCCATCTGGATATTCATGACTTTACTGACCAGCGGGACGGTTCTTGACGCCCTTGGGTTTGCTTCTAAAATATAAACTATCCCGTCGGCGATGGCGTATTGGATATTCATCAGACCTATAACTTTCAATTCTTTCGCGATCCTTCTTGAATAGTCATCAATTATTGCCAGGTGTTCCTCGCTGATATTTATTGAAGGGACAACACAGGCGCTGTCGCCGGAATGTATACCCGCCAGTTCGATGTGTTCCATCACTGCCGGCAGATAAACATCCGTGCCGTCAGAAATTGCGTCAACTTCAACTTCAACCGCCTGTTCAAGGAATTTATCTATAAGCATCGGATATTCTGGAGTTATTTCAATCGCAGTTTTAACATAATCAATCAGCATATTTTCATCATAAACTATTCTCATGCCGCGTCCGCCCAAAACAAATGAAGGACGTACCATCAAAGGATAGCCAAGCTTTCTGGCTTTCTCTACCGCCTCTTTTTCTGACAGTGCTGTTTCGCTTTCGGGCTGGGAAATTTCAAGCTTTTTAATTATTTCCTTAAATTTTTCCCTGTCTTCGGCGGTATGGATGCTTTCCCAGCTTGTCCCCAATATCTTTACGCCAGCCGCCACCAATTCTTTAGCGATATTCAGCGGCGTTTGTCCGCCAAATTGCACAATCACCCCTTCCGGTTTTTCTTTTTCGTAAATACTCAAGACGTCTTCAACGGTTAGCGGCTCAAAATATAATTTATCGGAAGTGTCATAATCAGTTGAAACCGTTTCAGGATTGCAATTGACCATTATGGATTCTATTCCGGCTTCTTTTAGCGCGAAGGCGGCATGGACACAGGTATAATCAAATTCTATTCCCTGCCCTATACGGTTAGGGCCTCCGCCAAGGATCATAATTTTCCTATTGCCTGACACTGGGACATTGTCTTTGCCGCAATAGGTTGAAAAATAATATGCGGCATCTGCTCCGCTGACGGGAACAGCTTCAAACTGTTCTATTTTATTTAGCGACAGCCGCTGTTTTCTGATTTCGATTTCGCTGGAATCCGTAATGTTCGCAAGATAACGGTCGGCAAAGCCATCTTCTTTTGCTTTTAGGAAAATATCTTTAGGCAGGTTTTGGCCTTTATATTTTTTGATTTTCTCTTCAAACTCGACTAGTTCTTTCATCTGGTTTATAAACCAGCGGTTGATTTTTGTCATCTGCCAAAGCTCTTCGGTAGTGATTCCTTTTCTTAGCGCCTCATACATTAAAAATATCCGCTCGCTCGAAGGATTTACCATTTTAGCTTTAAGCTCCAACAAATCTAATGCGGCAAACTTCTTAACTCCCAACCCATACCTTTTTGTCTCAAGGGATCTAATTGATTTTTGCATCGCTTCTTTAAAGTTTTTGCCGATGCTCATCACTTCACCAACCGCCTGCATTTGTGTCCCAAGCTTGTCTTCCGCTTCCGTGAATTTTTCAAACGCCCACCGCGCGAACTTTATTACCACGTAGTCGCCGCTGGGCTTGTATTTGTCGAGAGTCCCTTCTTTCCAGTATGGGAGTTCGTCTAAAGTTATCCCTACCGCAAGCTTGGTAGATATCCGCGCGATAGGAAATCCCGTTGCCTTTGAAGCAAGCGCTGATGAGCGCGAAGTTCGGGGATTGATTTCGATAATAACTATCCGGCCGCTTGTACGGTCATGTCCAAACTGGACATTACATCCGCCAAGGACTTCGATCTCATCAACCACTTTATAAGACATGTCCTGAAGTTTTTTTTGTGTTTCTTCCGGCACGGTAAACATAGGCGCTACGCAAAAGCTGTCGCCGGTGTGAACTCCCATCGGGTCAATATTTTCGATAAAGCAGACAGTAATTTTATTGCCTTTAGCATCGCGAACAACTTCAAGCTCCAGCTCATCCCAGCCCAGGACAGATTCTTCAACCAATATCTGGCCAATTGGGCTGACCGAAATGCCCCTTGCGGCTATGGTGCGAAGCTCCTCCACATTATATACAGCGCCTCCCCCTGTCCCTCCCATGGTATAAGCCGGACGTATGATGATCGGGTAGCCAAGTTTTTCAGCTATTTTTTCTGCTTCTTCAACAGAATAAGCAAGCTCGCTTATTGGCATTTCTATGCCAAGTTTATTCATTGAATCTTTAAAAGCCTTCCTATCTTCGCCCCGTTCGATGGCATCAGCTTTTACTCCGATTAATTCTACCCCGTACTTTTCCAGTATTCCGGCCTTGCTTAACGCAGACGAAAGGTTTAATCCTGTTTGCCCTCCCAAGTTTGGCAAAAGAGCATCAGGTTTTTCTTTTGCAATAATTTTTTCAAGATGTTCAATATCCAACGGTTCGATATATGTGACATCAGCAGTTTTTGGGTCGGTCATGATTGTGGCCGGATTGGAATTGACCAAAACTACTTTATATCCTTCTTCATGAAGCGCCTTGCAAGCCTGGGTTCCAGAGTAATCAAATTCACAGGCCTGGCCGATTATGATCGGGCCGGATCCTATAACTAATACTTTTTTTATATCGTTTCTTTTTGGCATATTAATTCCTTCCTAAATATATTAGATTTTATCATAATAATTCGAGTTAACATAATTTACTTTTAAAAAAATAATGTTATAATTTGACTCGAGGTGTTGCTATGAATAAAAAAATAATACCGGTAGTTGTTTTAATCTGTGTTTTTCTTTTAGGGCTCATTATTTACGGCTGCGGAAAGATAGCAAATAATGCGGCCTCAACAAGCACAACGTCAGGCAATTATACTGTCTCCGGCAAAGTTGGAACCATTACAACCAGCGGGTTAAATGCTTCTGCCAACAATACTGTTACGCATATTGTTGCTATCGGAGCAGATAATAACAAAACCCTGATTACGCCAGAATCAAACGGTACTTTCAGCCTACAATTGAGTTCGGGTCAGCCATATGTTTTTGGTTTTTTCAATAAAACTGGAAGCACTATAACTTTATTGGGTTATTTAAAAAAATCCGACTACGACTGGGATTCCTTGCCAATTATTTCCCCAACTGGAAGCTCCACCAACCTCGGGACAGTTGAGATAAACACAACAAGCGCCGAGGCAATTCCTTCGATCAACATTACAAGCTTAATTGCAGAAATGAATATGACCGCCGCCACCGCAGATCTTTATGGGAAAATCGATGATTCGTTGGCCGCCCTTACAAATCTTGATTTAGACGGCAATGGAGAATTCGACTTTAATGAAAACAAGAATTATCTTTTCCAAACTTTTATCGGCATGTATGACTCTGGTAATCCGGCAACTGGAGAAGTTGATTCCATGATTGATGGGTATAATGACACCTACATCCCCCGCCCCAGCTTTTATCAGATATATTTTTCCGGATTAGGCAGCGGGGATACAAGGACAGCCGGCACATCCGCTACTTTAACAACGCCTTCAGCTATCGGAGGCGCTACAACCCAAACTGCCGCAATCGGCGCTACCAGCGACGGCAATGGATGGACACTCTTTTTCACTTCAGTTTCAACTCCGGAGATTGCGCCAAGCGGCACTTATACTGTTAGGATTGGGACAACCACTTATACAATTAATAATTTTAAGGCTTCGGATGTGGTAGCTATAGGTTCAAATAATAATATCGTCTTCCCTGTTTTCCATTTGGTTACTAACAGTGCCGGAAAAATAACTACAGTACAATATAAATGGAAAAAGCTGGTTAACGGGGTTGTCGCCGCCGCTGATGCCGCAGAGGTTAGAGCATCTATTAATTATAATGCCAACGCCACTAATTCTTTTACCCAAAATCCATTCATTTCTTTCTTTGCTGACGCAAATACACTTCATCCAGTTTCTGGATCCAACGGATTAGTTACTTTGGACATTGATAAAACTGAAGTAGATGTCAGCGGCCTTAATAAAGCCAGGACGGATATCCATCATATCCAGGCAGGGTATGAGTTAACATCAAAAGTGATTTGTAAGTTTGATTTATATTAGATATAAATTGCTAAGCCGTATTGCAAGGTTGTGATTCCGATATCAACCCATTTATTTATTCCAGCTGATTTATATTTAAATGCGTATAAAACTTGCGAAGCATAACTGATATTGGGGCCTATAGCAACGTTATTCCATACCGGGAAATATCCCCTGAGATTAAATATCCAGCCATATTTGTTGGCAACAAATTCGCCGGCCGCTGTTGTAGAAGAAGTTTTCTGTTCAGTGCTGACATATCCAAGATTATAATTAGCGGTAATATATAAATCCGCTCCACCGCCAAATTTAATCTTTACAACTGGACCGATTGAAGGATTTAGTACTGCAATATCATAGAATGAGGTTTTTAGCTGGCAATAAGTGAAATCAAAATTTCCACCCAAACTTAAGGTCTGCATGGCCTCCAAAACCAATTGATCCGGAATCTATTGTTCCCATATACACCTTGTCTGCACTGTCATTAAATGAAAAGTTCTGGGAATCAAGGTTAAAGCTAAGCTTTAAATCCCCTCCCAAAAAAGGCGAGGCTGATGAAGCTGAAACAAGTACAAAAAGTAATAATCCTACAGTTCGCGTAAGTTTAAACATGATTTTCTCCTTATCTTAGTTTCTCGCATTATACACTCGTAGTTTTACTATTTACACGCCTATTTTATTTTTTCCTGCATCTTGAAGCAACTTTCAAAATACCACGATCGTCTTTGATCAACGCAATTTTCTTTGTTCTCGACCATCTCTTAATTTGAGCTTCTCGTTTTGCGGCATTACTTCGGTTTTCAAATTCTTCAAAATATCGTATGCGTACCCCAGGATTGTAGCTGGTATAATGACCACCCCTACCTGTTTGGTGCTCCTTTAATCGTCTTTCTAAATTATTAGTAATACCAGTGTAAAGGGTTTTATTTTTGCATTCGAGGACATAAACAAAATATGGCATAATTAAACCTCGACTCCCCTCGATTCGTCACTTTGTTCCTCACTCGGGGTCGCTCGATTTCTCTCGACACGCAAGTGAATAGGCCTCGAGCGAGCGAATGAAATGAGCGAGTCGAGAGACTCCCCGAGTAGGACTCGAACCTACAACACCCTGATTAACAGTCAGGTACTCTACCATTGAGCTATCGGGGAATAACTTTATATTTATTGATTTTATCAAATAGAATGGCTTTGGTCAATTTTTAAGTTAAGCAAAAAAAATCCCCTTTCGCTCCTTTCGGAGCTTCAGGGGATAAACCCGGCGGTGTTCTACTCTCCCTAGCGCTGAAAGCGTAAGTACCATTGACCCTGAGGGGCTTAACTTCCGTGTTCGAAATGGGAACGGGTGTGACCCCCTCGGTATGACCACCGGGATTTTATTTTTTATTATTCACGTGAATATGTTCTCGCCTGATTTTGATCTATTAGTACTGGTCAGCTACACGCATTACTGCGTTTACACCCCCAGCCTATCAACCTTGTGATCTACAAGAGATCTCAACGAAACCTTATCTTGAGGTGGGCTTGACGCTTAGATGCTTTCAGCGTTTATCCCGACCAAACATAGCTACCCAGCGTTTGCCGCTGGCGCGACAACTGGTACACTAGAGGTCTGTTCCTTCCGGTCCTCTCGTACTAGGAAGAACTCCTCTCAAGTTTCGAACGCCTGCACCGGATATGGACCGAACTGTCTCACGCATGTAATTCCACTGTTACTAGTGGCATAGACTATACCTTCACCCTCTCCGCTTTTGGCGGATTAGGGGGTCGACGTGTTACCTTATCTTATTGATAAAGTCCCTCGAGTAAATCGAGAAGTCGTTACGGGGACAAGAGCTCCTTTGCCTTTAAATATTCTTCTACTTTAACTGAAGTGTTTTTTCTCTTTTTAGAATAATTGAGTTTACCAAATTGGTCAACTTTTTTACTCATTTGTAAGAGTATTTCAGGTGTCAGCTTTTTTATCGCTCTCAAATCCTGAATGATCTCCAGAGCCAATCTTGCTTGCTCTTTCTTCAGCCGTAAATGCAGTTGCAAAAGCTTTAAAACACTCTCAACATCTTTGTGCCCAACAATTGTATATTCTGAAATATTATCTTTTCTATCCCTGATGTATCCATACTTTAAATATCCCTTAAGCCATTCAAGAAAATCTTTATGATTAGATTTCTGGTAAAACACAATACTGGCTCTGATTTGATATCCAAAGATGTAATCATGGCGATATACCAGTTGGAGCATAATGCAACCGTCACCGTCTAAAAAACCAGCGATGTACGGTAGAATACTATCAGACATCGAACCTCCGTCTTCCCTCGGTATTGCCCTTTCTTCCGTTCGGAGAAGAAATAGGGTTCCACCGATATGAGTCGACTAATTATTTTACCACATTACTGTGGTAGAACGCAATGATGTTTACGTTCTGAACCCAGCTCACGTACCGCTTTAATGGGCGAACAGCCCAACCCTTGGAACCTGCTCCAGCTCCAGGATGCGACGAGCCGACATCGAGGTGCGGCCTTTCCATGCAGCACCACCGGATCACTAAGTCCGACTTTCGTCCCTGCTCGACATGTACGTCTCGCAGTCAAGCTCCCTTATGCCTTTACACTCGACGCACGATTTCCAACCGTGCTGAGGGAACCTTTGAACGCCTCCGTTACAGTTTAGGAGGCGACCGCCCCAGTCAAACTGCCCACCTAACTCTGTCCCACAAAATACACTTTCACAGTTAGAACTCTAACGTAACCAGGGTGGTATTTCACTGGCGGCTCCATCCCAACCTAAATTAGGACTTCAAAGCCTCCCACCTATGCTACGCAAGTGATATCAAAATTCAAAATTAGGATACAGTAAAGCTCCACGGGGTCTTTCTGTCCTGATGCAGGTAAACCGCGTCTTCACGGTTACCTCAATTTCACCGAGTCTCTCTCCGAGACAGCACTCCTATCGTTATGCCTTTCGTGCGGGTCGGAACTTCATTTGTTTTTATGTTGCCATAAAAAATCAGACTATATCTTCATCTTGCCAGCTGTTTTAGAAGTTTCTCAATTGGTATTTTTCTTTTACCAGAAGGATTCATTTTGTATGCTTTCTTAATTATTTCTTCCAAAATTACTTTTGAAAGATGTTGATTTGTGTATACAAGAAAACATAACTCTTTGAAAATTTCAAAATCCTTTTTTTTACTGGTTTCCAGCGGATATTTGTCAAAATGCGGGATAATAAATTTATATAACTCTTTTACGCTCCGCACCTCAAACTTATAACATTGGTCATTTTTTGAGAACCGAATCCCTCCAATCCCAAAGAAATCATTCAACATTTTTATTGTATCCAGATCCCTTTTATTCAAACTTACGGAGAAACTTGGTCTGACCTCAATTCCGCTTTTAAATCTATTCCTGAAGTTAAATGATATTGAGAAGCAACCTTCTCCATCACATATTCCAGTAATATACCACGGATTCTTCATTACAGCCTCCCTAGGCAAGAGCTGGCGTATTTCCCGACAATGATGTCAGGACTTACCTTTCGGTTCAGTCGTTACGGGGTTATTCTATCATAATAATAGAAAACTTCCCACGGTATTGCCCAAAAATTATTTTGGATTTCCACCGTTATTAGCCAGTTTACTAACAAAATGTCGCCATTTTGATCGGGCAAGTTCATTAAAATACCCGACAAGGAATTTCGCTACCTTAGGACCGTTATAGTTACGGCCGCCGTTCACTGGCGCTTCGGTTTAGCCCTTGATATTATCTCAAGCTGCCCCTTAACGTTCCAGCACTGGGCAGGCATCAGCCCCCATACATCCTCTTACGAGTTAGCGGAGACCTGTGTTTTTGTTAAACAGTCGCAGGAGTCTGGTTTCTGCGCCCTGCACCTATGCTTGCGCATGGTACAGGGATTCCATCTTCCGAAGTTACGGAATCATTTTGCCTAGTTCCTTAGAGAGAGTTATCTCGCGCGCCTTGGCTTGTTCAGCCTGTCCACCTGTGTCGGTTTGTAGTACGATCACCATTGAAAATACAACAGGCTTTTCTCGTCAGTGTGGAGTAGCTCACTTCTCCCGCGATTGCTCTTGGGATCGTTCTTTCGAAACCGCAATCCAATAAGCGGCTGATTTATCCTCCTGCGTCCCCTGTATTAACTCCAAAGGTGGTAACGGAATATTAACCGTTTTACCATCGCTTACGCCTTTTGGCCTCAGCTTAGACATCGACTTACCCTGGGAGGACGAGCCTTGCCCAGGAATCCTTAGACTTTCGGCGGACGGGATTTCCACCCGTCTTTTCGTTACTTATGCCGACATTCTCACTTCTGCTTCGTCCATCATGCCTCGCGGCACAACTTCACACTACAACAGAACGCTCCCCTACCGCTCCTTCGATAAATCGAAGAAGCCCGTAGCTTCGGTATCAGGCTTGAGCCCCGTGTATTTTCGGCGCAAGACCACTCGACCAGTGAGCTGTTACGCACTCTTTAAAGGATGGCTGCTTCTAAGCCAACCTCCTGGCTGTTTTAGCGATCTCACTTCCTTAACCACTTAGCCTGAATTTAGGGACCTTAGCTGACGGTCATGGGCTGTTTCCCTTTCGAGCACGAAGCTTATCCCTCGCACTCTCACTCCCAAGTAGTTGCTCCCCAGCATTCGGAGTTAGCAAGGAGTTGGGAATCCTTTCGGACCCCTAGTCCAAACTGTACTCTACCTCTGGAAAGATAGTCTTGGGGCTGGCCCTAAAACCATTTCGGGGAGAACCAGCTATCTCTGATCTCGTTTAGCTTTTCACTGCCATCCTCAAGTCATCGAATGATTTTTCAACATCAACTCGTTCGGGCCTCCCCTCGATTTTACTCGAAGTTCACCCTGCTCAAGGATAGATCGATCAGTTTCGGGTCTACAACTGCAAACTAAATCGCCCATTTCGGACTTGGTTTCCCTGCGGTTCAGCCGATAACTCGGCTTTAACCTTGCTTGCAACTGTAAGTCGCCGGCTCATTCTTCAATAGGCACACCGTCACCCCGACGAATCGGGGCTCCGATTGCTTGTAGGCACACAGTTTTAAGTTCTATTTCACTCCCCTTCCGGGGTTCTTTTCACCTTTCCCTCACGGTACTTGTTCACTATCGGTCACTGTATAGTATTTAGCCTTGGAAGATGGTCCTCCCAGATTCCTATGGGATTTCTCGTGTCCCATAGTACTTGGGAAATCGCTAGAGCCATTGGACTTTTCACTTACAGGACTATCACCTTCTATGGTCCAGCTTTCCAGCTGTGTTCAACTAAATCCTTTAGTCTCATATCGCAATTCCCGCAACCCCGTTCCGATAAATCGGAACGGTTTAGGCTGTTCCCATTTCGCTCGCCGCTACTCTGGGAATCTCAATTGATTTCTATTCCTTGGGTTACTAAGATGTTTCAGTTCACCCAGTTAGCGTCCCGATCTTTCAACCGGGATATCTAGACATTACTCTAGATGGGTTCCCCCATTCGGAAATCCTCGGATCAAAGCTTCTTTGACAGCTCCCCGAGGCATATCGCCGCCAGACGCGTCCTTCATCGCCTTACAGTGCCAAGGTATTCCCTGTGCGCCCTTATTATCAGGCGAGAATATATTCTCGCAAAAAAAATAAAAAATACATTTAATTGTCAAAGATCTGTGTTTTAAAAACTCAACTTCATATTCTACTTTGTCAGTAAAAATGGACAAAGTAGAATGGAGCCGAGCGGGATCGAACCGCTGACCTCCTGGTTGCAAACCAGGCGTTCTTCCAGCTGAACTACGGCCCCTGATCCTGATTGGGCCAAGGTGGAGTTGAACCACCGACCTTACCCTTATCAGGGGTACGCTCTAGCCAACTGAGCTATTGGCCCATACCAACTGAGCCTTGCCTGCCGGTAGGCAGGTATTGGCCCTCAGCTTGTTTAAAACTTCAATACTAAGCAGGAGTTAAGCGAACAAAATTATCAAAAATGATAAATCGACCTAGAAGTAAGAACTTGATCAAGAAAAAATCTTTTACAAATTCCATGTAATCTCCTTAGAAAGGAGGTGATCCAGCCACACCTTCCGGTACGGCTACCTTGTTACGACTTCACCCCAGTCACCAGCACCACCTTCATCCCGGTAAACCGGGACTCTGGGTGTTTCTGACTTCCATGGTGTGACGGGCGGTGTGTACAAGGCCCGAGAACGTATTCACCGCAGCACGCTGATCTGCGGTTACTAGCGATTCCAGCTTCATGAAGGCGAATTGCAGCCTTCAATCCGAACTGAGCGGCGCTTTTTGGGATTTGCTCCACGTTGCCGTATTGCTTCCCTTTGTACGCCGCATTGTAGCACGTGTGTTGCCCTGGGCATAAGGGCCATGATGACTTGACCTCATCCCCACCTTCCTCCCCGTTATCCGGGGCAGTTTCGCCAGAGTGATCGACTTAACGTTATCAACTGGCAATGAGGGTTGCGCTCGTTGCGGGACTTAACCCAACATCTCACGACACGAGCTGACGACAGCCATGCAGCACCTGTCCTGCCTTTTCGGTAAACCGAAATCATTACCCTTTCAGGTTTTTACTAGCAGAATGTCAAACCCAGGTAAGGTCTTTCGCGTAGCATCGAATTAAACCACATGCTCCACCGCTTGTGCGGGCCCCCGTCAATTCTTTTGAGTTTCAACCTTGCGGCCGTACTCCCCAGGCGGTTCACTTAACGCGTTAGCTGCGGCACTCAAGGGGTCGATACCTCAAACACCTAGTGAACATAGTTTAGGGCCAGGAATACCGGGGTATCTAATCCCGTTCTCTCCCCTGGCTTTCGCGCCTCAGTGTCAGAAAAGTCCCAGAAAGCCGCCTTCGCCACTGGTGTTCCTTCCGATATCTACGCATTTCACCGCTACACCGGAAGTTCCGCTTTCCTCTGACTCTCTCCAGTTATACAGTTTCAGATGCAAACCTCGGTTGAGCCGAAGCCTTTAACATCTGACTTGTAAAACCACCTACGCGCGCTTTACGCCCAATGATTCCGGATAACGCTCGCCACCTACGTATTACCGCGGCTGCTGGCACGTAGTTAGCCGTGGCTTCCTCCAGGGGTACCGTCATTATCGTCCCCCTCGACAGTGCTTTACATCCCGAAAGACTTCATCGCACACACGGCGTCGCTCCATCAGGCTTTCGCCCATTGTGGAAAATTCCTCACTGCTGCCTCCCGTAGGAGTATGGACCGTCTCTCAGTTCCATTGTGACTGGTCGTCCTCTCAGACCAGCTACCCGTCATAGCCTTGGTGGGCATTTACCCCGCCAACTAGCTGATAGGCCGCAAGCCCATCCTCAAGCCCCTTGCGGGATTTAATTCAACAAACATGTGTTCATTGAATCACATCCGAAATTAGCCCCGCTTTCGCGGAGTTGTGTCGGTCTTGAGGGCAGGTTACTTACGTGTTACTCACCCGTACGCCACTGATTCCGGCTTGCGCCGAAACCCGTTTGACTTGCATGTGTTAGGCACGCCGCCAGCGTTCATCCTGAGCCAAGATCAAACTCTCAATATTGGCTCTAAATAGAATCAAAATAAAAATATACGTTCGCTCCTCCCAATAAATTGGGAAGTTAAAACTCCTGCTTAGTTTTCAAGGTTCTGTGTCATAAAAAAAGACGACAAAGGACAAAACAACCCACACCTCTAAATTAGAGTTTTTTAAGTGGGTACTTCTTTTGTCTAATTTTCGTTGTAATTGTACCCTTAATAAAAAACCTTGTCAAGCGATTTGTTACGACTTAATAAACTTTACCATGTCCCACATCGGCAGAAAAACACCTAACGCCAAAAGAGTCACCAAAAATGCCAGCATCAATATCAACAATGGCTCAAGGAGCGGCGTTAAATTTTTTATCATGTAGTCGGCGTCCCTGTCAAAATAGTCAGCAACTTTTTCCAACATTCCCTCAAGCGCGCCCGCTTTTTCTCCAATCGCCACCATCTGGATAGCTATTGGGGGAAATATTTTAGACCCCCTCATTGGTTCGGACAAGCTCCCCCCGCGAATCACTTCTTCTTCTATATTTGAAATAACATTGCTGATAATCCTATTGTCAACCGTATTCTTGGTTATGCTAAGGCCTTCAACTACTGGTATTCCTGATTTGAGCATTGCCGCCAGCATCCGGCAAAATCGCGCCAGAGAAAGCTTGCTTACTAAAATCCCAAATATTGGAACAGATAAGGCAAATCGATCCCAAAATGTTTTGCCGCGCTCGGTTTGCAAAACTTTTTTGATTGAATAGGCCAAAACAGAAATACCCGCGATAATAGCAAAGAAATAATTCCTTATTACAAAATTTATTCCAAGCAAAATCCTTGTTGGAAGGGGAAGCTCTGTTTTAAAAGCGGAATATAGGGCGGAAAACCTCGGGATAATAAATGTCACGACAATAATAAAAGCAATTACCAGCGCAGCTATTACGATCACGGGATATCTTGTCGCGGACTTTATTTTTTGCAAATTATCATAATCGCGTTCAAGTAAATTCGCCAGCCGCTCCAGCACTTCCGACAAAATACCCGCCTTCTCCCCTGCTTTTACCATTGAGGTAAAAACGGGAGGAAATATTTTCGGTTCTCTTGCCAAAGCATCAGAAAAGCTTGACCCGCCTTCAATTTCTCTCCTGATATTTAATACGATTTTTTTAAACCGTTTGCTGGCAACTTGGTCATATACCGCCTCCAATGATTCAAGAAGCGGAACCCCTGCTCCAATAATTACAGAAAGCTGCCTTATGAAAACAATCATTTCTTCGGTCTTGACGCTTGTGTATTTGGATAAAAAATCTTCTAAATTATTCAAGGCTGAGGTTTCTTCTTCGGCAATTGAAACCGGCGTATATCCCATCCCTGACAAACGGCTGGCAACCGCAGATGCGGCGGCAGCTTCCATAATCCCTTCAATCGGCACTCCATATTTATCTTTTGCCTTGTAATTAAATATCGGCACCTTGTTTATTTTTCTCCTTCACCAATGAGCATTGAGATTTTATTCTTTAAATCATGCGCATCATATGGCTTATTGATATAGTAATTCGCGCCTAAAGAAATGCTTTTTTCTACTTCCTTTTTGGAAACAACAACAGAAACAACAATTATCGGGATGCGCTTTGTTTCTTCTTTTTCTTTTATTTTTTCCAGCACTTCAAAACCATCCATTACGGGCATCATGATATCCAAAAGGACAAGATCCGGTTTATCGTTATATATTTTAACTAAAGCATCATGCCCATTATCCGACTTAATTGCTTTATACCCCCAATTTTCAAGCCGAAAACTTAGGATGGACAAGATTTCTACTTCATCATCAATAATTAAAATGCTTTTCATTTTAACAACTCCGCGTCAATCATGCGCCAATTGCGAAATGTCCTTCCCGCGAAAGCGGGAATCTATTTTCTGCTCTGGATGCCGCATCAAGTGCGGCATGACACATACATACTAATCAAGCTGAGTAACCCTCAGCACCTCGTCTAATGTAGTCAACCCGGCAAGAGCTTTTTGCAATCCATCTTCCCTCAAAGTTACCATCCCATTTTTAACAGCCGTTTGTTTTATTTTGCTGGTTGCCTCTTTATTTACAATTTGATTTTTCATTTCATCAGTTAATGTCAGCATTTCAAAAATCGCGGTCCTCCCCTTGTATCCGGTGCCGCGGCAGTTTTTACATCCTTTCCCATGGAAAAATTTATGTTTTTTCCCTTTTAGCTGTTCAAAGCTGTCAGTTATTTCCTGGGAAACCTCCAGCTCAATTTTGCAATTTGCGCAAATTTTTCTGATTAACCTTTGGGCAATTATGCCGGCAGTGGCAGAAGCAACTAAAAAGGGCTCAACCCCCATGTCAACCAACCGGGTTAATGCCCCCGGCGCATCATTGGTATGCAAAGTAGAAAAAACCAAATGTCCGGTAAGCGCCGCTTCAATCGCCACACCGCCGGTTTCCATATCCCGAATTTCCCCGACCAATATGACATCGGGATCCTGCCTTAATATTGAACGGAGAGCGGTGGCAAAAACCATTCCTGCTTTTACATTGACCTGCGTCTGCCGGATGCCCGCCATTTCGTATTCCACCGGATCCTCAACCGTGACAATATTTCTCTCTGGAGTTAAAATGTGCTGGAGTGTAGCATACAATGTGGTTGTTTTTCCTGATCCTGTCGGCCCCGTAACCAGTATAATTCCATAAGGCCTTTTTACCAGTTCGTCGAATTTTTTAAGATTGCTTTCAGAAAAACCAATTTCACCTAACGATAAAACCATTGATTGCTTATCAAGCAAGCGCATTACCACGGCTTCACCGTAAATTGTAGGGAAACTCGAAACTCTAACGTCGATTGACCGGTTTTCAAATTTAAATTCAAATCTTCCATCCTGCGCCACGCGAGTTTCAGCAATGTCCATCTTAGCCAACACTTTTATCCTTGAACAGATGGATGAGTGGAGATGCGATGGAGGGGAAGAAACCTCATGCATGATGCCGTCAATCCTGTATCTGACTCGGGTTCTCTTTTCCTCCGGCTCAATATGGATATCTGAAGCTCGCTCCTGAACCGCCTGCACTAACAAAAGATTAATTAATTTTGAAATTGGGGCTTCATCAGCAGTTGAAGGAGTCGCGGCATGCGAAGTTTCTGGAGTTGCCATTGCGCCTAAAAGTTCATCAAGCGTCCCCGCAACCCCGTAAAACTGAACTATCGCCTGGTTGATGTCTGTGGGGGTTGCCGCCATCACCTCAACTTCATGCTTGGTTTTTACTTTAATTTCATCAATTGCTTTTACATCAAACGGATCAACCATTGCAATAGAAAGTGTATTTTGCACTAAAAACAATGGGATAACGCCGTATTTTTTTGCAATTGAAGGAGGCAGGGTTTCAATCGTCTTTTGGTCAATTAAATAACTGGTCAATGAAATATGGGGAATACCCATCTCTTCTTCTAAAAATTTAAGGATTTGTTTTTCATCTAAAAGCTTTTTTGCAAGTATCGCACGAATCAAGCTCTCTCCGGTTTTACAGGCGTCATCCGCTACTATATTAAGCTGGTCTTGGGTAATTAATCCTGAATTAACAAGCGCCGTCCTTAAATCTTTTTTCTTTTCAGCCATCTACTTTTGTCTCTTTACTGATAAGTTCATTTACTTTTCTTAAGAGCTCTTCAGGATTAAATGGCTTGACTAAATATGCGTCAGCTCCTACCTCAGCACCCATTTTTTTATCCTGTTCCGCTACCTTCGCGGTTATCATGATGATCGGGATATTTTTATAGTTTTCGTCAAATTTCAACATGCGGCAGACTTTATATCCGTCAAGTTTTGGGAGCATAATATCCAATAATATTAAATCAGGTTTTTCTTCTCTTGCTTTGGACAAGGCGGACATGCCGTCAGAAGCGGAAATCACATCATAACCATTGGATTTCAACCTTATTGTTAAGGTATTTATTATATCTTCTTCATCATCTACGACCAATATTTTTTTAGGCATGCCAGAATTATATGGTATAATTCCTTATGGGTCAAGATGAAAAAGCCATCCTGGTAGGCGTTAAAATAAAAGGCGAAAGAACCTCATTAGATGAATCCCTTGAAGAACTAAAAAAGCTGGCCATAACCGCAGGAGCCCAAACGGTTGCAATATTAACCCAAAACAAAGACACCCCTGACAGGAAATATTTTATCGGTGAAGGAAAGCTTGAAGAATTGAAGTCGCTATGCGATGAGACCAAAGCCAATCTTATTATTTTTGACCACGACATCTCCCCTTCACAAATCAGGAATTTAGAAGATGATTTAAATATTAAAGTTATTAACCGCACGGAATTAATCCTAGATATTTTCGCCCAGCACGCGCATTCAAGAGAAGGGAAACTTCAAGTTGAGCTTGCCCAATCTGAGTTTTTATTATCAAAATTATCCGGCTACGGGATATCGCTTTCAAGGCTTGGCGGAGGGATTGGGACCAGGGGGCCGGGAGAAACCAAACTTGAGTCCGACCGGCGGAGAGCAAGAAAAAATATTTCCCAATTAAAAAAAGAATTGGAAAAGGTTTCAAAAAACCGCAAATTGCTCAGGGAAAACAGGAGAAAATCCAATATCGCAACCGGCGCGCTTATCGGCTACACAAATTCCGGAAAGTCCACCCTGTTAAACTCGCTCGCGAAAACCAATGTTTTAACTGAAGATAAATTATTTGCCACTTTGGATCCGGTAACAAAAAGAGTTTATCTGCCAAACGGAAAAGTTTTTTTATTGACTGATACTGTCGGGTTTATCCAAAATCTTCCCTACCAATTGGTTGATGCGTTCCACGCGACTCTTGAAGAAGCTATTGAGGCAGATTTTTTAATCCACGTAGTTGATTCATCATCAGAATATTTGGAAAGCCAGATTTCTGCAGTTTATGAAGTATTAGAGGGATTAAAAATTATTACTAAGCCAATGCTAACCGTATTTAATAAAATTGACATCAAAATGCCGTCAAAAGATCTTCTTGGAAAATATTCGCCCTCAGCGGCAATTTCAGCTTATAAAAAAGAAGGATTTTCCGATCTAACTACATCTCTCGAGAAACAGCTTTCGCAACTAACCTGATCTGGGACATAACAGCCGCTTTTGACATTGACTCAACCAAATCCCAGCGGCCAGTCCCATGGCTTGGATCAACCACTACCGGCAAATGGCTCAGCTTTTTAATTACCGGGATCGCGGAAAGGTCTAATGTATTGCGAGTATAATTTTCGATAGTCCGTATCCCTCTTTCACAAAGGATAACCTGATGGTTGCCTTCGGATAAAATATATTCTGCCGACATTAAAAGCTCTTCAACAGTTGACCCCGCCCCTCTTTTTAGCAATACCGGTTTTCCGGCCTTGCCGACTTCTTTTAATAAAACAAAATTCTGCATGTTGCGGGCGCCGATTTGCAAAACATCAGCATATTTTGAAACTAATCCTACATCCCTTGTATCCATCACTTCAGTTACAATGGGAAGCCCCGTTTTCTTTTTGGCTTCAGCCAATATTTTCAATCCCTCTTCCCCCAATCCCTGGAATGAATATGGCGAAGTTCTCGGTTTAAAAGCCCCGCCCCTCAAGGCTGACGCTCCCGCTTTTTTTACTTCTTCCGCAACTTCAAGCATTTGCTCTTTTGATTCAACCGAACAAGGCCCGGCTATAACCGCAATTGGTTTTTTATCTCCGATAAAAAGTTTTTTATCTACTACCACAATTGTATCTTCAGTTTTAAACTCACGGCTTACCAGTTTGTATGGCTTGCGGATGGGAACAATATCAGAAACCCCCGGCAGCATAGAAATGGCTTCAAGCTGGATCGCGGATTTGTCGCCAATCGCTCCAATTACGGTGCGCTCAACGCCTTTGGATAAATGGATCCCAAAGCCGCGGCTTTTTAATTTTTCAGTGACATTATTTATTTGCTCCTCGGTCGCGTTTGGCTTCATTATAATGATCATGAGCTAAACTCCCGGCGCAAAACCTGCGCCCCATCCAAGTAAATGTGTTTTATTTGCCCGATTGTTTTTGTAGAATTTACCAGCATCAAAATCCTTATGCATTTTTTTAGGCTTTTTGGAACATTTATCTCAACCGAACACAGTAAGGGGATTGTATCCAGCCCAATCAAGCGCGCGGCTTTTGCGGGAAATTCCGCTTTTAAATCTGCGGTGGCAGTAAAAAATATCGATGCGATATCTTCGATGCGGAGGTTGTTCTTGCTGATTAATTCAGACAAAAGCCTAGTTGAGGCTTTGATGATTTCATCTTTTGAGTTTTTCTTTGCGGTGACTGCTCCGCGAATACCTCTTAACATTGTTTTATTATATCATTTTTCATTTCGGCAAGCACTGATTTTAAAAATCCCAAATAATCTATTTTTTTATCGGCCGGCAAAGATGCCGCGTTTAACCCTTCCGGGAAATCTTTAATATTCAAATTTATTCCAACCCCAATAATAAGGGATTTTTTTGTTTTCTCGGCCAAGATGCCGCAAACTTTTTTATTATCAACCAAAATATCGTTTGGTTTTTTAATTTCTGGCTGGATGCCATATTCCCGTTTAATGACATTTGCAATTGATTGGGCGGTTAAGACCGTTATCTGGGGCATATCCAAATCTTTTATCTTCATAATTACTGAGAAATAGAGCCCGCCCTCCGGGGAATACCAAACACTGCCGGGCTTTCCCCTCCCCTTGCTTTGCTTTTTTGCAACCACCACCGTCCACTCAGGCGATTCCTCCGCTATTTTTCTGGCGTGGTCTTGGGTTGAAGGAAGTTCTTCAAATTCTAGAATTTGAAAGTCGTCTGTATTGCCGATAAGTCGGTTGTCTCCTTTAATGCCGGCTCTTGGTTTGCGCGGTAAAATATTTCAAATTGGACATCTTTTGCCGGAGCATAAACCGCGCCAAACTGCATTGTCAGGCGAGACCTTTGGAAACCCGCGCCATAGCTCAGCTCTGAGGACATCCTGGCCGCCCCTTTTATCTTAAATAATACTTTATCCGATGCCGCCTGAGAAAAATCCACATCAACATTGGTGGTCAAGTTTTCAAGGGGACGCAAGAATACGTCATATCCTGTTTCCCCCAATTGTTCTGTCCATAAGGAATCAGGAATATACTGCGCGCCAATCCTAACTGCTTTAATCATTAAATTCATCCCATCAATAAAATTATCAGATTTTAAAGTCCCCGAAGCCATCATTCCCCTGCTTTGATCAGCGCTGCTTTCGGCAAGCTGCGCGCTGAATAACAGCTTTGGAGTAATATTTGAGGATAATGTCAGACCCCATTTAAAATCTTTCGGGCCGCCAATATTTGGGGTCTTGGCATAAAGAGAGGTTTTCAACTCAACTGCTAAATTATTAAGCATTGGGAATTTTACAAAATTATAGCCGAGAGTTAACTCTCCTTTATTTGTGTCAACTTTGCCGCTATTTAAAACATCATAAGCTCTGACAAGATACTTAAGGGCAACATTTGTTTCACCAATTTTAGTTGCCGCAGAAACGCCTGCACCCTGCCGCAGGTAGCAAATCCCATTTTCGGATGATGCTATGCCGGTTGTATCAGTATGCTGGATTACCCCGGGCCCGGCAGAAATTATTACATCAAGAGGAGCAGAAAAAATATCGCCAAAAACGCCCAAATCAACCGGATTAATTTTTAATTTCCCCTCCATATCAATCATTTGCTTTACTAGATCCCTTGTACCGCCGTAATAGCCGGCATCCATGGTATCCAGCCCAATTTTTAGTGAAGTGATTTCATTAATTTCTTTTGAGAGGTTCGTTTTCAACCGGTAGTTAACAAGCGGGCCTTTTCCCGAAACACCCTTTGCCGCAAGCAAGCTTGCAAACATCGCGTTTACATCAAATTCCCCGGAAACAATTACAGGGGTTCCCTGTTCTTTTAATTTTACGATTTCTTCTTTAAGGGTTTTAATATCCTGCCTGATCTGCTCCGCGTCCCCCGCCCCCATTTTTCCGGCCAATTTTGAAAGGAAAATCGCCGCTTCATACCTTGTAATATTTTTTAAGCCCCTGAAAGTACCGTCTGGATAGCCGCTTGTTATCCCAAGCTTAACAAGATCATAAACTGACTTGGCCGCCCAGTGGTTGGCAGGCACATCTTTTAACTTTACTTCTGCAAGCGATGGCATAAATAAAAACGCGACTATAAAATATGCCAGTATTTTTTTCAACATTTCACCCCTGCGGCTCATTATAAGATAACAAGGTTTGTTTGTAAAGAATCAAATTCTCATTTATAATGCCTTACGTATGAAGGAAAACACCTGGCTAAAAGTATTTCTTGCTTTGGCTTCAACTTTTGTGGTGGGGCTCGGCCAAATTTTAAAAGGCGATTCAGAAAAAGGCATCAAGTTTTTGCTTTTGTTTTATTTCGCATTGCCGGCAATTTTTTATTTTTCCCTTCTTATCTCCGGAGCAATATTTTTGCTGGTATTTGGGATTGGCCTTGTATTTGCGGTAATATTTTGGGGTTATAATATCATTGACGCGTATAAGACATGAAAAAAGCGCTATTTATTATTCCTCAGCAAATGTTCAGGGATGAAGAGTATTTTGAGCCGAAAGTTATTCTTGAGAAAAATGGAATAACCGTCATAACTGCCTCACAACAAAAAGGTTCAGCAAAAGGTAAATTTGGAAAAACCGCAAATGCTGACATATCGATCAAAGATGTGATAGTGGATGATTATAGTGCGATTCTTTTTATTGGCGGGCCGGGATGCTACGGGGCAATATGCGCGGCGCCGGGAATTTTAGCCAATGCCAATGTCTTGAGCGGCAAAAAAGCAACAATGTTCGCGGACGACGGGACACTCGCTAAAGGCGGCGCAACATATACTGGAAAAGAAGTTGAGGTTGACGGGAATATCATAACTGCAACGGGGCCTGCTGCCGCTAATGCTTGGGCGGAAGCGATTGTAAAAATGCTGAAAAATGCCAAAGGCGATTGACAGATTAAGGCGATAGTGGGAGAATTTTCGCAGGCACAAAATGGAGGTTAAAAAATGGAGAAGCCATTAATCTTAGTTGTTGAAGATGAACCAATGATGGCCGAAAACATTGCCGAAATAATTCGAGCCACAGGGAGATATGAGGCGGTAGTCGCCCTCAGCACCCGTGAAGGGTTTGAACAACTTGATAAACATAAACGTTTTTTAGGTTTAGCTGATAATCAAATTAAATGTATAGTTTTAGATATCAAAATGCCGGGAATGGATGGATTAGAGTTTTTAAAATGGATCCGCCGGCAGGAATCTTTTATGAAATTGATACCAGTAATAATTCTTAGCGGCTATGAAGATAAAGAAAAGTGGACAAGAGCCACCGCCATGGGCAAGAGCGCAGCTTATCTTAAGAAACCTCTTAACGAGGAAGAGCTTACAGACACCATTGACCGCGTTTTCGCTGGTGATTGGGCGTATATGATGGATCAAACCTATAAAAAAGGTGAAATAAAATGTGAGGAACTGAAGGAGTAAACAAATGGCAAATATCGAAACTTTCTTTAGGTCTCACAAAATTATTTTCCTGTTCTACGCCGTAGTAGCTTCACCGTTTATGCTTGTCTGGGCTGTGGTTTATGGCTTGATAATTGGTGTTATCGGACCCACGGTGGATATTTTTGAGATTATCAGGAATAGAACTTATCAGGATGTGAGAACAGTTTTAAAATATCCCGGATGGAAAGCCGAATTTTATAAGATAAGCAGTTTAAAAGCCATGGATAACATGCCGGAAAAAATGAGGGAAAATAGAAAAGCATTTGAGGAGGGCAGAAAAAAAGCGCCAGAGCCAATTGGATATTTGCTTCGAAATATTGCTGCTTTTAGTATTTATTATCCGGCCTTTTTAATTTGGGGAATTATAACCGGACCGATCAGAGCTTTTGCAGAGTATCTGAAATGGTGTTATAAGGTTTGGACAGGCCAATGGTATGTCCCAATCTAAACTTTAAGGAGGCATTAACAAATGGAGAAGCCGTTGATACTGGTGGTAGAAGATGAATTTAAGATGGCTGATAACATAGCTGAAGTTATTAAAGGCACGCATAGATATGGGGACTGTTGCGAAATAAAGGGGATGAGCAGGGGCTGAGATTAGCGTTAGTTTTTTTGCGCGATAAACCAACATAAGCATCAAACTTATCTGACTTA
>WPAF01000021.1 GCA_009772965.1 Candidatus Saganbacteria bacterium
GTAAAAAAGAACTCCTGGTTTGATAAATTTTTCACGGTTTTTTCTTTTGTTGGGATGTCCCTGCCCGCGTTTTGGCTGGCGCTTATGCTGATGCTTCTTTTTTCAGTCCAGCTTGACTGGCTCCCGGCAGTTGGGATGTTTGACCCGTTAATAGGAGATAAAAATATCATAATTAGGATATATGATGTTTTTTTGCATATGCTATTGCCCCTTTTGACAATGACTGTCCTTTCTTTGGCTTCAATAACCAGGTACCAAAGGTCTGCCATGCTTGAAGTATTAAACCAGGATTACATCAGGACCGCGCGGGCAAAGGGCTTACCTGAAAGGATTGTAATTTTTAAGCATGCATTGCGGAATGCTTTGATTCCAATCATTACGATACTGGGATTATCTTTGCCTGATCTTTTTGGCGGGGCATTTATTATTGAAACGATTTTTGCCTGGCCGGGAATGGGGCGGCTAGGGGTGCAGGCAATATTTTCCCGGAATTATCCGCTTATCATGGGGATTGTAATGCTGTCCGCGGTATTAATTATTATTGGAAACCTATTGGCGGATATTTCATATGCGCTGGCTGACCCGAGGATCAGGTATGAAAAGAGGTAAATTTGGCCTATTGGTTTTAATAATTTTATTGGGTTTTGCAGTATTGGCGCCGGTTATTGCTCCTTATGATCCCGATGAAATAGTTGAGTCGCAAACGCTTGCTCCGTCTTTTAACCATTTATTCGGCACAGATGATTTAGGCAGGGATATTTTTAGCCGGGCGGTTTTTGGGGCAAGGATATCGTTAACGGTAGGCTTTGCGGCGGTTGCGATCGCGATAATTGTAGGCGTATTTTTTGGCTCAATTGCCGGGTTTTATGGAGGATTTATAGATTCTTTATTGATGCGGTTTGTTGATATTATGCTGGCTTTTCCTTCAATATTTTTGATTTTAACTGTCCAGGCGATGTTATCTCCCAATATTTATAATGTCATGGTGGTTATAGGGCTAACTTCTTGGATGGGGGTTGCGCGTTTAGTCAGGGGAGAATTTTTAAGGATTAGGGAATTGCAGTATGTTGAAGCGGCAAAATCAATTGGCTGTTCAGATTTCAGGATTATTGTCAGGCACATTCTTCCCAATGCCCAGGCTCCAATTATTGTGGCGGCGACTTTGGGCATGGCAGGCGCGATTTTAACTGAGTCCTCACTTTCATTTCTTGGATTGGGGGTTCAGCCGCCAATGGCATCATGGGGGAACATGCTTATGGATGCTCAGGCATACATGCGGGATGCCCCGTGGATGGCGACGATTCCGGGAGCGCTCATATTAATCACGGTCCTTTCTTTGTATTTTGTTGGAGAGGAGCTTAGGGAAAAGTTAGATGTTAGAAGTTAGCAATTTATCTGTAAATTACTATTGCGGCGATAAAACCATTGAAGCGGTTAAAGATATCAGCTTTGGTGTTAATAGGGGAGAGACATTGGGGATTTTGGGGGAATCGGGGTCTGGCAAGTCAACAATTGCCCATGCAATACTCAATCTGATATCCCTTCCCGGTAAAATTGTTTCAGGAAAAATAATGCTTGAAAATAGCAATATCTTATCCCTTAAAGAAAAAGAACTAATAAAAATCAGGGGAGAAAAAATATCAATTATTTTCCAGGATCCTTTTACTTCGCTTAATCCGGTTTATTCCATAGGCGAGCAGATCGCGGAAACAATAAAGCTCCACCAGGGGGTAAGCCGGAATGAATCTTGGAAGAGAGCGGTTGAAATGCTTGAAATTGTCCAAATAAAAGAAGCAAAAATTCGCGCAAAAGATTTTCCCCACCAATTTTCCGGCGGGATGAAGCAAAGGGTTATGATTGCAATGGCATTAGCCTGCCAGCCGGAATATTTAATTGCAGACGAACCGACAACCGCGCTTGACGTTACCATACAAGCGGAAATATTAACACTGTTAAAGGATGTACAGAAAAAATATAATCTCGGGATTATTTACATCACCCATAATTTTGGGATAATAAAAAAAATCTGTGATCGAGTCCTGCATTGCTGAAGAAGGAACTCCTGAGCAAATATTAAAAGCACCTCAAAATGAATACACAAAAAAGCTTATTAATTGTTTAAGAGAACTCAAAAATGATTAAAATAGAAAAATTAACCAAAACGTTTGGCAGTATTAAAGCGGTTGACGATATAAGCCTTGAAATATTTAAGGGGGAATCTTTGGGATTAGTTGGCGAATCCGGATCAGGGAAATCAACTCTTGCGCGCTTAATTCTTGGCCTGATCAAGCAGGATAATGGTGAAATAAAGGGGATTGCCAAGCGCGATTGCCAGATAGTTTTTCAGGATCCGCAAACATCATTAAATCCCAGGATCAAAATAGGGGAGGCCATTGCCGAACCTATGTTGATCAGGGAAATGTTCCCTAAGGAAGAAATTGCTGGCAGGGTTGAGAAACTTTTGGGGCTTGTCATGCTTAATAAAGAATTTGCCAACCATTATCCGCATGAATTGTCGGGCGGGGAAAGGCAAAGGGTGGGGATAGCCAGGGCGCTTTCTTCAAACCCCAAGTTCTTGATTTTAGATGAGCCGGTATCTTCATTAGATGTTTCAACCCAGGTTGAAATACTGAAGCTTTTAAAAAACATCAAGCAAAAACTAGACCTGACATATCTTTTTATTGCCCATGATTTATTGATTATCAATTATATGTGTGATAGAATTGCGGTAATGAAAGCCGGAAAGATCCTTGAAATAGGGACAAAAGAGCAGATCATACACAATCCCCAGCGCCCATATACTAAACTTCTTTTGTCTTCGTCTGTGTAAAAATCCGGTGAAATTTTATTTTTTTATGCCCGATAAGAAATAGGGAAGGAGATAGATTTTATGGAAGAATTTCGCTGTAAGTTTTGCCGCAGGCTTCTGGCCAAAGTAGAAAACACCGGCAAGGTTGAAATAAAATGCCCCAAGTGCAAAACATTAAATTTATTTAGCTTAAATGAGATTGTGGTTGTCCAGGTTGACGAAGAATATCTCCGCAGAAAATTCAACAAGAATAAGAGTTTAGACGCCGACCAGGCTGTTTAGGATTATTTTTTTGGATTGTATCCTGATAGCCCAATATATTTAGCTTTGCTTCCTAATATTTCTTCAATTCTTAACAGTTGGTTGTATTTTGCAACCCTTTCACTCCGGCAGGGCGCACCAGTTTTAATTTGTCCGGAATTAGTAGCAACCGCAAGATCCGCTATTGTTGAATCCTCAGTTTCCCCGCTCCTATGGGAGGTCATATATGTATATCCGCTTGCTTTTGCAAGTTCCATTGTATAAAGAGTTTCTGATAAAGTACCGATCTGGTTTAACTTAATTAAAATAGAATTGGCAACTTTTTGCTTGATGCCTTTTTTTAAAAATTCAGGGTTGGTGACAAAAAGATCATCTCCTACAAGCTGGATTTTTCCGCCAAGCTTTTCTGTTAAAATTTTCCAGCCATCCCAATCGGCTTCTGCACAGCCGTCTTCGATTGAAACGATTGGATATTTATTGCACCAATCAACATACAGGTCAACCATTTCAGAAGAAGCCAATTCTCTCCCTTCGCTTTTTAGCTGGTATTTCCCGTCTTTAAAAAATTCCGATGCGGCCGGATCTAGGGCGAGATAAATATCTTTTCCCGGGACATAGCCGGCTTTTTCAATTGCTTCCAAAATAACCTGGATTGCTTCCTCATTTTTTGTCAGCCGGGGAGCAAAACCTCCTTCATCGCCGACACCGGTTGATAGGCTTTTGCCTTTTAAAACTTTTTTAAGTTCTTGGTAAACTTCAGCTCCAGCCCTTAATGCTTCTGAAAAACTCGGAAGGCCTGCAGGGCTTATCATAAATTCCTGCAATTCAATATTCCAACCAGCGTGCGCCCCGCCATTCATGACATTCATGTTTGGCACGGGCAAAAGCTCTCCTCTTTCCCCTCCAATATATTTAAAAAGCGGGATGCCGTACGATTTTGCCGCGGCATGCGCAACTGCAAGAGATACCCCAAGAATAGCATTCGCGCCAAGTTTGCTTTTATTGTTGGTTCCGTCAAGGTCAATTATGGCATTATCGATTTTAAGCTGCTGATGAGCCGGCGTGCCGACAATTTTGGGGGCGATTATCTCATTGACGTTTTTTACCGCAGTATAAACGCCCTTGCCTTTGTATCTTTTATCTTCCTGATCCCTTAATTCCAGGGCTTCATTTGTGCCGGTAGATGCTCCGGATGGAACCGCCGCCCTTCCGATAGTCCCGTCTTTTAGCAAGACCTCAACTTCTACGGTTGGATTACCCCTTGAATCCAATATTTGCCGGGCGAAGATTTTTTCAATCCTTGCCCCGCTTTTTGCCCTTTCGCCCACAAAAAAATATTCTTCTGATAATCTAACCATTTTGCAACCCCTTTCTTTCTAAATCATTTTAACATATAATTTAATATATGAAAACATTTCCGGTATATCTTTGTATTTTGGACGGCTTTGCCCTTGGCGAAAAGAACAACCAGAATGCTATTTTTGATGCCATCGAGCAGGGGAAAGCGCCGTTTATTGCTGATCTTTTTAAAAAATATCCCTTTTCAAAACTTGAATGTTCGGGTTTAGCGGTGGGGCTTCCTGAGGGGACGATGGGAAATTCTGAAGTAAACCACTTAAATATGGGGGCGGGAAGGGTGGTTTACCAGTCAATTGAAAGGATTAATGTTGCGATAGAAAACGGAAGTTTTTTTAACAACCAAGCGCTTATTGTCGCGGTTAATAACTGCAAGCAAAATAATTCCACGCTTCATTTGATGGGAATACTTCAAGGGCATGGAGGGACTGTCCACGGCAGTATCAAACACTTATTTGCACTTTTAGAGCTTGTAAAATCGGCGGGATTAAGGAGTGTTGCCATACATCTTTTTACAGATGGCAGGGACACAAATCCCAAAGCGGCCGGTGAAGTTTATCTTAAAATGCTTGAGGATAAAATAGCTGAACTTGGCTTAAATGAAACAGTTAAAATTTCAACAGTTATGGGCCGGGAGCTTGCAATGGATAGGGATACTGCTTGGGATAAAACGTTGCTTGCTATGAAAACATTAGTAAATGGCGTTGGTGAATATAAGGCATCAAGCGCCCGCGAAGCAATTGACGCATCATATAAACGCGGGGAAACGGATGAATTTATCCGACCCACGATAATTGGCGGATATATGGGGATGGGGCCGGTTGATTCAGTTATATATTTTAATTTTCGCCAGGACAGGACGATCCAATTAACAATTGCCTTTTGTGAAAAAGATAAAAAGTATTTTAATTACAAAAAGGGGACAAAACCAATCAGTGACGAAATATATAACCAAATCCAGTCCTTGAAAGACAGGTTGAAAGCGATGGTCTTTGTTGCCATGACTGAATATTATCCGGGGCTTAACGGGTTGGCGGCATTTCCAGAAAAAGAAATACCGGAAACTGTGGGGGAAATAGTTTCAAAACACGGGTTAGCGCAATTGCGATTAGCCGGCCCGGAAAAATATGCCCATGTTACTGCCTGGTTCTCAGGCAGAAAGGCAGATCCTTTTCCCGGAGAAGACAGATTCCTTGCGCAGGACAATTCGCTAAAAGAAAGAACTGAAGGCGGCAAGCGCTACGACCTGGTTCCGGAAATGACTGCATATCTTGAAACCGAATACGCGCTTAAAGCCATTAAAGAAGGCAAATATTCCCTAATCGTCCACAATTTCCAGAATGGGGACATGGTAGGGCATACTGGCAACCTTGATGCGGCCATTGCGGCAATAGGGCATGTATCGAAATGCCTTTCGCAGCTTGTCCCTGCGTTTATTGAAAAGGGCGGAATATTTATCATTACCTCAGACCATGGCAATGCTGATGAGATGAAACTAAAAAAGGGAAACGAAATGGTTAAAAGCACCCAACACTCGCTTTATCCCGTTCCGTTTTGGGTGCTTGGAAAAGATGTAAAACTAAAAGAAAAAGGCATTATTCCTGATGTTGGGGTTACTGTGCTTGATTTGATGGGATTGCCTAAGTCAAAATTGATGACGGCTAATTCACTGGTTTAACATATGCAAGCTTGCTTTAAAAATCGCTTCAGCCGCTTCTTGAACCCCTTCAGAATATGAGGGATGGGATTGAAAAGTTCCTCCGATTTTATCGGCCGATATCCCTTGTTTCATTGCGATTACAATGTTGCTGATTAATGTGGTTGCCTCAGCGCCAATTATATGCGCGCCAAGAATTTTACCGCTGTCATCGCTGATTATTTTTATAAAACCCTCAGCCTCGCCCATAGCATTGGCTATCCCGAGTGCTGAATAGGGAAACTTGCCGACTTTGATATTTGAGTGTTTTTCTCTTGCTTCTTTTTCGGTCAATCCAACGCTTCCAATTTCGGGGCTGGTATAAATGCCAATGGGAACAGAATTATAGTTGAAAGTTCTATTTGCTCCCAAAGCATTTTCCGCGGCGATAACTCCTTGTTCGAATGCAACATGAGCAAGCATTTTTTTACTAGCCGCGTCTCCAACCGCGTAGGTATTTGGCACATTGGTTTCCATCTTTTCATTTACAAAAATGCTTTTCCCGTCCATTTTTAAATTGAGGGCTTCCAGTCCTAAAAGGCTTGGTAAACGCCCGACGCAAATTAAGATTTTGCCAGTTGCCTTTTCAAAGCGGGTGCCGGTTAAGATGCTGACGTTTTTTCTTTTTAGGATGCGCTTTACCAGGGAAACAACTTCTTCGTCAATGCCTGAGAGGATTTCAGGCAAGGCCTCGTAAACTGTGACTTCAGTTCCAAGCAAACTAAAGATTGCCGCAAAGTGGATGCCAATAACACCGCCCCCGACAATTGTAAGCTTTTCGGGGACTTCAGTTAAATTTAAGATATCATCGCTGTTTAGGATATTGCTATGGTCAAAATTAAAACCGGGCAATAAGGCATTGGTTGATCCAGTTGCAATAATTAACTTACGACTAATGACTGACAACCTGCCTGTCCGGCAGGCAGGCCTACGACCATCTGATGTTTCTATTTCTAATTTGTTAGGCGCAAGGACTTTGCCTTGTCCGCGAACAATAGTAATACCATTTTTTTCGATAAGAAATTCAAGCCCTTTAACAAGCTTACTGATTATTTGATCCTTTCTGGCAATAACCTTTTCCAGATTAATTGACGGGTTATCGGAGGTAATGCCAAAACTTTCCGCTTTCTTTATTTTTTCAAAGAGGGTAGTGCAGGCAATAATTGCTTTTGTGGGAATGCATCCTCGGTTTAAACATGTTCCGCCGACCTTATCTTTTTCAATAAGAACCACTTTGGCTCCAAGCTGTGCCGCCCGGATTGCGGCGGCATATCCGGCTGGTCCGCCCCCCAAAACTGCTATTTCATGTTCATTTGACATATTCGTCCTCATAATAAGTCCTGACCCGATATTTTACACCAAGACCTTCAACAATGCTTTTTGCTTTTTCAAGGTTGATTGCATTGGGGATGCCGACAACGGTTGCTTCAACTTCAGGTATATACTTTTTTGCCTCTTTAATAAAATCAATAACCGCATCAAAGGCGGCGCTGCCAAAGAAAGAATTGCAGATTGAATTATAAACCTCGCTGTTTTGGGCGTTTAATGAGATTGACATAACATCAATTAAATCTTTAAGCTCAGGCAGGACATTTCTTTGGTAAAAAAGATTAGCATGGCCATTGGTGTCTACCCTTATTTTTGTTTTTGGATCTTTTTTCTTTATTTCTTTTGCAACTTCTATAACTGTGCTTAAGCGGATCAGCGGCTCGCCATAACCGCAGAATATAATTTCTTTGTATTTTGAAGAATCTCCTATCTCTTTCATAATTTCTTCTGTGGCCGGCTCGTAATCAAGCCAGAGGTGGTATTTCCCGTTAAAATCCCTGTTTTTATTTCTTATGCAAAAAACACAGGCATTAGTGCATCGGTTGGTAATGTTGAGATAAAGGGAATTGTCGATTTTATAAGAAATATTCTGCATTATGATGAAATTATAACATAAAAATAACGATATTAGCTTAGAAGCAATGACGACGCTTCGACTTCTAAAAGAGGAGCATATATGTCAGATTTTAATATTGTAGACTTTTCTTTATCAGGAGATTTAAAAATTTCTAAGGGTTTTTCTTTAACTAAGAAAGAAGGGAAAGAAGGGAAAACATATTTAGATCTTGATTTATCCCTTGGTACGGTTGCGGATATTGAACAAGGGGTTTATCCTTCCCCTGCTGGGGCAGTTGGCTTGCATTACGGCGGGCAGCATCAGATAGTTAACCTCCCCTTGGACAAGAAAAAATCAAGCAATAGCTTCCAATTGAATGCTTCTTTTTATGGGAACGCCATACTTTCTTCTTTTATGTTTTTTCCTTCTTATCCCATTGATTTTGGCAGTGGAATTGTTTTACCCTTTGATCCTCGGCTGCGAATCGGCGGACAGTTTATAGGCATGATTGAGGGAAAATTTAATTTAGGTTCACGTAGCCTGGCGTTGAGATTGGCTTCGGAATTAAATGCAGATTTTGGGGTTAACATGATTTTTTCCAGGTTTCCTTATATTAACAATGAGATTTCTTATCCTTCATGGATGATTGGAGCCAGCCTTACTTTTGACCAATATAGCTTGTATTATTTGACGGGATTTAACCTAAGTCCTTTAGATGGGTTAGTCCCCTTACCGCATGAAATAGGATTAACATTGAGGCCTTTTAATAATTTTGAGATTAATTTTAGGATGTTTGTTCCTGATCCAAAAATTCATTTAGATTTATCCTATAGGATAAATAACCATATTTTGGGGATTAGTTTTCGCTCGGGGAATAATTTGGAAGGGTTATATACAGGGGTATTTTGGCGATGGAACTTTGGCAGCAGAAGTACTTTTGAAATCAGCGGGAACATAGAGCCAGGAATTCATGCCAGAGGAGCGCCTCCCAATCCTATTTCTCCGGAAATAGTGGAAGACAACTCCAAAAGGATTACCTATGGATTTAAAATTGATCCTAGCGGGAAAATTTATGACATAGACCTGTCTCAAAATCGCGGGTTTGATTTAGATACAGTAAAAAAGGATGTGCCTTCTGAAATTTTAAATAATCTTAAATATAAGGGGGCTGAATTTTCGGTTCACAGGGATTCTGATTGTACACAGATATATGTATTTCTTCCTGATAAAACTGATCATCGTTATACGGTATGGAAAAACGATCAATATTCTCCCTTAACTTTTAATTTAGTAAAATATGCTTCATTAAATGGTTTTATTTAGGGAATCAAGGATTATTCTACAGAGAAAAAATTAGGAATTCTAAGAAAGCTTGGTTTTCGCTTGTACGAGTCTTTGTACCATAAAAAATTTTATTATGAAGAACTAAAAAAAGATTTTTTGGCAGCAAGTATAAAATACAGGGGCCGCGGAGAAGACAAAATAGACGGAGTTTCTTTTGATAAGATTTATGAATCAGCGAAGATTTTTGGTTCTTCGGAATGGGAAGTTTCAGCACCAACCAGCCAGAAAATAGAAGGATCGGATAATTGGATTCTTGTTAATAAAGACGAAATTATTCATAAAGATTTGATTGTTTGTCAGCGGATTGCTGAATTTTTGTGCTATTTGGCGGAAAAGATGGGGTTTGAACAAGCCCGGGTTGTCAGTATTGCGACAAATTCTGGAACACATGCTGTGGCTGTTTTTAAAGCCGGGAATAATTATGTAATTTTAGATAATGAGGCGTTGGTGTTTGGAGGATCAACCTTGCGAGAATCTTTACTAAAATATCATCGTTTGAAAGGCCATGGCCCACAAATGAGGGGGCTTATGTGCATACAATGAAGAATGGCAGAGCAATTGCGACCCAAGTTATTAATTATGATTTAGGACGAGCAGTTGATCATTTTATTGGCAAGAGAAATATTCGCATTCCTTTAACTTCCCCAGCTAAATAAGTTTTTGCCGGCAATCCCGGGTATTTGACAAACTACCGGCAATCCCGGTATAATATCCATATTATGAAGATTCATTTGCCAAATAGTGCTTTTTTAGGCAATATTGATCCATTTTTGCGAGGTTTTGATCCTTCTTCTCCAGATTGTCTTGAAATTACTGCAAATAATAAATGGATATCCGTACATCCCGTTGTTTTGTCAATAATCGCGGCTCTCGGGTTAACATTAAAAAAAGAAAATATTATTTGTGGAAAATTTGAAGCCAAATCAAAACATTACCTGGTTCGCATGGGGCTCTTTAAAATATTAAACATCCAATCAGATATAAGCCTTGTTGAGCATGAACCCGCCGGTCGGTTTATTCCTATAAACCAAATATGGACATCAAATGAACTTACCAGGTTTATAGAAGAAATGATTCCCCTGCTTCATCTTGAGCCGGAACAGGCCAAAACAATCGGGTATATTGTCAGTGAATTGGTAAGAAATGTAATTGAGCATGCGGCAACAAAAAATGGCGCGATAATATGCGCCCAATATTATAAGAAGAGCAATTCTATTCGTATCGGCATCGCGGATACCGGCGTCGGCATTAAAGAGACAATCAACCAATCGTATAACACAAAAACAGATTTAGAGGCTATTCAACTTGCTTTGCAGCCGGGGATTACCGGAACAACTAAAAGAGAAGGCGGCACAGAACAAAACGCTGGGGCGGGGTTGTTTTTTATTAAATCTATCGCGAGCGTTAACCGTGATTTTTTTGTTGTTTACAGCGGGAACGGGTTTTATAAATTACTTAAAAAGCCCCCTTCCGCGGGAATACGCTTAAATGCCGATCCAATGAGAGACCGGCATTCTGATGATAGCCATATGCCGTATTGGCGCGGGACAATAGTTGGCATAGACCTTTCACTTGGGCAGACAGAAGAATTTTCCTCATTATTAAATGCCATAAGAAAAACATACAGCACAGCGGTAAGAGAAAGGAAAAAAGCGCGCTATAAAAAGCCGCGATTTATCACATGAAGCACATCAAAATATTTGACAAAGCTGGTTCATTTGCTGAAAATAAAGATATCGCGAAAACTATTCGAATTAAAGAAATTGTTCCGGCTATCGAAGCCAAAGAAGATGTTGTTTTGGATTTTGATAAAGTTGATACGGCAACACAATCATTTATCCATGCCTTAATTAGCGATGTCATAAGGAAGCAAGGAAACGATGTTCTGGATTGTATCACCTTTAAGGCATGCAACAATACTATTAAGCAGCTTATTAATATTGTTGTTGAATATATGCAGAACGGCAATTAAGATAAGGCGCGCCTTAAAAGCTCCTGCGCCATGTCCGGCTTAACCCTTCCTTTTGACGCTTTCATCACTTGCCCCACTAAAAACATTATTACTGGGTCTTTCCCGGATTTGAATTCAGCAACCTGTTTGGGGTTGTTGTTAATAATTTCATCGATGATATTATTTATTTCGCTTTCGTCGGATATTTGGGTTAAGCCGAGGTCTTTTATAATATCCTGAACGTTTTTGCCGGTTTTTAATATTTCAGCAAGCACTATCTTGGCAATTTTTCCGGAAATTGTTCCCTTATCGATCAGTCCAAGCATTTCCGCAAGCTTAAGAGGAGAAAAATCTATTTTATCAATAGTTAAATTGTTTGCATTTAGGTAAGCGGCAAGGTCGCCCATAATCCAGTTGGCGGCAATTTTAGGTTTCGAATAATGTTTAGCGCAATTTTCAAAAAAATCAGCAATAGCCGGAGTAGAAGTTAAAAATTCTGCGTCTGCTTTGCTTAATTCAAAATCTTTTTCAAACCGTTCCGCTTTTTTTGTCGGAAGTTCTACAATTGTTTTTTTTATTTCTTCTATCCATGCATGTTCGGGCTCTATCGGCACAAGATCCGGCTCTGGGAAATAACGATAATCGTGGGCAGACTCCTTGCTTCTCATACCGATGGTAGTTTCGGCTATGTCATCAAAAAATCTTGTTTCCTGGATGATTTTTCCGCCTTCTTGGAGCACTTCCTTATGTCTTTTTTCCTCGGCTTCAAGAGCTTTAGCCACAGCGCGGAATGAGTTCATGTTTTTTACTTCTGTTTTTGTCCCGAATTTATTTGCCCCTTCTGGTCTGATGGAAATATTTGCATCGCAGCGCAGGGATCCCTCTTCCATCTTTGCATCGCATACGCCTATAAACTGGAGCAAGTGCTGGAGCGTTTCCATAAAAACCTTAGCTTCAAGAGAAGACCTTATGTCCGGCTCTGTCACAATTTCCATAAGAGGAGTGCCCGTGCGGTTATAATCAACCAGCGATTCTCCGGCGCCCATTATTCTTGCTGATCCCTTATGCACTAATTTTCCGGCGTCTTCTTCAAGATGAACCCTGGTAATCCCGATCCGTTTTTTTACCCCTTCAACCTCAATGTCAATAAATCCATTTACCGCGAGCGGCAATTCATATTGCGAAATTTGAAAATCTTTTGGCAGGTCGGGATAAAAATAATTCTTCCTGGCGAAGATGGAGGTCTTTTCGATTTTACAATTAAGGATTATGGCGGTTTTAATAGCCAGCGCAATGGCTTTTTTATTGGTTACCGGCAAAACTCCCGGCTGTCCTGTACAAACCGGACAAATATTTGTGTTTGGCTTTGCCCCAAACTTTGTTGAGCAGGAGCAAAACATTTTGCTTTCTGTTAAAAGCTGGGCATGGATCTCAAGCCCGATTATTGTTTCCCAATTGGTCATAGCTTTGGCCTCTTTTTATGCCAATCTGTATGCTGTTCGTAGGCAAACGCGGCTTGCAATGTCTTTTCTTCCGCGAAAGCGTCGCCGATTATCTGCAAACCTATTGGAAGGCCTTTTGAAAATCCGCAGGGAAGGGATATTGCCGGCAGTCCGGCCAGGTTAACAGGGATGGTTGCGATATCGGATAAATACATTGAAAGAGGATCATTTGCTTTTTCTCCGATCTTAAAGGCAACTGAGGGGGCAGTTGGCGAAATTAATATGTCAAATCTTTTAAATGCTTTTTCAAAATCCTGTTTTATTAAAGTCCTTGCCTTGAGGGCTTTGAGGTAAAAAGCGTCATAATATCCGGCGGATAAAACATATGTGCCGATCATTATCCTGCGCTTTACTTCAGAGCCAAAACCTTCTTTTCTGGTATTGTAATACATATTGATTAGGTCAGGCGCTTCTTTGCTCCTATGTCCAAATTTAACGCCGTCAAACCGGGCTAAATTGGACGATGCCTCAGCGGGAGCGATTATATAATAGGTTGGAACCGCGTATTCAAAAGTCGGCATGCTGACTTCTTCGACTATTGCTCCCATTGATTCAAAAACTCTTGCCGCGGTTTTTATGGCTTTTTTTACATCTTCATCAATGCCTTTGCCCATCAGGTCGGAAATCAAGCCAATCCTCAATTTGTCAGCGCTGTTGACCAGCGAATTTTGATAATTTGGCACTGGCCTGTTTACTGATGTTGAATCTTTTTGGTCATATCCCGCGATGGCGTTTAATAACAGGGCGGCATCAGTTACGTCTTTTGTAATGGGACCAATCTGGTCAAGGGACGAAGCAAAGGCGATCAATCCATATCTTGAAACCAAGCCGTAAGTGGGCTTTAATCCAACCACTCCGCAAAAAGACGCCGGCTGCCTGATTGATCCTCCTGTGTCAGAGCCCAGGGCAAGAATGCATTCATCCGCGGCGGTTGCGGCGGCCGATCCGCCGGATGATCCTCCCGGAACAGTTTTTAAATCCCACGGATTTTTAGTTGTAAAGTATCCTGAGTTTTCAGTTGATGATCCCATGGCAAACTCATCTAAATTGGTTTTGCCGGTTGGCACTGCCAAAAGGTCATCAAGCTTTTTTACTATTGTCGCGTCATAAGGAGGAAGATAATTGTTTAATATTTTAGAAGAGCAGGTAGTTCGCGTCCCTTTGGTGCACATGTTGTCTTTGATGGCAATTGGTATGCCGCAAAGGGGAGGAATATTTTCACCGGAGCGTATTCTTTTATCTGCCTCTTCTGCGTTTTTTAGGGCTTTTTCTTTTGTCAAAGAAACATAAGCTTTAACTTTATCTTCGTTTTTTTCGATTTGTTTGAATACCGCTTCAGTTATTTCAACAGAAGAGACTTTTTTATTGAGAAGAAGCTGGTGTAATTCATGGGCGGTAAGCGAATTCATTCAATTATCCTTGGCACAAGGAACATATTTGATTCTTCAGCCGGGGCGTTGCGCAGAATTGCCTCAGTATCTTCGCAGGGAATTGCCTTATCCTCACGAAAGACATTTTTCATAGGTATGGCGTGTGTGGTTGGCGCGACATTATCAGTTTTAAGCTTATTTAATTCTTCCGCATGACCCAAAATCCGCGAAAGCTGGTCGCCGTAAAGCTTTTTTTCCTGCTCCGTCAGCCCCAGGCGAGCCAAGCGGGCAATATGTTCAACATCAATCTTCATTATAAATATTATACTATAATTTTAACCGCTGCGAAGGATTAAGTTTTGGTGCGCGGTGCAGGTATATACAGAAAAATTAGTGAAATCTAGGTCAAAATATGACGATAATATACTAAGGAGATAATTATGGCAATTCAACCAATAAATAAAAAATTTGCTCCAAATACATTAGGGGTTAGTTCTAACCCAAATATCCTTAGAGTAAATGAATTAAAAGCTTTTTGCGCTGAAAGAGCATTGCCAGGAACTCAAGTAACAATCACTGCAGACCTTGAAAATGGCCAAAATATTGATCTAACAATAGAAATATTGACAACAATTAAAGGTATGTTTAATGCTCTTGAAAGTGGAAAAGGTCGGGAGGGATTATCTGCAAAAGAGTTGGGTGCTTATGAATTTAATGGTATTAATTATTATCTAGCGACATGTGTACAATTTGCATTTGACGAGGGAAAAGGCAAATTAGTTTTTGGTTTTGGCAAAGAAATTCAAGCCGAATTAAGCAGACAGGATAGCGGGTTAATTGGGTTTCGTGAATATAAAAGAAAGCTTAGCGATGCTAAATTAACCGAAGCAGAAAGACGTGAACAAAGAGTAGGAGAATTGATTTATAACATTAAGCAAACCGAAGCGACCATCAAACAAATAAAAGCAGGCATTCAAGAGATGGTTAGTGCTACTGAGGATATGCAAGAGATAGTTGCGGCGCTAGGTATTTTAGTAGAAAAACTTAATCCCAATCTGGCAACACATGAAGAAATTAATAGATATAATAATCATTTTGTATATAAATTGCGTTTTAATGAACAAGAAAAGGAAGAATTGTTTTTATTTTTTATAAAGTTATGTGAAGAAGTAGTCGAGAGAAGGGTCATTAGTGAATTTGATTTAAATATATTGGCTAGAAACGCCGAAATCTATCATCGCGGACTTACAGACAGCGAACGAGCATTATTAAATTTATGAGAATATGAGGACAAATAACCTCGTGCTTCCTAATTCTTACAATTTTAACCTCTGCGAAGGCCTTAATAAAGAATCAGAGAAATCCTTTTTTAAAAACTTTTGATATGCGGCGCAGGCGATCATGGCGGCATTGTCAGTAGTATATTCAATTGACGGAATAAAAACATTTAATTTTTCTTTTTTGCCATGTTCGGTAAATTGCTTTCTTAACAGGGAATTCGCGGAAACCCCTCCCGCAAGGCAGATATTTTTTATTTTATGTGCTTTGGCCGCTCTTATTGTTTTTTCAACCAAAACATCAACTACAGCCTGCTGGAATGAAGCGACAATATCTTCGTAATTCGTCATGCGTAATTCGTCACGCGTTACGTTTTTCGTATTACGCATTACGTAATTTACAACCGCCGTTTTGATCCCGCTAAAAGAAAAATCATAACCGAATTCTTTTTCCAGCATTGGCCTTTTAAATTCAATCGCATGCGGATTTCCTTGTTTTGCAAGTTGGTCAATTACCGGGCCTCCGGGAAAACCAAGATTTAAAAACCTGGCAACTTTGTCAAACGCTTCTCCCGCGGCATCGTCCCTGGTTTGGCCAAGTATTTCGTATTCTTTATCCGCTTTTACTATCATAGTATGCCCGCCGGAGACGATGAGGGAGATAAAAGGAAACCTCACCCCGTCCCTCGACTGGCTCGGGACACCCCTCTCCATCAAAGATGGAGAGGGGAATGAAAGGGGTGAGGATAGGAAATTTGCAAACATGTGGCCTTCTAAGTGATTGACGGCGATAAGCGGGATTTTCATGGCGTAAGAAATAGATTTTGCCGCGCAGACGCCAACCAGTAGGGAGCCAATAAGGCCCGGCCCCTGCGTCACAGCAACCGCATCAATATTTTTGAAGGTTGTTTTTGATTTATCGAGCGCTTCTTGGATGACGAGATTAATAACTTCTGCATGCTTGCGCGAAGCAACCTCAGGCACAATGCCGCCGTATTTTTTATGAAATTCTATCTGCGATGCGATGACGTTGGATAACACTTCAGTTCCGTCTTTTACAACTGAAGCGGAAGTTTCATCGCAGGAGGTCTCAATAGCTAATATTATAATGATATTACCCCTGAGCGAATGGTGAACGATGCCGAGCGAACGAACGGAGTGAGTGAGTCGAGGCAGAGTCGAACCAGAGTCGAAGGGGTTTCGATGGCTAAAATAATCATTTCTTATAAATATTGAGGAAAGTTTTTATTGACCCAATCTTTGGTAAATTTATAAAAGTTTTTAGCTTCCTTTATTAGTTCAAAAACTTCGGTTTCAGAAATCTCTCCCGCGCTGTCATAATCAGTTCGATTTCTCTTAGCGCGGCAGGCATTAAAATAATCAATTGTTTCATTGTGCGCGCTTCCTAAAGCTTCCTGCAGGAATTCAAATGTAAAAAAATGATGTGCTTCACCTTTTGTCCTGAAGCCGATGCAGGACATAATAATTGTGCCGCATTGCAGGACGGCATTATAAGCAATTGTAAACCTTCTGTCTTCGGAAAGCGCGACAATAGCAGCATCTTTTATATCTCTTTCAATAAGAGTTAAAAGGTTTTCGATTTCTTCTTTGGAAGTTTTGTGCTTTTGGATGTGTCCTTGCAAAATTAGTTTTTCAAAAGCCATTTAAATCGCCTTTAAGTATTATTTTATTCTCTTTGATAACTGATCTGATGAAATGATTCTTCTTTTTCTCTTTAAATTCTTTTGGAGTATATATTACCGTGTTTGTTTCGCGCCCATGGATTAGGGAGGACTTTCTTAAAATAGTTTGAAGCTTTTTACCCGAAATTGTGCCGATAATAAATAAATCAATATCGCTTTTAACTGTTTCCCGCCCATCTGCGAGTGAGCCGTAAATAAAAGCGCGTTCAATTTCCTTCTCTTTTGAAAAAGCCCTTTTTAGCGCGCCTTGGAGCCCTGTTGTCTTATTGATTAAGCTTTTTAACTCCGGATATATTAAATGTTTACTATTTATTTGGTAATAAATCCGGTTGCCTTCAGCTGTTTCTGACAGTAAGCCAATATTTTTTAACTTAGCAAGCTCTCTTTGAAGAGCTTGCGGGAGTATATTAATTATTTTTTCTATTTCCCTTAAATAGTATCTGTTTTTAGGGTTTTCCATGAAAAGAGTAAGAACTTTTACTCTCGCTTTTGAGGAAAAAAGTGTTTTTAACATAATGCCCCCTTACATGTATACAATATGTGAACAATTGTAATCAATATGTATACAATTGTCAAATTTTCAAAACTTCGTTTGCGCGGCGATGACCTTTATAATAAGATTCAAATCAAGTTAAAGAAATATCAGGAGTTGTTTGCCTGTTACCTCTAATCCCCAGAATGTAATATAATTACCCCGATGTACGAACACCATAAGCAACCGCTGATATCTTTTAATAATTTTCTTGGCCGGTTGGTTAAAAGCTTTCTTGCCGCCACGGTTTTTATCATCTTGTCTCTGCTTATTGGAGCGGTGGGATACCATTATATGGAAGGGCTTTCCTGGCTTGATGCTGTGCTCAATGCCTCGATGATATTGGGCGGCATGGGGCCGGTGGATATTTTAAAAACTTCAACGGGGAAGATCTTTGCTTCATTTTATGCGCTTTATAGCGGCATTGCATTTTTGACCACGGCGGCAATTCTATTAGCGCCGGTTATCCACCGCTTTTTGCATAAGTTCCACGCCCAAGACGAATAGGGAAGTTATAAGCTGGTCTGAGTTGGTAACTATAATCCCTGTTTCCCAGCTTGTCCCCAATTTTCCTTGGGGATATCGCGGATTACAACAATAATTGCCTCCGGCGGACAATTGATAGTATCACAAACTGTTTTTGTGATATTTTTAATGAGTGTTTCTTTTATTTTTGAATCTCTTCCTGCCCAAAGGTCAATATTTACTATTGGCATGCTTTAATTATAACATGATGAAAACCAACAGGAAAGTGGTGCGAGCTTACCATGTATATTGATTCAAAACAATTTTTAGAGAGAAAATTCCTTTAACGCTTTTTTAACTTCCGATTTTAGGCTTGGCAGATCTTGTTTTGTTGTTTCCCAAACGGCTTCAATGTCTATGCCAAAATAGCCATGGATCAATTTATCCCTCATTCCAGCAATATCCTTCCATGGGACATTAGTGTATTTAATGCGTATGCTTTCGGATAAATTTTTAGTAGCTTCTCCGATAATTTCTATTTGCCGAATAACTCCGTCCTGGATAAGAGTGTTTTTGCTAAAGGTTTCATAACTGATATTTTCAAGATATGTTTCCGTCTTTGAAATGGCATCATATATATGATGCAGATATACGCCATCATTTCTTTGAGTCATAAATTACCATTAAATTGTTCATGATTTTTTCTCTTAAATAAGGGCTGATTGCTTTGTCCGTTAGCAAATCAACCCTAACCCCCATAGAATCAGACAAAGCTCTTTCTGTCCTTACAAGATCAAGCAAGCTCTTCTTTCTTGAAAACCTTGCCAAAAGATCAAGGTCGCTTTTGGCGGTAAAGTCGCCCCTAGCATAGGAGCCGAATATTCCAAGGAATGAAATGTCAAGTTGCCCGCACATTTTCAGAAGTTTATCGGTGTCTAAAGGTTTAGTATTCATAATAAATTCCTATTAAAATCCATTAAAGTTAATAGTATTATAGCATCATAATATTTTTGCTGCAAAGTTTTATCCCTGTTCCCTCCCTCAAATTTGTAAATAAAAGGTAAAAATGCTAATATTTCACAAATGGCGCTCCCAATAAATTTCATTAAAATGCATGGGTTGGGAAATGATTTTGTTGTAATAGACAGCAGAAAAGAAAACCTGCAGGATATCAATTTAAAAGATCTGGCGATTAATATTTGCGACCGGCATTTTGGGGTAGGAGCCGACGGCTTATTAATTGTTTATCCCTCCAAGAAAGCCCATTACCGTATGCAAATATTTAATCCCGACGGCTCTGAGCCTGAGATGTGCGGCAACGGCATTAGATGTTTCGCGAAATATGTCTATGAAACAGACAAATTAACCGAAGAAGTTATTTCTGTTGAAACATTGGCTGGGATTATCCTGCCGGCAGTTATCCTTGATAAAGAAAAAAATGTTTTGGGGGTTGAGGTTGACATGGGAATTCCGAAAGACGAGGGAGACGTTGCGCTTGCCGGCTTTAATTTTAAAAAAATATCGATGGGGAATCCACACGCTGTAGCTATCGTTAATGATTTCTCTAAAATAAACCTTTTTGAAATTGGCACAAAAATCGAAAACGACAAGCATTTCCCAAACCGGACAAATGTGGAGTTTGTTAAAGTAATAAATGACAAAGAGCTTGAGGTCTTAGTGTGGGAAAGGGGAGCAGGAGAGACATTGGCCTGCGGCACTGGAGCTTGTGCTTCTATGAAAACTGCTTCATTGTTCAATAAAATCGGGCGAAGGGCGTTGATCCATTTGCCGGGCGGAAATTTGGATATTGAATTAAATGAGGATGACCATATATTGATGCGCGGACCGGCGGCGACAATTTTTGAAGGGAAATATTACCTGTGAAAAAATCAAAGAGGCTTGATTTGATCCCCCCGTATCTTTTTGTAAAAATTGAAGAAAAAAAAGAGGAGCTGGTAAAAAAAGGCGTTGATGTGATTGATTTTGGCATTGGAGACCCGGATCTAAAAACCCCATCCCACATTGTAAAAAAACTGCACCAGGCAATTGATTCAAAAGAATCGGCCAATTATCCGACCTCAAAAGGCGAATTAGTATTTCGTTCTGCGGTTTCTAAATGGTACAAAAACCGCTTTAATGTTGAAATTGATCCCGCAGCGGAAGTTTGCTCCCTTATTGGCTCAAAAGAGGGCCTCTCCCATATCATTTTGGCTTTTGTTGATCAAGGAGATATTACATTGGTTCCGGATCCGGCATATCCTGTTTATAAAATCGGGACATTATTGGCGGGCGGACAGCCATACTTCCTCCCATTAAAACCAGAAAACAAATTTTTGCCCGACCTCTCGTTAATACCAAGTGATGTTTTAAAAAAAGCAAAAATGCTTTTTATAAATTACCCAAACAATCCAACCGGCGCAGTTGCCGATAAAAGCTTTTTTGAAAAGTGCGTAAAACTCTGCCGGGAAAATGATATTCTTCTTGTTTCTGACCTGGCTTATTCAGAAATGGCCTATGACGGATTCCGCCCGTCGAGTATTTTTGAAGTGCCGGGCGCAAAAGATGTGGCGATTGAGTTCCACTCCCTTTCTAAAACATTTAATGTGACAGGGTGGAGGATTGGTATGGCGGTTGGCAATAAAGAAGCCGTATCTGCTTTGGCAACCATAAAATCAAATATTGACAGCGGGGCATATAAAGCCATCCAATTCGCAGCCGCGGAAGCTCTTACGGCTTCGCAAAATTGCGTAGCTGAAAATAACAAAATATTTGAAGAGCGAAGGAATATTTTATACGATGGTTTATCTTCACTGGGATTTAAATTTGAAAAACCAAAGGCCACATTTTATATGTGGGTCCCGGCGCCCAAAGCTGAAACATCCGCCTCATTCGCGGAAAAACTTCTTGAGCAAGCCGGCATCCTTACTGTCCCAGGCAGCGGCTATGGCAGCTTTGGTGAAGGATTTGTCCGCTTTGCGATTACTATCCCCAAAAAGAGAATATCAGAAGCTATAAAGCGTTTAACAGACATTAAAATTTCCTTTTGATTGACATGCAAATATTTACAGCCGAACATTCAGGTTTTTGCGAGGGGGTTGCCCGCGCTTACCAGATAGCAACCGAACAAATGAGCAAGGGGAGACCCGTTTTTATGCTTGGGAATTTAGTACACAACACCCAGGTAATAGATAAATTTAAGTCCTCCGGCGTTAAAATGGTAAAAACTCTTGAAGAAATTATTTCAGCTGATAACGGCATACTTTTAATTTCCGCCCACGGGGTTTCTCCTGAAATATATGACAAAGCAAAAAACTTAGGGCTTGAAGTGGTTGATACCACTTGCCCGTGGGTTAAAAAAGCGCAGAACATTGCCAAGCAGTTGTTTGACCAGGGGATGTTTGTTTTAATTGTAGGAGATATTGGGCACGCGGAGGTAAAAGGGCTGTTTGGCTGGGCCGGCGGACATGCCCAAGTTATTGAAAGCGGGGATGATATAAAAGACTGCATAAGCGATAAAAAAATAGGAATCATCGCGCAAACCACGCAGTCGCAGGAAAATTTCGCCCGAATTGTTAAAATGATAAAAAAGAAATATCCAAGTGCTGAGGTCTATAATACAATCTGCGGAGCAACCTCCAAGCGCCAGAAAGCGGCTGTTGAGCTGGCAAAAAAAGTAGAGTTAATGCTGGTAATTGGCGACAAAATGAGCGCCAATACCAAGCGCCTGACTGAGCTTTGCCAGGCAACCGGAACAGAAACCCATCAAATCCAAACTATCGGTGAGCTTGATAAAAAATGGCTTAAAGGTAAAATTGGAATTACCGCGGGAGCGTCCACGCCGGACTGGGTAATTAAAGAAGTTATAAATCTTCTTTGGGCTCAGTAAAAATATTATTTTGCAGCATCCCCATGATATAATCAAACAGTCATGAAAAAATATTTAACTATTTTGGTGTGTTTTTTTGCGGCGCTTATTGTGCTTTTTATTTCCACATCCGAAGCGGCAACGCTAAGCAATATCAGGTATGCGTCCTATCCCCAAAAGGTAAGATTAGTTTTTGATTTTGATGGGCAGGCATATTATGGCTTGATCACATCTGAGGGAACTTTAACTCTCGCGTTTATGTCGTGTGAGGTCTCATCTTACCTAAAAAAAGATTTTGAAATCAATGACTGGGTAATAAAAAATGTTTTAGTCAACAAGCATGGTGAAAATGTTATTGTAAGCATGCCTATTTTATATCCGGTTAATTTTACTTTAACTCCTTTGGGCAGCCCCAGCCGGCTGGTAGTTGACTTTGGAAGGGTATTTACCAAATCAGAAAGCGGCGGGAATATTACCCAATCAATTAAATATAAAAGGATCGTAAAAGGAACCAAAAGCGGATATATTTCTGCGGGACTTTTAGAAGTAGACCCTAAAAAAACAGATATCATGCCGGTTATGGCAAAAGCGGATGAACCCTTTTTTAAAAGTGTAGTGGAGTTTTTTGCGCCTTGGTCAAAAGGGCAGAAAAAGCATTATTATAGAGAAAGGACCAGCAGTATCGCAAAAAGAATAGGCGCGGCAGGCGCAGTTAATGGGACATACTTTTCGTATACCGGCAGACCATTGGGGGTTTTAATGATTAATGGCGAAGCGGTATCCTATCCGATTTCTGACCGAACCGCCTTTATCATTGGAGCTGACGGGCAATGCTATATTGATAATATTATTATGGACTCGTATTTTGAACATAAGGGATCAAAGTATGAAATTATCGGTATAAATAAACCCAGGGAATCAGCTAAAGAGATTGTCCTTTATAATAAATATTATGGGGAATTGACAGAAACCAGCCGTTTGGGATTTGAAATAACAGTTGAAAATGGCAAAGTAACCGGCACCAGGATTGGCAACTCAAGAATACCTGAAAATGGATACGTCCTTTCAGCTGGGCCGCTTTATGCTGAGCATTTATCTTCAGTTGTAAAAATTGGAGATGATGTGGGTTCCTTTCTCAATCTAATACCTTACTCGGCAAATATAAACGGCAAGGTTATGCATTTAGTTGGCGGCGGCCCCCGGCTTTTAAAGGGCGGAAGGGTATATATTTCAAAATACGAAGAAAAATTCCGCCCTGATATTGCAAAGGGTAGGGCGGCAAGGACAGCAGTTGGGATTACTAAAAACGGGAAAATTTTATTTGTTACAGTTGACGGAAGACCCAGGAAAAAAATTAAAAAGAAAGAAGGTTTCAGCATCGGGATGACGCTTACTGAGCTTGCGTATTTTATGCTGTCGCAGGGGGCAGTTGACGCGCTGAATTTAGACGGAGGGAGTTCCTCAA
>WPAF01000050.1 GCA_009772965.1 Candidatus Saganbacteria bacterium
TTTGATTTCAAAGCCCTACATACCATAATTCCTCTATATTCCTTGATTATCAAGCATTACAGCGTTTTTACCCCTTCAACGTTGGGACAGTAGTGATGAGTGAAGTAAATACAATCGACTATCGTAGCTACAGAAAGTATTTTTCCATGGGATTTCATGGGCATATTCTTAATGGTTTGCGAGAGGTTGTAGGTTTAGATAAAAATGAAGATGGCATTGTTTCTAGAAAAGAAGCAGAAGAAAAAGGAGTTAACTATAACAAACTTTTAGAATTGTGGAAACATTTTGATAAAATTGCATCTAATTGTATAGATTACGACTATTCCTACCATGGATATGGATACTGTTGGAGGGAAATTATAAGAAGAGGCTCCCATTTAACATTTTTTCTTGGTGGATGGGGAACACTCCCTGACCCGAAGCCGGAAGAAATTAGTTTCCTGAAAAAAATAGTAGCTTTAATATCACTAAAACCTTCACCAAGCACTAGGCCTTCGCCAAGCACCAAACCTTTGCTAGGCTCCAAAATACTCATCGAGCCTCCTTTGCCAATAACCAGAACCCCATTGGCAACTTATTCAGAATTAAATAAGAGTTATAGTGATTTTGATCCACAGTCCATACATCTCGATGATCTGTCCATGCTATTAATGAAATATATTCAAAGCGGTTGGATTACGCGGTATTTGCCGGACAGGGAAAAAGCTAATTATCTTCACCAAAAAGTCTATTGTATCGCTTTGTTTGTTGAAATGGGCTTTGGCCCTGGCTTTGGCCCTTTTATAGAGAGAAAGACCACCCTTATTATTAATGGCAAATTAGTAATCGCCCCTAGTTATTTCCTAGAAGAATTTAAGAGGGCTTTCAACGCAAACAAGTTACTCTTTTCCAAACTACTTAACGAAGGGATAAAAGCCGCAGAGGAAGCAATAAGAATTCGCAGTAGATTAAATGATAGTGAAGGTTTAAATAAAACCAAAGCAAATTTAAACAGTTTAAATCTGATGCTTCAAGCCGGACTAAATCCGAATCGTAGTCTGTAAGTCATCTATAATAATTTCTCAAAACACTCAGCAAATGGCCTATTTCTTCTTTTGTATGCGCGGAAGAAATTGTAATCCTCAATCGGCTTTGCCTGAGCAAAAAAAGGAAGTGAATCGTCTGTTGAAGGGGTGGGCCCCCGCCAAAATTGTGCAGTGCTTGCATTTGTATCAACTAGAGTTATAATTCACTTGTTGATGTTTAGGAGGGGGTGGCGTAAATGGCAAAAATAGATCAAGTACTGGAAAAGATTGGCGTTATAGAAAAGGATATTTCTTCATTAAAAGAAGGCCAGAAAAAGCTGGAGGATGGCCAGCAGAAACACTATGATTTAATCCAAAAACAAGGCGTCATGCTGGAACAGGTCTCATCAGATGTAAAAGCAGTTGCCGAAGGACATGGGGTATTACTTAACGCGATTGAGGGAGTCAAGGAATCAGTCAGGGAATTGGATGGAAAGATTGAAGAAACAAGAGATGTTGTAAAAGAAACAAACCGGGCATTAAAACAGCATATCCGACAACCGGCCCATACGGGGGCATAATTTTTCTCAAAACACTTAGCAATTTGCTTATTTCTTCTTCTGAATGCGCTGCCGAAATCGTAATCCTCAGCCGGCTCTGGCCTTTTGGCACAGTTGGCGGGCGGATGGCGCTGACAAAAAAACCGCGATCGAATAATTTGTTTGATATTTCCATTGTTTGCTTTGCATCGCCAATCAATATAGGAATAATTGGTGATGCATGAGGCAAGTGCGTAAACTGCTGGATATTCTTCCGGAGCTTTTCGATTAGATTAGGGTTTTGTTCGATGATTTCTATGGCTGCGAGCGCGGCGGCACAGCTTGCGGGAGCCAGCGCCGTGGTATAAATAAAACTCCGCGCTTTATTCCTTAAATAATCTATCAATAACTTAGATCCGGCAATAAATCCTCCTGTACTTCCCAAAGCTTTGGACAAAGTTCCCATGATAATATCAACCTGTTCCTCAGTCCCAAAAACAGCATGGGCTTCATCAACCATAGTAAGAGCATTGTACTTTTTGGCTAATTTAACAAATCAGTTATTACCAGCCGCTTCTTATACCGTGATGATCTCATAAGTATTTTTTCAAGAGCTTTTGTATCTTTGTGAGCATATACCTGAAGTTTTGCTTTTGACAGCCTGCAGGCGTCAACTATTGAGGCGTGGTTTAGCCGGTCTATTATTACCGTGTCATTCTCATCGGTCAAAGCGGTGATTACTCCGATATTTGCCATATATCCTGTGGAAAAAACAATCGCCGCGTCCCGCTTTTTATAAATTGCCAGTTTTTTTTCAAGCTCATCGTGCAGAGTAAAATTCCCAGAAATCAAACGAGATGCGGAAGATCCCGCCCCGAATTCTTTTATAGCTTTTTGCGCGCTTTCGATTACTTTTGGATGCTGGGCAAGCCCTAGATAATTATTTGAGCAAAAGAGAATTAATTCTTTGCCGGAAATAGTAATTTTTGGGAAATCAATTTTTTCAATAGTTTTTAGCGACCGGTACAAACCATTGCTTTTTAATTCTTCAATTTCTGGGGTGATAAAGTCAATCATGTTTTTCTATTTCAAGCCCGAGGTCTTTTATCATCTGCAGGTCTTTATTGGGAGTTTGTCCCTTGGTGACAAGGTAATTGCCGATTAAGGTTACATTTGCGCCGGCAATAAACATTAGCGGCTGGAGGTTTTTCAAAGACAATTCCCTTCCCCCAAAAACGCCGATATCAGCTTTGGGAAGAATAAAGCGATATACCGCGATTAACCGCAACACTTCTAGCGGGGAAAGGGGAGAATAGTTTTTTGCGGCGGGGGTGTTGGGAATAGGATTTAATATGTTTATCGGCGCCGACTCAACCTCAAGCTGTTTTAAAGTGTAAGCCAGCTCAAGCCTTTGGTTTAAAGTTTCCCCAAGGCCAAAAATCCCCCCGGAGCAAATTTCAAGCCCTTCCTCTTTTGCCGATTTTATTGTATTGAGCCTTTCCTCATAAGTATGTGTTGTGCAAATGTTTTCAAAAAAGCTTTTTGCGGTTTCAAGGTTATGGTGCAGGCGCTTAAGCCCGTTTGATTTAAGTTGTTTTATTTGCTCTTTGTTTAAAATGCCAAGTGAAACACAGCGGTTTAAGTTTGTTTTGTTTTTTATTTGAAAAATTGCACTTCCAATTTCTTTTAATTCATCCTTGTTTAAAATGGATTTTCCGGATGTGACAATGCTGAAGCAGGTTGCCTTCATGTTTTTTTCTGATGCTTTCGCGGCATCAAAGATTTCTTTATCCTTTAGCAGGGGATAAACTGGCGCGTTTGTCTTATGATGCGCGGATTGCGCGCAAAAGGAGCAATTCTCCGAGCATCTGCCGGATTTGGCGTTAACTATCGCGCAAAGCTTGACCTTGTTTCCCTTAAATTCTTTTATTATGATATTTGCCGAGGAAATCAGCTCGAATGTGTTTTCATCCTTTGTATTGATCAATTCCTGGGCTTCTTTAAGTGAGGGGACTTTGCCCAAGATCGCTCTTTCCGCCAGTTTCCGGTAATTCATGCTTACTGATTATAACATGTTATAATTATTAAATAATGCCAGCGATACTGTTTATTCCCGGGTTTGCCGCGTCATTTGAGGTGTGGGAGCTCCAGGTAAAAGAGTTTTCAAAAGATTTTCAAATAATAATGCCAGGGCAGGACATGGGGCTTTTTGATGATGTTTTTATTGTTGGATGGTCAATGGGCGCTTTTGAAGCAGTTAGGCTTTATTTTAAAAATAAAGAAAAAATCAAAGGATTAGTGCTTGTTTCGGCAACTCCAAAATTTATTAAAGATACAGATTATCAATTTGGGATATCAAAAGCAATTTTGAAAAGCTTAGAAAAAAAGATCAGGCATGATTTTGATGAGGGGATCCAGTATTTTTACAGCTTGATGTTTAATGGGGGAGAAATCCATCCGATTGTCAAAAATCTTCCCATGCCAAATATGGAGAAAACATTTTCCCAGCTCGAGGAGCTTAAAAATGCTGACATCAGGGATTTATCGGCTCAGATTGAAGCGCCGACGCTTATTATTCATGGAAGTGAAGATAAAATATGCAAGCCGGAATCGGCAAAGTATATGAATAAAATAATTAAAAACTCAAAAATTGAAATGTTTGACGAGATTGCCCATGTCCCATTTTTAGAGAATACGGATAGGTTTAATAGTTGTCTTAAAGGATTTATTAGTGGACAAAGAAAAAATTAAACAAAGCTTTTCAAAAAGCGCAAAGTCATATGATGAGTATGCTGACATCCAAAAAGAGATGATGCTGAATTTACTGAACGGCATTTCCGGTAAATTTAAAAATGTTTTGGATATCGGAAGCGGTACGGGGCTTCTGGCTAAATGGATGATAGAAAAATTTCCTGAAGCTGAGATTGTCGGAATGGATATCGCGCCTGGAATGGTGAAATACGCGAGTTTAAAACACATTAACCCCAGGATAATATTTTTAAATGGGGACGGAGAGCAAATGCCGTTTGCCGATAATGTTTTTGATTTAATTGTTTCAAACGCCGCCCTCCAGTGGATGGATTATAAAAAAGCCATTGATGAAGCGGCTCGTGTTATAACTTCTCATGGGCAATTTCATTTTGCGACTTTTGGCAGTGGTACTTTAAAAGAGCTTAAATCTGCAGGGTTTGCCGTAAATAATTTTCCGTCGGATATCGAGCTTAGCGATTATCTGGCGAAATATTTCAATGATGTTTGCATTACAAAACAAATTATTTTTAAGAAATACGGCAATTTACATGAATTGTTTTTATATCTTAAAAAAATAGGGGCGCAAAATCCGCAGGAAAAAATCAGCAAGGGATTATTTACCAAAAATAAAATTGAGCGGTTGGCTCAAAAGATAACTTCCGCAAGTTTTGAAGTTTATTACGGCGTTTGCAAAGGTTCCGTCCTGTCAAGCCATCTAAAAACCTAACTTTAGGGTGATTCGTTGAGACATCTAAGAATCTAACCCTAGCGAGTTACACATATTGAACCTCTACTCCAAGC
>WPAF01000022.1 GCA_009772965.1 Candidatus Saganbacteria bacterium
ATTTCATCTTCAATAGCTGTTTGCACGCTTCTATCTGTACTATATATCCCATTTTTGCTTTGGCTGCTTAAATGACAAAGGCTGAAATACTTAAAAACATCTTAAAAGATTTTAAAAAAGTGCTGGTTGCTTATTCAGGCGGCGTGGACAGTACTTTCCTGCTAAAAACCTCAATTGACGTACTGGGGGCGGAAAATGTTTTAGCAGTTATCGCATCTTCTGAAACTTATCCAAAATCAGAAAAGGATTCAGCCGAAAAGCTCTGCCGTAATTTATCCGCCAATTTTATGGTTATTGAAACCCAGGAAATAAACGATCGCCGTTTTAAGTCCAACCCGAAAGACAGGTGTTATTACTGCAAGCTGGAATTGTTTTCAAAATTAAAGGATATTGCAAAAGAAAATAATATTGCTTATGTCATTGACGGCTCAAACGCGGATGACGTAAAAGATTACCGGCCGGGAACAAAAGCAAAATCCGAGCTTGGCATAAAAAGCCCCTTGCAGGAGGCGGGATTAACCAAATCAGAAATAAGAAAACTTTCAAAAGATTTGGGGCTTCCAACCTGGGACAAGCCAAGCTATGCCTGCCTTGCCTCAAGAATCCCTTACGGCACAGAGATCGAGATTGAAACACTGGATAAAATTGATAAAGCAGAAATATTTTTAAGGGATTTGGGATTTAAACAATTGCGGGTCAGGCATCATGGAAAGCTTGCCAGGATTGAGCTTTTAAAAGAAGATATCCCAAAGGTTCTGCAAAAAGAATATATGGATAAAATTAACAAATATTTTGAAGCCCTGGGATATATTTTCACAACAATTGATCTTAAAGGTTATAGGATCGGCTCCCTAAATGAAGTTTTAAATACATGATAAAACTACTCCCTGAGGAATTGATAAATAAAATCGCCGCTGGAGAAGTAATTGAGCGGCCGGCATCGGTTGTAAAAGAATTAATTGAAAATTCAATTGACGCCGGAGCATCCAAAATAAAAGTTGAGATCCAAAAAGCAGGAACCAAACTAATCCTTGTCTCAGATAACGGGCTGGGAATGGCAAAAGAAGAACTTTCAATGGCAGTAGAGCGGCATTCAACCTCAAAAATACAAGATTTTGACGATCTCTTTAATATCCATACATTAGGTTTCAGGGGGGAGGCCCTTCCTTCAATTGCCAGCGTATCAAAATTTGAAATGATAAGCAAAAAAAAGGACGCGCTGGCAGGGAATGTTTTATCAATTGAAGGGGGAAAAATATTAAGCATTGGGGAATGCGGCGCGCCAAACGGGACAACTGTTTCAATCAAGGATTTATTTTTCAACACTCCCGCCCGCAAAAAGTTTTTAAAATCTGATACAACCGAGATTAACCACATCACGGATTATGTCTTGAAATACTCGCTTAGCTATCCAAACATTTCTTTTGAATTAATCTCAGATGGCAATATTGCTTTAAGATCCCCCGGGTCAGGCAGTTTAAAAGATGCTTTAGCTTCTGCTTATGGGGTTGATTTTGTTAAGGGATTAATAAGCGTCAGCCAGGAATTTGGATTCGGAAAAATAAGCGGCTTTATAAGCCCCCCCAGCACAAGCAGGATAGATAAGTCTTATGAGATATTTTTTGTTAACAACAGGTATATCCATAACTTCCTTTTAAATCGCGCGCTTGAAGAAGCTTATCGCAACTTAATCCCCGGCATGCGGTATCCTATCGGGATTATATTTATCGATATCGATCCAAAACTTATTGATATCAATGTCCATCCCGCCAAACGTGAAGTTAAGTTCCAAAACACCAAAGATATCATGGATGCCATTAAAAAAACAGCAGCTTCAGGGCTCAATAATCTTTTTGACAAACCCGCTGAAAGCCCGTATCAAGCGGGACAAAACTTTGGGGAAAAATGGGAGCCGGCAATGGCAGATATCCTTTTCCCGAATGATAACTTTCAACTACCCCAAACAAAAATAGAATTGGATATTTCATCCGTCCAGCCGCTGATCCCTCTTTACCAGCTTAAAGAAACATATATCATCGCGACCGACGGCATCGATATGGTTGTAATTGACCAGCATGCCGCGCATGAAAGAATTATTTATGACAAGCTTTTAGGCGGCAACCCTGTTTCACAGCCGCTTTTAGTGCCGGCAAATATTGAGCTGGGGATCAAAGAATCTACCGTTTTAAAAAACAACCTTAAATATTTTTTGGAATTGGGCTTTGAGCTTGAAGAGTTTGGAGGAAATACTTTTATTTTGCGGGCAACCCCCCAACTGCCGCCCAAAATAAACGTCGCACAAATCATTATTGATGCCATAGCCGAATTGCTGGAAATCGGGGAATCCACCGCTATCGAACAAAAAAAGGACAATTTAAAAAAATCAATTGCCTGCCATTCCGCCGTCCGGGCGGGAGATAAATTGACAGACGAGGAAATAAACCAGCTGATTAAAGATTTATACTCAACTAAAAATCCCCTCACCTGCCCGCACGGCCGCCCCACAATGATCAGGATTACTCATCTGGAATTTGAAAAAAGCTTCATGAGATAAAACTGTTATTCTTTTCTTTCCACTTCAATTGAACAATTCGTAGCCAAAGCCGCAAAGGCTCCAACCGCAGCCAAAACAGGAGCTAAAACAGTCCCAATCGCGGCAAGGGTCATCGGTATTTCTATTACTACCTTGCCGTCCTGCTTGATAATAATTTTCCGGACGCTGCCCTCGTGAATTAAGCTTTTCACCTTTTCAACTACATCCTGTCCTGATACTTTAAACTCTTCCTTTTTTTCTTCTGCCATAAATTCCCTCCTTAAAATAAATTGATCTGGTCCGGCCGTTCTTTTTTTGTTTTTATCCTGCCCAGATCATTTTCTACCATTTCCAAGGTATTATAAATCTCTTTTGCCCGGCTTACAACTTCTTTAGGCAAGCCCGCTAGTTTCGCCACCTGGATACCATAAGACCTGTCTGCGGTTCCATCTACAATTTTATGCAGAAATATTATTTTATCATTTTCTTCTTTTGCCAAAACATTCAAATTTTTCATGCCGGGATGCTTATCCGCCAGCTGGGTTATTTCATGGTAATGGGTCGCAAAAAGCGTTTTTGCCTTAATATTTTTATGGATATATTCAGCGGTGGATGCTGCTATTGCCATACCATCAAAAGTAGCGGTGCCCCTGCCAATTTCATCAAGGATAATTAAACTATTCGATGTGGCATTATTTAAAATATTCGCGGTTTCAGTCATTTCAAGCATAAAAGTGGATTGCCCGGAAAAAATATCATCCATCGCGCCGATGCGCGTGAATATTCTATCAATTAATGACAGCCTTGACTCCTTAGCAGGAACAAAAGACCCTATTTGGGCCATAAGGCAAATCAACGCGGTTTGCCGCATATAAGTAGATTTGCCGGCCATATTTGGGCCTGTTATCAGAAGGAAACGGCTTTCATTTTGATCCATATCTATATCATTCGGCACAAATTTTTGCTCGCCCTGCATTTTTTCAACCACCGGATGCCTGCCGTCAACAATTAAAAGATTACTGTTTTCTGTAATTTGCGGGCGATTATAATTATTAAAAACTGCCGTTTCAGCCAATGATAATAAAACATCAATTTGGGCAATAACCGCGGCTGATTTTTGGAGTTCCCTTGTATAAAAAGCAATTTCCTGCCTCACATCGCAAAATACTTTATATTCCATTTCTTTCATTCTTTCATCCGCGTTTAATATTAGAGATTCTTTTTCTTTAAGCTCTGGAGTGATATATCGCTCGCAATTAATAAGCGTCTGTTTTCTAATATAATTTTCCGGCACTTGGTCGAGGTTAGATTTTGTCACTTCTATATAATAGCCAAAAACCCTGGTAAACCCGACTTTCAAGGATTTAATCCCGGTCTTTTTTCTTTCCTCATTTTCTAAATTTTTAATCCATTCCTTGCCTTCGCGCGCGGCTTTTTTTATTTCATTCAACTCCTGGTTAAAGCCATCCTTGATTATCCCGCCTTCTTTTAAAGCTAGCGGAGGATCCTCGGCTATTGCGCTACTTATCAAATTGATCATATTTAAAAATTCAGGTTCTTCCTGAATCGCTTTTAGCAGTGTGCTTTTTGAATTTGATAAAATATTCTTTAGCGCTGGTAATTTGCTCAAAGATTCTTTAAGGGCAATTAAATCGCGGGCATTGGCGGATTGGGATGCAATCCTGGCGATAACTCTTTCAATGTCTGAAATGCTTTTAAGGCATTTTGAAAGCTCTTCCCTGATCATTATAAAATCGTATAGCTCCTGCACCGCGTCTAATCTCATTTCAATTTTTTCCCTATTAAGCAGCGGCTGGAGTACCCATTGCCTTAAAATTCTCGCCCCCATAGAAGTTTTGGTTTTATCAAGCGCCCATAATAAGCTGCCTTTAAAAGATTTATCTTTTGCGGTTTGGACAAGCTCAAGATTTTTTCTGGTTTGGGAATCAATAAACATAAATTCGCCGCTATGGTAAGGCTGTATATAATTAATGTGTCCCAATGATGTTTTTTGGGTTTCAATCAAATAATCAATTATGGCGGCGGCGGCACCCCACCCCGCTTTGGCCTCATCAAGCCCAAAAGAATCCAATGACTGGACTTTAAAAAAACTTTTTAGCTTTTCTTCCGCGGCTTCCGTATCGTAGATGTCTTTAAATATTGTTTTGGGAAGTGATGTTTTTATGTCAGCAATATCTGAAACCAATATTTCAGATGGGTTAATCCGGCTTATTTCTTCCATCAGTTTTTCCAGGTTTAATATTTCCGCCGTTTTAAACTCGCCAGTTGATGCGTCCGCATACGCCAAGCCGTATTTATCTTTTTCTTTAGTGACGGCTAAAAGATAATTATTAGTTTTTTCGGAAAGGTAAGACGCTTCAATTACCGTCCCCGGAGTAAAGATTTTAATTACTTCCCTTTTCACTACCCCTTTTGCCGTTTTTGGATCTTCAACTTGTTCACAAATTGCAACTTTATATCCTTTGCCTATCAGCTTTGAAATATAATTATTGGCGGCATGGTATGGGATTCCGCACATGGGCATGCGATTTTCTTCTACTCCCCGCCCGGTAAGGACTAAATCAAGCTCGCGGGAAGCAACTTCGGCGTCATCATAAAACATCTCATAAAAATCCCCAAGGCGGAAAAACAAAATCGCGTCAAGATGGTTTTGCTTGATTGAGAGGTATTGTTTTATCATGGGAGTGGCTTCAGACATTTATTTTCTCCGGACAAATATTTCTTTTACAATATCTTCTTCAAAAGCAATCTGCATTTCTTCAACCTGAACCACAAAAGCAGGGTATTTTTGATGCACTTTAATTTTAACCCCGGGAGCTATGCCAAAAGACATTAGCTTATGCATCCTTTCATGCTTTTTAGATACAACATATGCAATTGTTACCCACTCGCCAATTTCCGCTTTATCAAGCGATACAATTAAAGTTTCGATAGTTTTATTTGCGGATAAACAGCATTTCCCTTCAGGAATAGGCAATCCATGAGGACAAACCTTAGGATGCCCCAAAATTGTGCAAATCGCGTCGGTTACTTCCTCTGACACCATATGTTCAAACTGACAGGCAGGCTCTTCAACTTTATCATTCTGGGTCTCAAAAACATCAACCAATAATCTTTCCGCCAGTCTATGCCGCCTTATCAATCCTTTAACGGCTTTTTCTCCCGTTGCGGTAAAATACACATTACCGTTTTGAATATTTATCCAGCCTTCTTTTTCCGCCTGGCCAACTAAATTTTCAAGATTTTCGTTTTTTATTTCATTTTCAACTGCACATAAATCCGTCTGGCCAAGTTCTTTCTTCATCCAAATAATTTCAAGTATTTCATCTATTTCTCTTGAGGGCATTTATTTTTCCTCCTTTTTTTAAATAATCTTAAAAAGAAATTAACTATCCTAGACTCATTGACAAACTCATAGCCGCAATTCGGGCATCTAATAAGCTCGCATTGGCCATGGAAGGGGCAATTACTGCAGGCAGCTTCTTCTTTTTTAAATTCTTTCCCGCATAAAGCGCATTTCATAATTTTATCCTAAAATAATTAAGCACAAAGTTCAAAACACCGCCAACAAAAAAGGCAAAGGGAAAAACAAACGCTGTAATGGCAATCGCAGTTTTTACCCCTCTTTCTTTTATCATTACCATAAATTGGGCAATGCAGGGAACAAACAGCGTAATAGTCACCAAACTTACAATTATTTGGTTAGGGGTTAGCATTCCTTTTTTAGAAAGCGCAAAAAGGCCGGCCGCTCCATAATCTCTCCTTAAAAAGCCAATAAGAAACGCTTCTGTCGCTTTTGGCGGCAAGCCCAAAAAGCCCACAACTAAAGGATTAGTAATTTTTTCTATCAGCATCAAAACTTGAAGCTTATTTAATACAAATAGGATAAGCGTCCCTAAAATAAACAGGGGTACTGCTTCCTTTATATACCATTCCAGCCGGGCAATGGTTTTAATTAAAATGTTGGATATTTTTGGAATTCTCAAGGGAGGTATTTCCAGAATAAAGTCTGCGGGGTTTCCCTGTATTATTTTTGCCGCTAAGAATCCTACAACAAGCATAACCAAAGAAACAACTCCAATCCAAATAAATAAAGCGGCGCTTGATAATCCGGAAATCATGCCCAATATCACTCCCAGCTGTGCTGAGCAAGGAATAGCCAGCGCTAAAAGCAAGGTTGAAATTATTCTTTCTTTGCGGGTTTCAAGCGTTCTGGTAGTTATGGTAGCCATAGTATCACAGCCGAGCCCTAAAACCATGGGAATCACCGCCTTGCCAGACAACCCGATTATCCTAAAGCTTCGGTTCAGAAGTATCGCCAGCCTTGGCAAATACCCGGAATCTTCAAGCAGACTGAAAAATAAAAAGAAGGCGGAAATTATCGGCAAAACTATTGCAAACGCATAAGTTAAAGCCATAGTAACAATCCCATATTCTCCAATAAATATTTCCTGAAATATTTTTGCAGGAAAGATAAGCTTAACAACAGTTATTATAAAAGGGTTAATAAATTTGCCGAATATTTTTTCCTCAAAAAAGGCCACTCCTGTTTGTGCGGCAAATTCCCCGACAAATTTATACATTAAAAATATTACCAGCAATAAAAATATTGAACCAAATACCGGCTTGAGCATAAAGTCGCCGAGCACTTGGGCAAACCTAATTGTTTTTGGCCTAAATTTAATTGCCTGGTCGGCAATTTCTTTTGCTTTTTTGTTCCTAATCTCATTAATAACATTACCCAAGTCGCGGGAGAATAAAGCTTGAACCTCTTCCCTAATTTTTTTTGCCTCCACTAAAATATTCTCCCCGCATTTTGCGGTAATATACTCTTCAATGCCTTTATCAAAAGCAAGAAACATCAAACAGATTCCCCTTGAAATATCAAGCTTTTGTTCAAACCCCGCCAAGGCCTCCTCTATTTTTTCTCCATAGTTAACTTTTAATTGGGAAGGCTGATTGAAATCTATTTTTTCTTTTATCTCTGGTATCCCTTTTCCTTCAATAGCTATTGCCTCAACCACAGGAATTCCCAGCAATTTAAACAATTTCAGCGTGTCAATTTCAATCCTTCTTTGCTTTAATTCATCCATCATATTTAAAACTAGAACCACTGGCTTATCTAGTTCAATTAACTGCAAAGTTAAAAGTATTGTGCGCTTTAGATTTTTTGCGTCCGCGACTTGAACTATTAGCATGTTTTCTTCTAATAAAATATCCCTGGTTACTTTCTCGTCCTCTGATTGAGGAATAAGCGAGTTTACCCCTGGAGTATCAATTACTGTAATTCTCTCTCCTTTAATATTTGCCGTTCCGCTAAATACTTCAACCGTTGTCCCGGGATAATTTGAAACGGTCGCATATTGGCCGGTAAGGTTTGAAAAAACAACGCTTTTTCCGACATTGGGGTTGCCGACTAAAACCAGTTTTTTATTGATGGGGGAAGCAAATTTATTTTCACTGTGAGAATCATGCATAATTATGATAAAATTATATCATGAAAAGAGTATATTTGGACTACGCAGCTACCACCCCAACCCATCCAGACGTGTTGGCTGAAATGCAGCCATATTTTTTCCTAAAGTTCGGCAATCCCTCATCCATCCACCAGTTTGGCCAGGAGGCAAAAGCGGCAATTGAAACTGCCAGGGAAAAAACAGCAAAGTTAATCGGAGCGTCTGCTGATGAAATAGTATTTACCTCCGGCGGCACGGAATCCGATAATTTTGCAATTGAGGGAATAGCTTTTGCTAACGAAAAAAAAGGCAAACACATCATCACCTCAAAAATCGAACATCATGCCGTTTCAGAATGCTGTGAATTCCTGGCAAAAAGGGGCTTTACAATAACTCATATTCCGGTTGATAAATTCGGCCTGGTTGATCCGGAAGATGTAAAAAAAACTATAACCGACAAAACTATCTTAATTTCAATCATGCATGCTAATAACGAGATTGGAACCATTGAGCCAATTGCCGAAATTGCAGGAATCGCGAAAGAAAAAGGCGTCTATTTTCATACCGACGCGGTGCAAACAGCCGGACATATCCCAATAAATAAGCTCAATGCCGACCTTATTTCTTTTTCAGCCCATAAGTTTTATGGTCCAAAAGGCATTGGAGCCCTTTATATTAAAAAGGGAACAAGGATGGTTTCATTTCTTCACGGAGGCGCGCAGGAAAAAAACCGAAGGGCTTCCACTGAAAATGTTCCAGGGATTGTGGGCATGGGAAAAGCTTGTGAGCTGGCGCAAAACGACATGGCCATTGAAAAGGAGACAATATTAAGGGATAAGCTTATAAAAGGATTGTTTGACCAAATACCTGAAATAGTATTAAATGGGCATCCTACTTTGCGCCTGCCTAATAATGTAAACATCTCAATCAAGCACATTGAGGGGGAATCAATTTTAATTAATTTAGATCTGATGGGAATAGCCGCTTCATCCGGATCGGCCTGTACATCCGGCTCGCTTGACCCCTCGCATGTGCTGATGGCTATTGGGCTTGCCCACGAGGTTGCCCACGGCAGCCTTCGCCTGACGCTGGGCAAATACACAACTGATGATGATATAATATATTTATTGGAAACGTTGCCGCCGATTGTAAAAAAACTCCGCGCAATGTCTCCTCTTAAATAGGAGGAACCATGGCAGGCCCCTATAGTGAAAAAGTAATGGATCATTTTATGCATCCCAGAAATGTCGGGGTAATTGAAAACCCTGACGGCATCGGACAGGTTGGAAACCCTGTTTGCGGAGATATCATGAAGATGTATATTAACGTAAAAGATAATGTCATCACTGATATAAAATTCCAAACCTTTGGCTGTGGAGCCGCAATCTCAACCTCATCAATGGCAACAGAAATGATAAAAGGGAAATCCTTGAACGACGCGCTGGCATTAACTAATAAAGCAGTGGCAGAAGCGCTGGGCGGATTGCCTGCGGTTAAAATGCACTGCTCTGTCCTGGCTGAGGAAGCGGTTAAATCCGCGATTGATGACTATTTAAAAAAAACAACAGGCACAGGCCTTCCCGGCTTCAAACCTCATGAAGAACCCCTTGAAAAACACGAACATTAAAAAAGGTGCTATAATGTTATTTAAAAAGGCAGGAGTTATTAATGGGTTTAGAAGAAATTAAAAAAAATATTGCCAAGCATAAATCATTTTTAAAAGATAAATTTAAAGTTAAATCCATCAGCGTTTTTGGCTCTTACCAAAGAGGCGAACAAAATAAAGAAAGTGATATTGACCTTTTGGTGGAATTTCATGGAATAATTGATTTGTTTGAATTTTGCGACCTGGAAGAATCTTTAAGTAAAATATTAGGGAGAAAAGTTGACCTAGTGATGAAAGACACCTTAAAACCACGGATAAAGGAAGGCATCCTGCGGGAGGCCGCCTTGGTATGAAAAGAGATTATAGGGTTTATCTTGACGATATTATTGGCGCCATTGAAAAGATAGAAAAATATATTAACGGATTAACTTTTGACGAATTTTCTAGGGATGAGAAAACCATAGATTCTGTGATCAGAAATTTTGAAATTATTGGCGAAGCGGCAAAAAATGTTCCTGAAGAAATTAGGCAGGAATATCCAAAAATCCCATGGAAGGAAATGGCTGGAATGAGGGATAAACTTATCCATGAATATTTTGGGGTGAAGATTGAGGTTGTGTGGGAAACAATTAAAAAACGACTCCCCAATGTAAAAGCCCTAAGCAAAAAAGCATTAGAAGAAATGGGCAAAGAAATATAATTGCTATTGTTCAAACCCCTGATCATTGATTCCCATAAAAATGTCCTCGTCGCCATGTCTGGAGGAGTTGATTCCTCTGTTGCCGCGGCGCTTCTAAAAGAACAAGGATATAATGTCATCGGCGCGACTATGCAAATTTGGGAGCCAAAAAATGATTTTGGCGGCTGCTGTTCGTTGTCTGCCGTTAATGACGCAAAAAGAGTTGCAGATATACTTGGAATCAAACATTATGTTTTAAACTTCCGCAAAGAATTCAACAAGCTTGTAATAGACAATTTTATTGAAGAATACAAAAACGGCCGCACCCCCAACCCCTGCATCCGCTGCAACCAATTTTTAAAATTCGACTTGCTTCTTAAAAAAGCAAAAGAACTTGGGGCGGATTTTATTGCTACAGGGCATTATGCGAGAATAATATCCAATAAACTCCTCAAAGGCCTCGACCAAACTAAAGACCAATCATACGTATTGTACACAATGACGCAGAAAAGTTTAGCCCACACCCTATTCCCTTTGGGAGATTTAACCAAGAAGGACGTCAGAAAACTTGCTTTAATATTCAAACTGCCTGTGGCAGAAAAAAAAGAAAGCCAGGAAATATGTTTTGTTGAAGACAACAACTACAGTAATTTTATTAAAGAGAAATTCCCGAAAATCGAAAAGCCCGGTTTGATAATTGATAAAACCGGCAAAGCTGTTGGGGAACACAACGGAATTATCCATTATACAGTTGGACAAAGAAAAGGCATCGGGGCGCATAAAGGAACGCCCAAATATGTGGTAGAAATAAATAATAAAAATAATTCCATAATAATCGGCGACCAGAAAGACCTTTTAAAAACAGAATTAACCGCCGAGAATGTTTCTTTTATTTCAGGCAAATTTCCAACCGACCCAATAAATCTTTCCGCTAAGATAAGATACAATTCAAAAGAAACAGAAGCGGTTTTATATCCAGAATCAAAAAATAAAGCAAAGATAATCTTTAAATCTCCTCAGCGAGCAGTAACACCCGGCCAATCGGTTGTCTTTTATAATAGAGAAGAAGTTTTAGGCGGTGGAATAATCTGTTGAAGTTATTTGGATATCTTGTTATAATTTCGGCATAAAAAGGAGGGACTACTATGGAAAATAAAATGGTTAAGTTCACTTATAAATCAAACAAGGATTATAAAACAGTTTTCTTGGCGGGAGATTTCACAAATTGGCAGGATAATCCCGTAATGATGAAAAAGGGCAAAGGAAACACATGGTTTGCCTTGGCGCCGTTAAACAAGGGAGAACACGAATACAAATTTATAGTTGACGGCCAATGGATGACGGATCCAAGCGCTTCGCGCAAGCCAAATAATATTGGCTCCGAAAATTCTATAATTAACGTTGACTGAGATTCTCTCAAGAATCGCCGTTTTAAAAAAACAGCGCAGCGCGGTTATTCTTGCGCATAATTACCAAGCCGGTGATGTGCAGGATATAGCGGATTATGTAGGCGATTCGCTGGGGCTTTCAATTGCCGCTTCTAAAACTACTGCTGACGTTATAATTTTTTGCGGCGTACATTTTATGGCCGAAACCGCCAAAATCTTATCCCCTAATAAAAAAGTGCTTATGCCCGATGCCTCTTCCGGCTGTCCCATGGCAAACATGATAACCGCAGAAAAACTGATTGAACTAAAAGCAAAACATAAAAAGGCAAAAGTCGTTTGCTACGTCAACACCTCTGCGGAGGTAAAAGCGAAATCAGACATTTGCTGCACCTCCGCGAATGCTCAAAAGGTTGTTGAAGCCATAAAAGATACTGATGAAATTATTTTTATTCCAGACAAGTATCTTGGATTAAACACCGCAGCATATGCCAAAGGCAAGAAATTTATTTTTTGGGAAGGATACTGCCCTATCCATATGAATATTCTCCCGGAACATATTTTAAAATTAAAAAAACTGCACCCCAAAGCTATTTCGCTTGTCCATCCAGAGTGCCGGCCGGAAACCGTAAAAGCCGCGGATGAGGCGCTCTCCACTGAAGGAATGATGAGTTTTGTAAAAAGCTCCAAAGCTTTAGAATTTATTATCGGCACCGAAGTCGGGATGATTTATCGGCTAAAAAAGGAAAACCCCGATAAAATATTTTACCCGGCAAGTGAATTGGCTGTTTGCCCCAATATGAAAAAAACAACTCTTGAAAAGATACTTTGGTCGCTTGAAGATTTAAAGACAGAAATAATAGTCAATGAAGAAACCGCAAAAAGAGCAAAAAGAGCTATAGAGAAGATGATTGAAATCGGCCGTCAGGACTAACCGCATTTTGAAAAATTATAACTGTATAAAAGCTTAATGTATTGAAGCCGAAGGAGGCGGAGCGGAAAAATCTTTTTTTATCCCCTTAGTCCGGCGGCGTTTCAAAGCCCTGTCAACCAATTCATAAATCTCTTCCATAAGGAATGGTTTTCTTAAATACTCAAGGGCTCCCAGCGTAATGGCGTTAGCGTGCGACGCGTCTGTCGCATAAGCGGTAACAATTATAACCTCTAAATCGGGGTCAACATCTTTTAGCTTTTTTAAAAGCTCTAACCCATCCATAACCGGAAGCTTGTAGTCCAAAAAAGCCACATCGTACTTGCCCTTGGTAAAACCCGTTAAAGCGCTCGGCCCATCAGGAAAAGTTTCAACCTCATAATCTTTTATCTTTAGGATCATTTTAAAAGATTCTAAGACTGACGGCTCATCATCAACTACAACGATACGAACTTCCTGGTTCATGACCATATTTTATCAGCAATGCCTATAACTTTGCAAGCATAATTTTTTGTGTTAAAATTAGTAAAATTGAGCCGGGGTAGCTCAGTCGGTTAGAGCGAGGGACTCATAAGCCCTAGGCCGCCAGTTCGATTCTGGCCCCCGGCATTTATAAATATGACAAATGAAAACAAATTACTTGCGGCTGCGGGATACATATTTTTTATCCCTGCCTTATATATATTATTGACAGATAAGCGAAAAAACAAGTTTTTGGCTTTTTCTGCCGGCCAATCCCTCATCCTTTGGTCATTGTATCTGTTTGTTATTATACTTTTGCGCTTTATCCAAAATTTAATCTGGCTGTTTATTCCCTTTATTTTCCTAAAACACTTTTTTAATCTTATTAAATTAGCCATATGGTGCTATTTCGTTTTTATCGGGCTAAAGACTCTGCAAGGCGAAAAATATAAAGTACCATATTTGCCGATAGAAAATTTATGCTAGAAAAAAAAGCGCTGCAAACCATAAAAGAATATAAAATGCTCCAGCCCGGGGATACTGTTTTAGCGGGCGTATCCGGCGGCGCCGATTCGATATCCCTGCTTTATCTTTTGTATAACCTAAAAGCGGAATTAGGGCTTTCTTCAATTTATATAGGCCATTTTAACCACATGTTAAGAAAAGGTGAATCCGACATAGACCAAAGGTATGTTGAGGATCAGGCGAAAAAATTGGGGCTAATCTGCCTTACCGATTCAAAAGATGTGGCCGCGTATGCGGCTAAAAATAAGCTGAGCATCGAAGACGCCGCCAGAAGGTTAAGATACGCTTTTTATGATGAAACGGCTATAAAAACTAATTCTAATAAAATTGTCTTAGGGCATACGGCTGATGATTCGGTTGAAACCTTTCTTATGAGGCTCCTCCGCGGCGCGGGGCTAAAAGGATTAACGGGGATACCTCCTGTCAGGGGAAATATTGTACGCCCGCTTATTAAAATTTGGAGGAAAGAAATAGACCAGTATATCGCCTCTTTGAAGCTGGTGCCCAGGATTGACCATACAAACTATGAATCAAAATATTTAAGGAACCGCGTCAGGCTTAAACTGATCCCCCAGCTAAAAATCTACAACTTAAATATAAAAGAAATATTACTGCAAACCGTTCTTTTGCTTACTGAGGATTATTTATATATGGAATCAAAAACCAAGGGCGCGATAGAGGATGTTACAATTTCAAAAAAAGAAAACTCTATTGAACTTGACGCAAAAAAGCTCAGGGGGCTGGAGCCGCCGATCGAAAGGCACCTGCTCAGGACGGCCGTTGAAAAAGTTAAGGGGAATTTAGCGGAGCTTACTTTTTCGCATATCCATGATGTCATAAAAAATATCGACCAAACTGAGCGCTGGGAACTGCATCTGCCCGATAGCATTTTTGTTTCAGGCAATAAAAACTCTTTAATTATTTCAAAAGATAAGCCGAAAGAATTGGAAAAGGTTGCTTACCTGTATAATTTAACCGTGCCGGGGGAGATAATCATCAAGGAAGCAGGGCTAAAAATATCCTCTTCTATTTTGGATGCCCCTCCCGAAGGCTTTGAGGAGTCAAGGGATACTGCTTATCTTGACTTTGAACAAGTGGGGAAAAAAATCACAATTCGCTCAAGAAAAGACGGCGACCGCTTTTATCCGCTTGGCATGAACGGGGCAAAAAAAATACAGGATTATTTTGTCGACCAAAAAGTGCCCCAGGAGCAAAGGGATTTAATTCCCATTTGCGAGGGGGGCGGAAGGATAATCTGGGTTGTCGGGCTAAGGATTGATGAAAGGGTTAAGATCGGCCGCAAGACAAAAAAAGCCATAAAACTTACCTCCTCAAAAATATGAGAATTTTCGAAATCGAAAACATCAAGCAAGCTAAAGAGGAAATGGAATTAATTGGAGCAGACACAGCCGGAATAGAAATAATGGCTCCAAAATCTGTTTTTAAAACAATAAAAATAACCGGTTTATCCCCTATCGCCTGCAATATCATCAAGCAAGAAATGCTCTCAGCAGGCGGAGAAGCCGCCGCTCCAAAAGGCGCGGTAAATCTCTCCCAAAAAAATTGCGATCTCATGATTATGGGCACCCTGGCGCAATTAGGCGCGCTGGCTCAAAAATTATTAATACATCAATTCAACCTGCCGGAAATCTCAAAAAACATAAGCGCATCGCTAAAAAAATATTTTAAGCCGCCGTTAAACATCCAATTTAAAAAGAAAAAGCTGGGGTTTGGCAAGCGAACCTATATCATGGGGATATTAAATGCGACTCCTGATTCTTTTTCTGACGGCGGAAAGTTTTTAAATTTTGAAACTGCTTTGGCTCAAGCGGATAAAATGATTTCTGAGGGAGCCGATATAATTGACGTAGGCGGAGAATCAACCAGGCCGGGAGCTGAAAATATCCCAGAAACCGCTGAAATAAAAAGAATCCTGCCAATTATTAAAGAACTAAAAAAAAGAAGGGTAATTATATCAATTGATACCAGAAAAGCAAAAGTTGCCGAAGCCGCGATAAGCGAAGGCGCCGATATGATCAATGATATTTCAGCGCTTCGTTTTGACAAGAATATGGCTCACATTGCAGCCGCAGCAAAAGTACCGGTTGTCTTAATGCATATGAAGGGAACTCCTAAAAATATGCAAAACAAGCCGGAATATCACGATTTAATGGCGGAAATAATCGATTATCTTGACAAAAGCATAAAAATCGCAGAAAATGCTGGAGTAAATAATATAATTATTGATCCCGGCTTTGGTTTTTCAAAAACCGCGGAACATAACATTGAAATATTATCCAGGTTGAAAGAATTAAAAGTTTTTGGCCTGCCTATATTAATCGGGACGTCAAGAAAATCAACAATCGGGGAAGTGCTTGATTTGCCGGTTGAGGATCGGCTTGAAGGCACCTTAGCAACGGTTGTTGTTGCAATTTTAAATGGAGCAGATATAATACGGGTGCATGATATAAAATGCATGAAACGCGCGGCTAAAATGGCCGATGCAATAGCTAGGAGGACGGTTATATGAAAAAGTCAAAATCTTCAAAAAAGCCCTTAAAGAAAGGTGTAAAAAAAACTAAGGCAAATCCAATAAAAAAGAAAAAGGGAAAAGCCTCAGAAAATCTACAAAATGTTTATCTTGGTTTAGGAAGCAATGTTGGGGATCGTGAAGAGTATATTGAGCAGGCGGTATTTTTGCTTGGAAAAATAAAAGAAATTGAAGTTATAAAGCGTTCTTCTAACCAAGAGAGCGAGGCAGAGGGGGTAAAAGACCAGCCTTCTTTTATTAATGCCGCACTGCAGATAAAAACCGAGCTTTCGCCGCATAAGCTTTTGGAAGAAATACATACAATTGAGTCCGCGCTTGGCAGGGAAAGGGAAATTGAATGGGGTCCCAGGACAATTGATATAGACATATTGCTTTATGGCAACAAGGTCATAAGCGAAGATGATATCCAAATCCCCCACCCCTCAATGCATGAAAGGCTCTTTGTTTTAAAGCCATTAAAAGAAATTGCCCCAAATTTAATGCACCCGGTTCTGGAAAAAAACATTGAAGATTTATATGAAGAAAGAAAAAATGAAGCCGTTGAAAAATACGATGACGAACTGCCCGGCTTTAAAGAAATAAAGCGCGGCGGCGGATATGATGACTTTGAGCGCTGGTAAAGCCGCTTAAACATCGTTATGAAAAGCATCGTCTTAAAAAGCCCCCAAGAAACGCTCAATTTGGGAGAAAAAATCGGGTTTATATTAAAACCAAATGATATTCTTTTGTTAACCGGCGAGCTTGGCGCGGGAAAAACCACTTTTGTACAGGGAATCGCAAAAGGATTAAATGTTAAAGATTTTGTCACTTCCCCTTCCTACAGCTTGATTAATGAATATGAAGGGACATATCATTTATTTCATATTGACCTCTATCGCCTTGAGACTCTTTCACAGATTGAAGAACTGGGGATAACTGAATATTTTTTAAAGGATGGGGTTACTATAATCGAATGGGCGGAAAAAATGGAAAATCTCCTGCCAAAAAACGGTATAAGGATAAAAATCGAATATGCCGGGGAAAATAAGAGGAAAATATGGCTACCATTGGAATTTCAAGCGCTGATAAAATAATTTCTGTCGCCGTCCAGGAAAACGAAAAACTTCTTGCGGAATTAAGTGAAAGAGAAGCACTGACTGAAGATATTATTTTATTTATTGATAAATTAATAAAGCAAACAAAAGCAAATATTGACGGCATTGCAGTAACAATCGGGCCGGGATCCTATAGCGGCCTTCGGGGAGGCGTAACTTGCGCAAAAACCCTTGCCCAAACATTAAATATCAAGCTGGCGGGAGTTTCTACTTTACACGCCCTATCTTATAACCTGCGTGATGTTGACGGCCTTATCGCCGCGGTACAGGATGGCCGCCATAATGATTATAATTTTGCCCTTTTTTCATCCCATAACCGCAAAATAGAAAGGATTACCGAAGATTTAGTTGTCCAGTTGGATAAAATAGTCGAAGTTTTTTCAAAGGTTAAGGGTAAAATATACTTTACCGGAAATACAGAAGAAATAATTAGCAATATAATAAATCAAAACCCTTACAGCAAAATCCAACCGGCCAATAATAATTATGCTTCAGGTTTTAATGTGGCTATCATTGGAGAAAAATTGATTAAAGAAGGAAAAACCTCTAATCCTCTGACTTTAGCTCCCATCTATTCCCACAAGCCGAACATTAGAGAGTATCAATAATCGTAAAGCCGCCTTTTTTGCTTATTACCCTATGCGGGAAAGAAATAGTTTTTTCTTCGTTTTCAGGGATTAAACAGGCTGAATTACTTTTACTTAAAAATGAACGCAGTTTATTCACATCATTAATTTCAGTGGAGAAAGTTGGATATTGCTGCCGGTTTAAATAAAAAACAAAACTCGGCGGAAGCCATGTGCGAAAGAATGCAATATGCTCTTTTTCTTTTGCCGCAAAAGCTAAATCTTTTGAGTACTTAAAGTTTTCCGCGTATGGAACCAGCCAAACCATAAAACCAACATATAAAATGATTAATGAAAACACCCACGCGCCAATGCTCCATGAGGGGTTTGGCTTAATAAAAGAAAAAAGAAAAGCCAGAAAAAAACCGGAAGCGGCTAAAAGTATTATCGTCTGGAGATAAACCAATGCTTGGGAAAATTCCGCTGGAATTACTGCGTTTGAAACCAAAAAGAATGTGACAACCAATACCAGCAAGGAAAATGTCAGGCAGAAATAAAACCCGATTTTATCTTCCCCATTAAATATTTTATCAAGGTATCCACCGGCAATCATTGCCATAAAAGGAAAAGCAGGGAGAAAATAACCCGGAACTTTTGTTGAGGCGAGAGAAAAGACTAAAAGCGTGACTAGAAATACGCTTAAAAGCAGCGGCGGCGGTTTTTTAAATAATGATAAAATAAAAATTGAGCTCCACGGCAAAAAGCCAACTAGTGCAACTAATATATAGTAATAAATTGGTCCAGGATGCTGCTGGAATGGGGTAAAATATATTGAAAATAAAAATTGCCCGAACAACATTTGCAGGAAGTAGAGCCCTTCCCTAAAAGCTTCAACGATAAACCACGGCGAAGCAATCAAAATGAAAAACAATAGCCCCTTTAGGGGAACCATTTCTTTTATAAAGCCGGCTTTTTTTTCTATGATTAAAAACAAAGCTATTGATAAGGCAGGTATCAGCAAGCCCAGAGGGCCTTTTGCCAATGTGCCCAAGGCCATGCTCAAATACATTAGGAAGAAATATTTTTTTTGCCCGGGATTTTTATAGCCAAGATAAAACAAATACATTGAAAGCATTATAAAGAATGTTAAAAATATATCTACCAGAGCCATCTTTGAAAGCACAAAATACAAAGGGCTTACGGCCAGCATTAAAGCAGAAAGGAATGCCGCCCTTTCATTAAAAACAGCTCTTGCAAAATAATATACAAGGGCAATGCCCGCAACCCCAAATACCGCCGTCCAAAATCTGCCAATAAATTCCGAAAAACCAAAAACTTTAAAAAGTACCGCGGTCAACCAGGCATAAAGCGGCGGCTTGTGGAAATATATCCCTCCATTAAGATGCGGGGTTAAGTATTCGCCGGATTTTACCATTTCCAAAGATGAGGCCAAAACCTGTCCTTCGTCTTGATCCCACAGCGTTGGAGCTCCAAGCTGGAAAAAATACAGCACAGCTGAAAGCAAGACAACAAAAACCAGCCCGGCGCTTAATTTATTCAATTTATGGATCTATTAAAAAGCCAGCCGAGCTCCGGTTGCAATAACTATCCCGTCTATCGGCAGTTTTTGGTTATCAGATGATTTTATGCTTGTCCTTTGATAACCTACTTCAGCATATCCGCCAGTATTCGGGCCAAATGCCAATTCTATTCCTGCTCCGCCATATGCGCCAAGGCCGGCAAAACTTGCAGGCGAAGTTACAACAATCTCTGCAGACTTGCTTGCAATATAATAATCTCCCTCCGCGCAAACATAAGCATTAACAAATCCATGGGTACTTCCGTAGTCGCCCCAATACATAAGATACATTCTTCCGCCAAACCCGAACTTGATCGCGTTATACGTGGCATTTGTTGCGCTAGTTAAAAGCTTTTTTGAAACAAAACCAAATCGCGGCCCTACGTCTAGATTTTCATTCAATTTCGCGTCAAATTCCAAGCCCAAATCAATAACTGAATCTTTATTTAAATTAACATCATCAGAGGACGAAATAAAAGCACCCCTTAGCCCCAAACGATATGATTTACGGTTTGCCATGCTGAATAAATCTTTTATTGATATTTTTGCCTCTCCCGCCTGAGCCAAACTTACCCCGTAAAAAATAAGAGAAAATACAAAAGAAACCAAAACACATATTGCAATCTTTTTCATTTAACTGCCCCCTTTTAATTGGTGATTATATCATCTATTATTATGTTTGCAAGCACAAGTCTTGTCCAACACAAGATGTCCCTGAAATAAGGGGCGTTTCCAACACAAAATGTCCCTGAAAATGTTTCTGAAACGCTAGAAGATGTCATTATCT
>WPAF01000023.1 GCA_009772965.1 Candidatus Saganbacteria bacterium
CCAGATATTAAGAAACGGGTATGCGGCAGAGGTTGCGGCGGGGTATGAGTGGAGCAAGGAGGGGCTATCAGTCAGAGTTGGCTATAGTGAGGGCATAACGGCTGGGGCGGGTTTTGAAACGGGGCATACCAAAGTAGATTACGCGTACACCTCCCAGCCATCTTTAAGCCGAGAGAATGTACACAGGATTTCTTTAACCGGAAAATGGTGAAGTGTTTATATCCCGTCGTGGTCCCTCCGACCATGGCGGGATTTTATTTTGGCCGCATGGCTTAAAACATTATAAATAGTGTATAATGTCCCCAAAGGGAATTTAATGCCCGGGGAGAAGATGTTATGCCGACCATAACCCAGAGTTCTGATGAAGTTCAGTCAATATCAGGCCACCAGATTAGTGAATATTCTCCGCAAGAATATCCCATAAATGATAAAAAAATTGATAATGAAATTGTTCATAAAAATAATGCTAAAAATGTGGTTATTGCCAATCCAATTATCTTGAGTCGGGAAAAGAATATATTCAGGACAAAAATCGTTTTTGATTTGTCGCACGAGTTTTTCTTTGATCATTCGCTTCAGCATCTCCCAGGCCTACTATTAATTGAAGCCGCCAGGCAATTTGGAACTGCCATAAGCCATCAATTTTTTGATGTTCCTTTTGACTCTCAATTTATTTTGCATGATCTCAATAAGGCATTAAATTGAAAAATCCTGCGGCTGAAATCTATTATTTCGCGGATGATTTAATCGACATCAAATGTTTGTGTAACGCTGATATGGGTGTCCTAGTTAATTCGTCCGCTTTTACTAAATTTATTTGCCGGGTATTTTGCAGGAAGATTAAAATATGGAGTTAATGTTTAAGTATACCGCTTATTTTAATGCGGCAGCTTCATTGTTCCTGGGCTTTTTTGTCTATTTGTTTCAGCTTGGACTTTCAGAATGACCAGCTCGGCGTTATTAAAGTTTTGAAAACCCCTCATTTTCACTTTGTTAGCAGTGTATTGTAATAATCGTGCAATTATGCAACAATTGCTTTGGAGTAAATTATGCCTGAACTTATAGCCAGTTCAAAATTAATCATCCCATATGAAGTTGGCGTTGCCCAAAATCAACAAGAACTCCACGAAATTTTCCGTCTCCGCAAGCGAGTTTATGTTAATGAACTTCAATATATTAATCATGATAATGACTTCTTATCCGATAACCTCGATCAATTCTCTAAAAATTACTTTGTAAAATTCATGGGGAAAACTGTTGGCATCTTAAAGGAGTTAATCCAAGAGTCAAAATAATGATGGAAAACAAAAAAATTGATCTTGAATTGCTTAAAACTTTACCTTTGTCAGCCTCCTTTTGCGTTAACACCGTTGAATACGGATTTGATTATATTGAAATTACTGATTATCTGGCTTTTGATTTGAAAATTCCCGTCATTGTGCCGGTAAATCTTGGCTTTGGTTCGCTTGTGCTGGTATTTACTCGGGATTCCGCCAGGTTTGCGGATATCATACAAGGGCAATCGCCTAACATGGAAAACATACTAAAAAGTATTGTTCAAAGTTCCGGACTTGCGCTCCCATCATACTTAAATAACCATCAGCAGGAAATATTTGAAGAAATCAAAAACAAACAATATGATCCTCAGATAATCCCAGCATCCAATTTAACCTCAGCTATTGTAATAAATATCATTTTAGGTTTGCTAAAAAATGATAAAATAAAACTGGCTCCGCAAGTGATATATTTAGATGGCCAGGAAATAATCAAATGAGTTATAGCCAGTATATTATTATTGGATTGCTTGATTTTCTTTTGGGGTTGGCTGTGTTTATCGTTAATCCCCGCAAGAAAAGAAATTTATTTTATTTTTTGTTTTCCGCTTCTATCGCTGCCTGGACCGCAAGCTTTTATCTGATTTTCCATTCCAGCAATCATCTTCTGGCAGGGCGAATCACGGTGCTGGCTGGATTATTCATTCCTTTGACCTTTTATTATTTTGTCAAATATTTTTTGGATGAAAATTCACCGGGGTTGTTTTTGGAATTGCTTTATTTTATTCCAATTCTTGCTGTCCTGTTGATTTCTCTGCCCTTTGATTTTTATGTTAAAAGCGTTGAGGTTGTCAACAATGAGATTCTCTTTCAGCCTGGCGCAATTTATTCGTTGAATGGACTTTTTCTTTTGTTTACGGTTATTTTCAGCATTTTTCTGCTAATCAGGAAATTTTTTAAAGCTGATTCTCTCATGAAATACCAATTATCCATCTTATTCTGGGGCGCCGTTTTTGCCCTGCTTTGCGGAATAGCTTTTAATTATATTCTACCTCTTATGGGGCATTCCGAGTTTAATGTCCTTGGCAATGCCTCAACCGTTGTTCTGCTTTCTTTCTACTCATTTGCAATTTTAAAGTTTCGCCTTATGGATATAGTAATAATTGTAAACCGGTCACTGGCATATGCCATGGTTGCGTTGGTTTTTTGGTTATTATCGGTGTTTGGCTTGTTTTTTGTACCGCAATATTTCAAACTGCTATATATCCCGTATATTCAAATTTTCCTGGTTTTGGTCATGGTGCTTATTATCGGGGAAACCTTTAAATTATTGAGAATATTCCTTCAGAATACTGCGGAAAAGGTTTTAATAAAAGGGTGGTATGATTCGGATAAGATTTTAGCTGATGTTGCCGCGGAATTAGCACCTATATTTGATACCCACGGAATTCTTAATCTGCTCAAACGACAGTTTTCGGAAGAGTTGGAAATTGAAATCCTTAATTTATTTCAAATTCAGAATGATGGAGCAACAAAACAATACGTTTATCATTCAGATCAAAGCCAGACTTTGCAATCTTCTCATCCTTTAATCTTAGCCATTGATCAAAAACATGAAACTATTCGCATAAGCGATTTGCCAGAAGATGCAAGAAAATCGATTGATGATATGACTTTCCGGAAAGGCCGGATTATTTTTCCGCTTCTCTCCAGCAGTCAATTGGTAGGATTTTTTATCCTTGGCTCCAAAGCCACCGGCGATGCCTATGATATGAAAGATATCGCGTTATTTAGGACTTTAATAAACCAGATCATTCCGGTTTTTGATCGAACCCTGCCATATGAACATATCAAAAAAGATTTTGATGCAAACCAGAAAAAACTCTACGATAAAAAACTCTACGATACCGAGCGGCTTTTAGCCCGATCAGAAAAAATAGCCTCGATGGCAAATTTGATACAAGAATATAATCATGAAATAAGAACTCCATTAGGAATCATGCGCCTCGAAGTAGTAAATAATTTGCCAGACGATCTTGCGGATAAAACTGGCCTTAAAAAACTGAAACACTCTCTTTTGCAGGAAATAGACAGGGCTGCCGATATTGTCGAAACCACCTTGCGTCTAACTAAACCAAAAGAAAGAAAAGAAGTTGATCTGAATCTTAATGATATCATTGAGGAATCAATAAAATTATATCAACCTGTTGGCGTTGAATTAATAAAAGAATTTAATTATCTTCCATTAATAAAAGGTGACCCTGAAGACCTAAGATTGGTTTTTGTTAATCTCATTAAAAATGCCCGAGAGGCTATCCCTGAGACCGGGATCATTCGAATCAAAACCTATTCTTCTGTTGAAGATGGGGAAACCTTGGTTAATGCGGAAGTGAATGATAATGGCGTTGGTATCCCCAAAGAAAACTTTGAAAGGATTTTTGAGCCTTTCTTTAGCACCCATATTACCAAAGGAAGAGGACTTGGCTTATCAATAGTTTTTCGTATTATTCGAGAACATTTGGGGAAAATTGAAGTTGAGAGCAAGGTTGGTGTGGGATCCACATTTAAGGTTCAGCTTCCGTCAGTTAAGTCTACTATTCTTCCTTAAACTTCTCGTGTTTAGATTTAATATTTTCCACATCTTCTAAAATTCTTTCTCCAAAAAGTTTCTGGCGGGTTTGCTCAATTGCAAAATTTTTATTTATAGAATACATTTTAAGATGGGCCAAGAGAGCTGCTTCCTTGAGAGGTTTCCGAAGATATCCGACTACCAGTCCTGCCGTAGCTTTGCTCCATTTTTCCTCATCCCCATAAGCTGATAAAATAATGACCCCTATTTCACTTTTGTAATCTTCACGCAATTTTCTTAAAAACTGCAAGCCGTCCATCTCAGGCATCTTAATGTCCAAAACAATACATTTAATTTTGATATCTCCAAGTCCCATCAAGCTGCGGTTTTTGTCAAGCGCCGCCAATGCTTCCTTGGCTGAATAAGCGGTAATAGTTTTAAAACCATTATTTTGCAGGAAAATCGCCACCGAATCGGCAAATTTCTTTTCATCATCAACTACCATAATTAAAGGCTTTTCCATAGTGGAAATTATGACATGCTCAAAAATTAATATCAAGTCAAATCAAGCTAGTATTGGGGGAGAATCTTTAACTTTTTGCCGAAAACTTTTTCATAAATACAAGGATAAGCATCTTTGCCTCCGATAGTAAGCATAGTAAGAGGCATTTTACCTTTTGCTTTTTCACTCATGATCCTTGAAATATTTTGGATGTCCCATTGGGCGTGCTTATCTTCCCTTAACCTTGAAAGGTGGTAAAGCTCCCTGGCATTGCATTTAAAAAGCACTCTTTTCCTGTGGGCGTTGGTCAAAATATAAGATGCGGCCAAATGGTTTTCTTTTGCAAGCGTATAAAATGCGCGCTCAGTTTCTTTCGCGACATTCTCAAAATCTTTTTTTAATCCTGCGGCAAGAACTGTTGAAGGGGTAGTAATTCCCAATTCCGGATCATACAACTGCGAGGTGACAGTTGCCATGCGGTGCCTTTTTAGCTGGCCAAAGCAGGCTGCAGAAATATTTAAATCAAAAAGCAAGTCGGCGTATTCAAACTCCCTTAGGACGGCGTCATAAAACTCTACATTTTTTAATGCGGTTTTGAATAGCTCCAGTTTGTTATTTTTAGAAAGCGTTTTTGCGGTTTTAAGGCAACTAAGGTAAGACGCGTTTGAAGTGGTATGCAAAAGAGCCGCGAGAATTTTGAGGTCGGCATTTTTTGTGAAATCAACCAGCTCAACTTCCCGCGATTTTATGTTTTTTTGTTTTTTGGCTTTTTGTTTTATTTCATTATAAGTATCCCTATCCAGCTTATTGGCGCTGGTAAAAAGGATAATTGACGGGGCAATATCTTTTATTTGGTCATACATTTTTCGCCCAAGAGTTTGTATTTCCCCCAGGGGGCTTGAAGCAAAGCGCCTGAACATAAGCTCAAGGTTCCTGGCGTTTAACGTGATTCCTACCTGCCCCAAGGTAGAAAGGCTGGTAATGTATCTCGCGTCTTCGGATTCGATTCCTTTTTGCTTCATTTTCTCATAAAACTTGTTTTGTTTGTCGATTGTTTGCTCGAATATATTTTTATTCTTGATTTCTTCAGGCAAATAAAAGCTTCCTTCAAGTTTTTGGTAGCGCTGTGATTTTTCGGTGTATGAGCATAAACGGAATTTTTCAAGCTCTTCAAGCGCCAGCCTGGATATGCCGATAACATCAAAGTTAAAAACAGCGTGCTCCGCAACGGAATGGTGCCCCATTTTAAAAATGATATTCTGGTTGGACTTGCGGGCTTTTTCGATTTCTCTCCTGGCGTCGGCTCTTAATTCGTCAATAGGGCGGGGGTCGCGGCTGATGCGGGCATAGGAAGCAGACAACACTTCCGGAGTAATATTATCTTTTTTAATATTTCCTTGTTTTAAATCTTCAATAACCGCGGCGTCTAGGTTATATCCTGCTAGAAGTACTTTCATCTTGTCTTTTTTGTACTAATGCTTTTTTAAGCTTTTTTGCTTTTTTGCGGCGCCTGCGCGCGATTTCTTTTTCTCTTTCTCTTGGCATAAAATCTCCTTTCGATAATCCTATTTTATCAGATTTTGCTCGTCTCTAATAGTGGTAGTCCTGCCGTGGCCTGGAAAAACTTTTGTTTCAAGCGGCAGGGATAATAATTTTTTTAATGAAGCTATCATTGCTCCAGGAGAGCTTTGGGGAAGGTCGACTCTCCCATAATCTCCCGCAAAAAGAGTATCCCCGGAAAATAAGACATTTTCTTCTTTACTATATAAGCAAATGCTTCCCCTCGAATGCCCCGGGGTTGAAATAATTAAAAAGGCAAGGCCGCCTAAAAAAACTTTATCTCCGTCATTAAGGAGTATATCCGCTTTTTTTTGTGTGCTTATTTGCATCATGGCTTCATCATCTTTATGAATCAAAACCTGGGCGTCTACTTTATCTTTCAATAAAAAAGCGTCGGTTACGTGGTCATAATGGCCATGGGTTAATACTATTTGCTCGGGTTTAAGACCTTTTAATTCATTTAAAATATTTTCAATATCAGCGCCAGGGTCGATTACAATTGCTTCGTTTGTTTTTTCGTCAAAAACAATATAGCAGTTAGTCCTCAATTCCCCGACTTTGATAATTTTAATTTGCATGACATTTTAAATTATAGCATGCCCAAGCCGTGATATAATAAAACCATGAAACTTAATCCTTCAAAAATAATATGTGTTGGTTTAAATTACAAAGACCATGCGGCAGAATTAAAAATGGACTTGCCCAAAAATCCGATAATATTTTTAAAGCCGCCGACAACGATTATTTATGACGGCGATAGCATTGTCTATCCAATTGGGCAAGCCAATGAACTTCATTATGAGGCTGAATTGGCGATTGTAATTAAAGATAAAATCAAAAATGTTTCTGAACTTGATGCACAAAAATATATTCTTGGATATTGTTGCGCCAACGATGTGACTGCGAGGGATATCCAAAAAGCAGACGGGCAGTGGACCAGGGCAAAATCGTTTGATACTTTTTGTCCGATTGGACCAAAAATCGTATCCGGCATTGACCCAAACAATCTTGCAATAAAACTTTATCTTAATGATGAGCTTAAGCAATCATCCAATACCAGCCAAATGATATTCAAACCGGCATATTTAGTTTCTTTTATTTCAAACATTATGACGCTTCTGCCGGAAGATGTGATTATTACCGGCACTCCACCTGGTGTCGGCTCCATAAAAAAGGGCGACAAAATAGTTGTTGAGATTGAAGGCATAGGGCGGCTTCAGAATAGGGTTGTTTGATATTAGCCTAAACCGCCAAGATGTACACTGATCAATATTGGTTGGTTTCTAAGGATTTAATGTTCTTAAATTTTCAATCCAAACTTTTTCTAGAATTGGTTTTTCTACTCCATTGCCCTCAAAAATTGCTCTAACTTCCATAACAGTTTTTTTAGCACCAGGGGGAAGTTTGATTATTGATCCACTATTTGTATAATATCCTCCCTCAAGATAATTACCTTGAGCATCTAATCCTCCCCATTTTGCATTTTGTAAGTTAGATGCTGAGTCAGCTGTCCTAATTTGAAATTTTATACTTGATTTGCCGGAAATAATTCCAGTTGCAGTCCAGGAGAGTTTAGGCTCTGAACCCAAATTATTGTTTTCTGATTTTAAATCAATTGGCTCGCTTATAAAGTTTCCATTTTTCCCATAAATATCAAAAGAACTTCGTGCTTGCGACTCAAAATGAATATTTGCCAATCTACCAAAATAACCGCTTCCACTTGTGTAAAAATAATTTCCTATACTAATTATACCTAAATTTTGAGCAGAAGAATATTTGGAAGTACTTCGTTTTCCAACTAAATTTCCATTAGTAAAAAACTGCATTGTTTGATTTATAGCGGAATAGGATAATCCAACATGCACCCAGCTGTTTAGCGGAGAAGGATTACCATCCAAAACATTATCTTGTGTTCCCGTACATAAATTGAACCGAAAGAGTATTAAGCCTGAAGGAATTACTGGAGGCACAGCATAACTATGCCATCCATAATTAACTGGAAAGAATTTAGCTATTCTCATCTGACCCTCCAAAGTAGTTGGATATTCAAAATAAGAAACAGAAAAACTATCATGTTCAAATGCGGAATTATGTGGAATATTAATAAAATTATTTCCATCAAAAGAAAGAACTTTTTTACCGCTGCCAGGCAAACCATCTACATAAGTTGCATTCCCTGTAATTTTCCCATTACAAATTGGATTAGCATTGTTTAATATTGAATTTTGTTCCATAGACCATAAACAAGTAGTCTTCGGGTCTGCTACCGGCTCAAAGTACTTTAAAGTAAGCCTTCCTGTAGTATCTAAGTAAATCCCACTAAAAGTTCCCTTGCCTAAAACTACACTTTGCAAAGTAGCCGCCCCATAGGTTTTTGCCGTTGAAGTAGAAGCGACCGAATAATTCCCCACCGTATCCTTGACAAAAATTGCATAATTCCAGATTTCATCATCACCCAATCCATTATGCTCAAACGAAGTAGCAGTTTTATCTCCAACAAAAACTACTTTTCCTGATTTTCCGGTAACCGAATCTCCAACTTTATAGACAGTTCCTTTAGCCAAATCTGCTTGTGTTGGAAGCTGGGTTTTATCTTTTGAAGCAAAAATAACGTAAGTCCCAGTTAAAGCTAAATCCGGGCTAACACTGCCGATCCAGGAAAGCTCAATAGCATTTCCTTTGGGCAAAGATTTAGCAGAAAATGAAGAAACTGCCGCTGGAGGAGTTATATCTTCTGTTTTAATACTCTGGACACTGTTCCCCTTTATTTGATAGTTGCCGCTTTGATCAACTGGAATAACCATAAAATAAACCGTTTTATCTTCAGGTAAATTAGATATATTGGCTTGCAGTGTAGGATGTGAAACAACTTTCGCAACAGTTATATCAAGATTTTTGTCGTTTTGTATTTTTTCTCCGCCTAAGAATGTTGAACCTGAAGGAATATTTAAATTTGTTGTACTAATATCACTTGTTGAATAAACAATGACATATTTACCAGCATCCCTACTGGCAGGTTCTGTCCAGGTTAAATCAGCACCTATTTTTGTGCTATCAAGTTGAACTTTTAAAGTAGTAACTGGGTCCGGCGGAGTCTTATCTTCTCCCGTAGATTGAGTGATTGGTGGATAAGGATCGCTTAGATTTATTGGACTTCGATTATCTTTAGTCATAATTTCGATACGATACTTAGTATTTGACTCTAAATTACCTATTGAAAGCATTGCCTCGCCCTTTTGTTTTTGATATGTCGTTGGATTTCCAATGGGATTTCCAATTGCATCAAGTTTTTTAATGACAATTACGGTACCATCAATATCAGAATCAGATGGATTAACCCATGAAATATCAAAACCAGTTTCTTTTGAAACAACAACAACTCCTGATACTAGTGGTAAAGCTTCAGTTGTTGCATTGATGGGGTCTTTTTGAACTTGACTAATATTTGGAGGCGTTTTATCATCTTGTGATCTTATTTCTATTGTATATTCTGTTTTAGGTAAAAGTTTATCCGCAGTAACAATCCAAGTTGTTTCCCAATTTGCCCCAATCTTTTTTGAAACATATGATGCAACTTCTGGTCCCCCATTTTTTGGTTTAACACTAATTAATACTCCATTAAAATCACTATCACTTGGATTTACCCAACTTATTTCAATGGATCTTCCTTTGGCAACTGCACCAGCTCCTGCAACTTGGGCTGGCGCAGTTGTATCTTTACTTGTTCTTATGGAGGTTGGATGAATTATAGCTTCTCCAATATTGCCAAACCTATCATTGATTGCAGTTGCGAACCAATATTCTGTATTTGAAGAAAGTTTTGCAAGAGTATAAGAACGCTTGCTCGCATCAACATCAACATACGAAATTCCTTGGATATTATTAAACTTGCTGGTGCTGTAATAAATTCTAATTTGATTTGCTTCAGGATTAGTTGGGATATTCCAGTTCAAAGTAATTGAATCTTCAGCTGATGTAAAATTTGAGATTGAAATAGTTTCTAATTCTTTAGTTTTTGTTGTGAAAGTTTCTACAACCCGCCCATTTTTATTATATGAAGCAATAAAAATACGGTAGGCAGTATTGGGTTTTAATGGGTTTGAACTGCTATCTCCAACAATACAGGATTTTAAATTTTGATCCCCATCACAAGCTGTTTTTTGGGCTTTATCAAAATCAAAATTTGATTCAAGGCTGTATCGCACTTCTATCCTATTAACATTATTTGCTGGATTTTGGTCCGGAGCTGGCTCGTCCCATTTAATTTGAAGAGAATAATAACTTGGATTTTCGGCTCTAACATTTTTTACTTTATTCGGCGGATTTTCTACCAATGTTTTCCCACTAGCAAAAACCACTTCTCCAGCTGTTTCTTGTGCTTGAGGATTTGTTGCTACGGTTCTAATTCCTATATAATATTTAGTATCGGGCAGTAAATTGGAAATACTAATATTTTGGGGAGAAGAATCATCGGTTATTTCTTTTGCCAGTTTAACATGTGAAGCATTGTTTTTGATATCTTCATCTGTAATCGGGTTAACACTGTAATAAATCTGGATTTTTTGAAAACCCGGATATTTGTTAAATTCATAGCTAACAGTTAAAGCCCGATCCTGCTCTTCAACTTTGGTTATTTTAACTTTTCCAGGCAAGGTTGTTCCAGAAGCAGTGATCGCTTCAGTGCTATAAACAATTGGTTTTGATCCATCTGATTTACTCATGGATTTAAATAAATAATGATACTGGGTATTAGGGGTTAAATCTTTATCTGTTATTGTTTGTTCTTTTGTAATATAAGCAACAATTGCCACTTCTTCGCCATTTTGATTTTTTAATTTATCGCCTTGAACATAAACCTTACCCTTTTCAAATTGAAGAGATTTTAAATCCCCCTCTGTTTTTTCTGGCAAGGCTCTTATGATAAGAACACTGCCAAAATTTGGATCATCTGCTGGGTTTTTCCAGCTTAAATCCACGCTATTTTCTGTAACTTTTGTAATTTGGGGATTTTCTATAGGTTTTGGAATAAAAACAGTTGCATCCACTGCAGTTTTGCCAGTGACAACTTTTGATGCTGAATTAATATTCCCAGCAGCATCTACGGTAAAAAACCGGAAAACATATTCTGTATCGGCCTGCAAGCCTGAAACCAAAACTTCTTTTGAAGCACTCGGGGTTTCTTTATCTGCTAAAGGCGTGGCATAAGCCGCATAAACCCCTTCTGCAATTTGTACTCCCCCAACATTTTTTTCAATGGTTTCCAGCATCTTCGGAGTTAAGACAAAAGCATTTATTTTTTCTACATCTTCCACCTTGCCGCGCAAAACTATGATTCTTTTCAAGTCCGCATCCGCAGGATTTTTCCAGGCAACGCGCATTTTAGTAAAATCAGCAGTAACTGCCTCGGCCTTTTCTTCAGAAACTTGTGCCGGAGGAGTTGTATCTCCGGGAATTTGCAAAACAACTTCAATCGGATTTCCTTGTACAGGCTTTGGGCAGTTTGGATCTACAGCATAAGTCTTAAAAATAAAAGTTGCTTTAATTCCAGGAGTAAGAGAAATATTTCCAGTTGCAGTAAGATTTTTAATTTCTTGATTTCTTTGGCCTTCTGCTTCAGCTACTTTTATTTCTTTTCCATCCTTTTTTTGAAAAATCTCTAGACGGATTCTAATATTTTTTACTGTTTCAGGCATTTGTGGCAATTGTGCAGAGAATAATACTTTTCCATCTTTTAATGTTGCGGAAGAATTAACGAGCGGAGATAAAATAGTATCTTCACAACTAATCGAATATGGCGTACAACCACCAATCGGGACAAAAACCGTTCCATAATATTGGCTAGATCTTCTACTTGGAGTATTTTTTTCTATTAAGTTATTTAGCACAGTAACTGTTTGAATTAATTTTCCATTAGCAACCAAAAATTGGCCTGAAGGAAACAGCATTCTCCAATTAGAAACTTTACCCCTTAACTGGTCAGCAGTTTTTAGGAGCCGCGTTAATACTTGTTTTTTTTGTTGTGCACTTAAAGAGAGAAAAGCTTGCGATTTCAAATATCGTTCGACAAAAACACAATATTTATTAACCTCTTTTTCAAACTCATCAATCGTTAAAGTATTCTTTGCTGGAATCGGATAACTAGCAACCAAATTCACAGAACTCATTTTAATCATCTCCTCCTACTTCCTAAAAATAGTAACACTATAAACAATCTGCGGTTGTGGCTGAATAACTTTTCTTGTTGATAAAAGACCAAGAACTATCAAACCCGCTAAAATTCCTCCGGTTCCAATTCCACATCCAATCGCAATATTGCGATTTAGATCGTACTTCCAATAACGATCAACCCTCTCCCCATAATCTTGTGTACGTAACAGATCACTCAGATTCATAACAGCCAATGAAGCAAATACAGTAGTTGCGCCTATTCCAGCCAAAACCACCCCCCCAAGAGTATATAGATAAGGCCTAAAATTCGGAGGGGCTTTACGAGGGGAAAGAGTAACAACTGCATCAAGCTGAGAACCTCTAAAAATAGACGTAGTTATAACAGGCCCAAGAAAATTGTCCTGTAAAAATGCTAGTTGCTGATAAAAAGCAGGAAGGGATATGGTAGTACAATCATTACAAGCTAATTTATTATCTAGTATTATCCCTACTTTTTCATTTTGATTAGGAGAAACAACGTGCAGCCGTCCAACAGGAACTTTCAACGCCTGCATAAATGTTTCATTAAAAATATTTTGTAATCGCCAATTTTTCCCAATCGCTGGAGATTTCCATGCAGCTATTCTTTGCAATCTTTCTCCTTTCCATTTTTTCTTCAAAAGAATAGTCATTTTTCCATCTGGCTGAACAACCACCTGCACAAGCAAATTAGCATTTTTATTTTCGTACAATCGCGACTGATAACTATCTGGAACAGAACCCATAAATTGTTCTATATTATTAGGAGTATTTATTACCTGTATATTTATAGGGGCTCTTTCTATTGCCTGCTTTATTTCTTCAAATTTTCCAAGTGTTCTTAATTTTAAGGCTTGCTGTAAAATACTTTTTAAGCCCTTTGAAATGGTAAGGCTGTTGATTGCTGATTCTACAATCTCTGGGTTAAAAGTTAAAAATCTAATATACGGCTTAGTGACATCCTGTTCCTTTTCATTAAATAAATGTTTTATTTTATTCCAATTATTCTCTATAGCAGTTGTTTTTTTAACTGTTCCCACAGGAGTTCCATTATAATCTAAAACGATTAATAGTACTTTTTTGGGCACTAAAAGCGCAAAATTATATTCTAGAAATGGCCTTTTTAATGCTTCAAATTTCCTAAGTAAAGACAGCACTTGAATAAGTTTTTCTATATTAATACTATCCACAGGTTGATTTCCAAGCACATTTGTAATCTCTTGACCACAAATTCGTAATTTTTTTAAACAATCAACAAAATCATAAGTCCCTCTAAATCTCGTAAAATTACCAACATATTTTTGCTGCCAAGTATTTGAAAATCGCTGTAAAAAAGTTTTTGCAGAATTTACTTCTTTTTGCGCCTGTGCTCTTGCGATCTCATATAATTTTTCTAAGTGCTGTTTCATAATAATATAAGGCTTTAATCCTGGCGCATGGTCTTTCAAAAATCGAGCGTAAGCTTTTTGAAAATCTGCATCCCATAAACCTTTATTATCCGCTCCAAATTGGAAAAAATAGACTTTACCTTTACTATTACTATCTTTTATTTTTGCCAACAACTCCCCAATTCGTGCAACTACTGGATCATATATAGGAGAAGCTATAATTTTACGAACAGCATCTATTTTATTTTTATCCGCTTGATCATCAATCATCGTTTTAATTACATTAAACGAACCATCTTCATTTTTTAATAATTTATCAAGATTGTTGTTTCTAAGCATACCTGGAAGTATTTCTATAACCTTATTCTCTGGTAAATTAAAAGCAATCCAATTGCGTAAAAAATTAATCTGCGGAGGGAGAATAATGATTGAAGAAGAGTGAGAAGTGAAAAGACTCGAGAAAGGCACAATTTTTATTTTTTTTAAATAAGCAAAAAAATGTTTTTCTTCGGCCGGATAAAATTTCTGAGATTTATCTATGGTTCCTGAAGAATCATCAACAACATTCATATCAAAAGCACAATTTTTAAAATTCGAAGCAATTTGTGCTTGATATTTAAAAAATCTGACTAATTTATTATAAACAGCTTCTAGCTTATCACTAGATTCATTTTTCTTTTTTGCATCAAAAAGGCCAGCAAAAAGACTATTAATAAATTCTTTTGAAGCCAAACCATGCTTTACCCCAAAAGCTAAAAGAGTTAGAAATTGAATTAACCTTATAATTTGCGATTTTTTTGTTCCATTTGCAGGAGAAGCAAATATTCTATCTTTTTCAGCTAATAATATCTTATACCAGCCCTCAAAAATGGGAATACTTGTGTCTGATAGCAATTGATTAATTAAACCTTGAACCTTCTGCGGTAATTTATCAAATGAGGAATAATCAACATTAGCATTTAATTGCGATTCAACTTGCTCTACAGTTATACTCGATTGGATAGCTGGGCTAGAAGACGGAATAGAAGCAGGCACTGGTCGTGTCGCCACTGGCTTAGAAACAGAATTTGTTGTAGGCATACTCATAAACCCCTCCACCAGAATATCCACACAAAAACCAAGAAATTTCACATAATCTGGTTCTTTCTTGAACTCTCCCTTAAAAATAGTATAATTACTTCCGAATGAACAATAATCCCATTTATCTTGCTTTAATCTGGCATATGCACCAGCCTTTTTACAAAGATTTAGTTTCCGGGGAATATATCCTTCCCTGGGTGCGCCTCCACGGGGCAAAAGATTATTACGATATGGCGGCAATCCTTGATGATTTCCCCAATATGAAATTGACAATTAATTTGGTGCCATCACTTCTTTTGCAGATAGAAGATTATGTTAACAATAACGCGAAAGACAAATGCCTGGTACTTTCGGAAAAAGACCCAAAAGAACTGCATGAAAAGGAAATAATCTATATTCTAAAAAACTTCTTTATGGTCAATTGGGAAGTAATGATCAAACCTTATAAACGCTACCAGGATTTGCTTTTAAAGCGGGGACGTTTTTCATCCGAATCTGAACTTATGAGCCTTGCGCGCAGATTGAGTTGGCAGGAAATTATGGATATCCAGGTTTGGTTTAATCTTGCCTGGTTTGGATTTAATTACCGGAAAAATGATCCTGTCATCAAAGGACTGCTAGAAAAAGGCGGGATGTTTACAGCAGAAGATAAAAAAGCAGTACTTTCAAAACAAAAAGAAATCCTTTCTAAAATTGTCCCAAAACATAAGGAGCTTTTAGCGAGAGGCCAGGTGGAGCTTACAACTTCTCCTTTTTACCATCCAATTCTTCCTCTGATTTGCGATACCAATGCGGCAAAAGAAGCAATGCCCCATATCCAACTCCCGTCAATTAGGTTCCAGCATCCTGAAGACGCGAAGCAGCAGATTGAATCCGCGGTTGCCTACCACGAAAAACTTTTTGGCGAAAAGCCGAGCGGCATGTGGCCGTCTGAAGGAAGCGTATCTGAGCAAATTTTACCTTTAGTTTCTGGCGCTGGAATAAAATGGATCGCAACCGATGAGAGCGTGCTGGCGTCTTCGTTGAACCTGCCGCGGGTTTCAACGGAAATTTATAAGCCGTACGCGGTTGGAGATGGCGTGAATATTATTTTCAGGAATCATTTTTTGTCGGATCAGATTGGCTTTGTGTACCAAAGGTGGCGGGCAAAAGATGCGGCGGCCGATTTTATCAGGCATTTGCATGACATTAGAAACAATTTACCCGCTGATGGCAAGAAGTATATTGTGCCTGTAATTTTAGACGGTGAAAACGCCTGGGAATATTACCATGACGGCGGCGAGGAATTTTTAAGGGAATTTTACAAGATGGTTTCATCCGATCCTGGCATTGTAACTGTCAGGCCAAAAGACTTTTTAAATGAAAATCCCCCGACTGAAAGGATCGGCAAACTTTTTGCCTCATCATGGATAAATAATAATTTCCGTATCTGGATTGGGCATGAAGAAGATAACATCGCTTGGGAGTATCTTGCCAAAACAAGGGCAATGCTTGAAGGGTCAGACAATCAGCTGGCATGGCAGGAACTTTATATTGCCGAGGGGTCTGACTGGTGCTGGTGGTATGGGGATGACCATTCTTCTGAAAATGACGAGGTATTCGATGCTTTGTTTAGAAAGCATTTAAAAAATGTTTATCAGCTCATCGGGAAAGAACCCCCAAGACAATTGGATAGGCCGATAAAAAGGATTAAAACATTTAAGCCGACCCGCGAACCTGTTTATCTGATCAATCCTACACTGGACGGTGAAGTGACCAATTATTATGAATGGCTTTCAGCCGGCCACTTTGACATCTTAAAAGCAAAGGGAGCCATGCACCAGATTGAAACCGTTCTTAGCTCCTTTTATTACGGATTCAGCAGGACGCATTTGTTTATCCGGCTTGATTGCAATTTTAAAATAAATGATGAAAATATGAAGGGCTTTAGCTTTGGCTTTGTCATATACACTCCGCATGAATGCAAATTCAAATTGCAGTATAATGCAGGCAAATACGAATTGATGTTTCTAAAGATGGTGGATAAAGAAAAATGGGAAGAGATTAAAAAACTTGATTCCTTCGGCATTAAAAAAATAATTGAGGCGGCAGTGCCCTTTGTGGATTTGGGCGTGGATCCGGGGGATGAAGTGCAGTTTTGCGTTTTTGTGGAAAAAGATGGAAACGAACTAGAAAGATGGCCAAGAGGAGGCGTAATTTCTTTTGTTTCGCCGACTTCGAATTTTGAAATGGAGCAGTGGAGCGTATGAAAAAGATTAATTTTCTTTTTGGGATTCATTGCCATCAGCCGGTCGGGAATTTTGAACATATTTTTGACGAAGCGTTTGCGGATTGTTATCTGCCCTTTATTGAAACTATGGATAGGCATCCCAAAATTAAATTTGCGGTGCATTACAGCGGAATACTTTACGACTGGTTTTTAAGCAAACATCCGGAATTTATCGACCTTTTGTCAAAACTTATTCGGCGCGGCCAGGTAGAAGTTTTAACCGGCGGATACTACGAGCCGATAATTCCAATTATTCCCGACTCAGATAAGCTTGGCCAAATTCAAATGCAAAATAATTTTATAAAAAATTATTTTAAAACTTTGCCAAGGGGGCTTTGGCTGACTGAGAGGATTTGGGAGCCGCATCTGCCAAAAATATTAAATGAGGCAGGAATAGAATATGTGACTGTTGATGACTTTCATTTTCTTTCCGCCGGGCTAAAAAAAGAAGATCTTTATGGGTATTATGTGACAGAAGAGCAGGGTATTCCTATTAATGTATTTCCCATCAGCAAAGAACTGCGCTATTTGATCCCTTTTAAAATGCCTGAGGAAACAATAAAATATCTTGAGTCGATTGCCAGCGAAGATGCAGCCCGCGCGGCGGTGCTTGCGGATGACGGGGAAAAATTCGGCGTTTGGCCTGGAACCAATAAATGGGTATATAAAGACGGCTATTTAGAAAATCTTTTATGCGCTATTGAGGCAAACCTCAATTGGATCTGTCCGATGACATTTTCAGAATATCTTGACGAATATCCGGCAAAGGGAAGGATTTACCTCCCGTCCGCTTCCTACTCGGAGATGATGGAATGGTCCGGCGGATATTTCCGCAACTTTTTTGTCAAATACCCCGAATCAAACAATATGCATAAAAAAATGCTGCAGGTGAGCGGCAAAATGCAGACCTTAAAAAAGTCGCATGGATCAGGGGAGAGGAAGAACCTCATCAAAGAGGCGGAAATTGAATTATTTAAAGGACAGTGCAACTGCGCGTATTGGCATGGGATATTTGGAGGATTATATCTTTCATATTTAAGAGATGCCGTTTATGAGCACTTGATAAAAGCTGAAAATATAATACAAAAACTCCAGAGGGGAGATAAAAACTTTACCGAAGTGATTTTGACAGACTTTGACCGCGACGGGCTTGAAGAAGTAATTTTGTCAAACCCTTACCTGAATGCCTATTTTTCCCCCAGCCAGGGCGGGAGCATTTTTGAGCTTGACTACAAGCCCAAAGCTTTTAATATTTCTAACGTTTTAACAAGAAGGGAAGAGCGATACCATAAGAAAATAATTGAAGCGGCAGGGAATAAAAACATGGATTCTCCGGAAACAAAAAGCATACATGAAAGAGTGGTAATTAAAGAATCCGGCATTGATAAATATATTATTTATGACAAATCAAGAAGGGTTTCGCTGGTAGACCATTTTTTTCCTGAAGATGTCGAGTTGGATTCCTTAAGAAAAGGCGCCTATAAAGAGCTTGGCGATTTTTCAAGGGAAGTATACAGCTTTTATCCCCAAAGAAAAAAAGAAGAAGCCAGGGTCAATTTTTCACGTACAGGAAAAGTTGACGGGCAGGAAATATCTATAACCAAGTCGGCATCAATTTTAGCCGGACAGAGCATAATTAATGTTGAATACGAATTGACGAATTTATCCAATGATAAAATATCCGTTTTGTTCGGGGTTGAATTTAATTTTACTCTTTTGACTTCTGATGCCCCGGATAGATATATAAAAATAGAAAAGGCGCAGTATAAAATGAATAGCTCCCATCAATTTGAGAAAATTATTAACTTAAAGTTAATTGACGAGTGGAAGGGGATTGGTGTATCATTGGAACTTGAAAAAAGCGGAAAAATATTTTGGTATCCGATAGAAACTATTTCACAGTCCGAAAGCGGTTTTGAGCGAACTTACCAAGGGACCTGTTTCATTTTTGGTTTCAATATTGGGCTGGATCCGCAGGGAAAGTGGACAAATAAAATTGCCCTAAGAATGGAGAGTTAAAAATATGCCAGAATTAAGGAAATGCCCAATCTCAGACCGGTGGGTTGTGATATCAACTGAACGGGGGAGGAGGCCTTCTGATTTTGGCGGAGTTGTGGCCTCAACCGCAGAAGAAGATACTGCCAAATGCCCCCTTTGCGAAGGAAATGAAGATAAAACCCCTCCTGAAATAACCGCTTGGAGAAAAGGCGATACTTTGCCAAATAAGCCGGGCTGGCAGGTAAGAATTATTCCTAATAAATTCCCGGCATTAGTTATTGAGGGAGATGTAAATCGATCTGGGATTGGAATATTTGATATGATGTCGGGTATTGGAGCCCATGAAGTTATTGTAGAAACCCCAAAACATACCGCTACAATGGCGGATATGGATGAATCCCACATTGAAAAAATCCTCTGGGCTTACAAGCAAAGGATTTCCGACCTTGAAAAAGATAAAAGATTCCGTTACATTTTGGTTTTTAAAAATTATGGCACCGCGGCCGGCGCGTCTTTAAGCCATCCCCATTCACAGCTTATCGCGACTCCAATTACGCCCAGATATGTTAAACTGGAGCTCCAAAACTCGCGTTCCTATTTCCATGAAAAAGAGCGCTGTTTGTTTTGCGATTTAATAAGGCAGGAGCTTGGTTCCGGCGAGCGGCTGGTTTATGAAAACGAATATTTTGTAGCGTTTGCGCCGTTTGCTTCCCGTTTTCCGTTTGAGACATGGGTTTTTCCCCGCCGCCACCATTCCAGTTTTCAGGATATAACTGATGAAGAAAGAATCCAGCTGGCGAGATGCTTGAAGGATGTTTTGTCTCGGCTTAAAAAGACATTAAATGACCCCCCTTATAATTATGTTCTTCACACAGCGCCGAATTCTGTTCCAAGACCCGGCAAGCCGGATTATTGGGGCACAATAAGTTATGATTTCCATTGGCATTTTGAAATAATTCCCCGCCTTACAAAAATGGCAGGTTTTGAGTGGGGTTCCGGCTTATACATAAATCCTACTTCTCCTGAAGAATCGGCTAAGTATTTACGCGAAATAATGTAGGAGGCAGTAAAGAGTATGCCGCTTAAAAAAAAAGCAGCTGAGCCTAAAGTTAAAAAGACAATAAAAAAAACTCGGAGGAAACTTGTCAGGAAACCTCGTGTAAAAAAAACAGCTCCCCAAAAACAAAATATTGATCAAGAAAAAACTCCAGTAATTCAAAAATTTGATAAGCCCTTTGAATTGCCGCAAGGTTATAACGACAACCGGATTGTAATAATGGTAAGGGATCCTTATTGGATATTTGCTTATTGGGAAATAAATGGAAACAGGTTTGAAGAAATAAAAAGGGAACTGGACAATAAATTTTACGGGTCAAAATTGATCCTGAGAGTTTACGATGCCGTTAACTGGAGCTTTTTTGATATCAGCATTTCAAACGGCGCAAACAATTGGTATATAAATGTTGGCCGGCCGAATACAGCATATTGCGTAGATGTTGGTTTTTTAACTTCAGATGGGACATTTGTCTGTGCCGCCCGAAGCAATATTGTGACCACCCCTCGCGACGGCATGTCAAATGTAATTGACGAGGAATGGATGATCCCGGATTGGGGCAAGATGTATGCCCTTTCCGGAGGCTTTAGGGCAAGGGCGGGATCGCTTGAAATAAGGGAAATGGTTGAAATGCGCCTGCGTGAGCAGATTTCTTCCCCAGGGATTTCCTCAAAGTGACTGCGGAAAAGGGGTATCTTGCTTTAGTTTTGCATGCCCATCTTCCTTACGTGCGCCACCCGGAACATAATGATTTTTTGGAAGAAGATTGGTTTTTTGAAGCGATCACTGAAACATATATCCCGCTTCTTAATATGTTTGAAAATCTTTTAAATGACGGTTGTGATTTTCGCCTCACCATGTCTGTTACCCCAACTCTTGCTTCGATGTTTGCCGATGAACTGCTCCAAAACAGGTATATCAAACATATTGAGAGTTTAATAGAACTTTCCGAAAAAGAAATTGAACGTACTAAATGGGAGCCGCATTTTAATGATTTGGCAAAGATGTATAACCATAAATTTAGGGAAGCAAGGTTTATCTTTGCGGAAAAATACGACGGGAATTTAATCAATGGATTTAAGAGGTTTTATGATCTTAAAAAGCTAGAAATTATTACTTGCGGGGCAACGCATGGCTTTTTGCCTTTGATGGAAATTA
>WPAF01000024.1 GCA_009772965.1 Candidatus Saganbacteria bacterium
GAAACATTAAAAACACTAAACCCAGGGAGGTGATTACGGTTAGGTCTTAGTTGATTTAACGATACCTATTTCGGTTAGGTTTTTATTTGATTTGACACGGGTGCAATTTTGCTTACGAATTTTAAATAGTTGATTATAGATGCTTTTCTAATATATAATACTATTATGCGAAAGAAATTGCGTATATATCTTGACACCTCGGTAATTGGCGGCTGTTTTGATGATGAATTTTCTGCTGCTTCATTGCTGCTTTTCAGAAATTTTGAGAACAATCTTTATATTCCATTAATTTCCGAAATAACAACAGGGGAACTTGAGAATGCGCCTCAAAAAGTAAAGGATAAGATCATTGGCCTTAAAAATTTGGGAATAATTTCGGTTAATAATGAAATGGAGATTTTGGCGAAAAAATATATAAGTAATGGTATTGTAACCATGAAATACGCTGGCGATGCTCTTCATATTGCTGTAGCTACCATCATTAAAGCTGACGTTTTAGTAAGTTGGAATTTTAAACATATCGTAAACCTTAAAAAAATATACCAATTCAATACCGTAAACCTAAAAGAGAGTTATGGCTTACTGGAAATCAGAACCCCGCAGGAGGTTGTGGAAAATGAATAAGAAATTCGACGCTGTGAAAATGAAGCACAAAATACAAGAAAAGATTTACAAAAAATTGAGACCAAAATCAATAGACGATTATTTAGTAAAGTTAATCGAATATTCACAAAAATCAAATCTGGCTATGAAGCTGAAAACAACTTGATCATATTAGAGGATGTCTATTACGACGAAAGGGAAAGCTTTCCTCTCTCCTAATTCTTTTCACGCATTTCCCTACCTTATAAATAATTTATTCTGGCTGCAATTTTGCTCAAAAATTAACGATATATATTTAAGGGTAGAATGATAGTGAAATCCGCCTTAATAAGGAGAAAAAGCTGTGAGTATTAGGTCAATTTCTCAAAAAGTACATAGAGAATTTCGATGGCTATTTCGTGGTCCCCAACTTTCAGCAACAGGTGTTAATAAAACCAGAAGACTTATATTAGGGGCATCAGTAGCAATTCCGACAACAGTGATGCTTGCAAACCTGGGTTGTGGTATTCCTCAATGGGAAATAGATATTGAACAATCGCGTGTTAAACTGGCAAGAGAGTATCCTTTCTTAGAATCTACTTCAACATTGTCTAGAATATTTCAAGTTGGCTCCGCTTTAAAAGTAGATATATTGTCAGTATTTGAAAAAATTATTAATGAGTATGATCCGGAACTTCCTGCTATAGCTTTAGAAGGGAAGATAAATGAAATTGTTAGAAACAGCATCCCTAATGTTGACGATCTTGAACAGGGTAAAAATTTATGGGCCTTTATGATTTATAAATATGACAAAGATCATCCGACGAGTAACCAGGATATTGCTATTTTCCCAATAGCGGAAATGCTGCAAATGGCGCACTTTATTTATCTTGGTAGAAACGGATTACTTATGAAACGTATCGCAGAATATTCAGATGCGGAAATTACTGTACTTAGAAATTGCTTTTTCCCAAAGACTGAAATATATAACTTTTTTCATATAGCGAAATCGATTTTAATAGACAATCCAGACTTAAAACTAAAAGAAAACGCAAGAGAAAATGTCGCGAAAATTGTTGAATATGTCGCGAATCGATTTATGCATGTTTATGAAATAAAGGAAGAAGGTGAGTATTATCAACTTGATATGTATGCCACAAATGAATTTCAAAGGTCGATAGGAATAGATTGTAGCCGAGAAGGAGAAATTAAGTCAAAAAAATTAATGGGAGTCCTTAGTGAGATGTGGCAAAGGGAAATTGGAGGATGCGGAATGGCCAGCTTTATGGTCATAAGTTTATGCCATGCTTTAGGAATACCGGCTGAACTAGTAAGGCCAGATTCAGATTCACATAGATCTGTAAATTTCCCCTCTTTAAATGCTTGGGTGCATGGAGATTCGGTTGTTGCTGGTTTTGGGATAAGAGGGGAAGATGTAATAAAATGGGGAGAAAAGCCAAAAGGTACTCCGCTCCTTGATCGAGATCCATTGCAAATAAAAATGAGATCTAGGGACAGACTAAATGGATTATTTGAAGATTTGGGTGGGCTTCATCCTTCAAAAAAAAGATCTCGGGCATGGAGAGAAAACAGAATAGGATTGGTTTTAGAAGAAAGGGCGGAAGAGGTGTTTGGAAACCCACAGTTTCAAAGCTTTATAAAGTATTATAACTGGTTGGGCCTTTATGTTCATGGTAAATATATCAGGCCCTCTGATAATAAGACGTGTCTTGAGATATATAATAAAGATACCAAATTTGAACCTTTTCCTAACCCGGTGATAAGTCGCTTTGAATTTGGAAATAAAAAATTGTTTGATGAAGGAATGTATGGCAACAACCTAATGCCAAAGGGTTCAGGATATTTAACTTATGTTAAGGAGGGAATGAATAATAATGGTTTGCACTTAGATGGCCAAATGTATTTGGAGGCAGATTTAAATGCTTCTCTGCAAAGAATTGATGATCAATTTTCATTTGTGTCATATATAAAACCTCGCAAAATAAGCAAGAAAGTTGTTTTTATGGCTATCGGAGATGAAAATGCAGGATGCAGTATCTCATATGATCCAGATGGTAATATATGGGGTTTTAAAATCCAGGGAATTGATAAGGACGGTAAAATAATTTCCAAGAATATTACTAAAAAGTGGAAAAATCTAAGTTTAGATGGTTGGCGAAGTTTAGCGATTACTTATGAAAATGGAGGGGAGGCAGCTATTTGGTTGGATGGCGAAAAAATATTAAGCGAAACAATTCCTTTTAACGCGCCAAAAATGTATCCTATGAAACAAGGCAACTTAAAACTATTCCAAGGATCTAATGGTACTGTCAGCAGCGGTCTGGAGCTTAGATTAGATATTTTAGATGAAGAAAGCATAAAAGATTTAGCAAAAAAAACACCTAATTGAGGAGAACCTCATCCAAGCAAATTTTCTCCAGCACCTGCGCCATATCATCCGGAATCTCTTTGATAAATTCCATGTACTTCCCTGTTCTTGGATGGCAGAATCCTATCTTTTTCGCGTGAAGCATTGTTTTTACTTCCATGCCGTTAATTTTTGTTTTCCCGCCGTAAGTTTTATCGCCAATAATCGGATGGCCGATATGGCTCATATGGACGCGGATCTGATGGGTGCGGCCGGTTTTTAAATCAAGTTCAACTAAAGTAAACTCTTTATATCGTTTAATAACCTTAAAAAAGGTTAAAGCTTCCCTGCTTTTTAAGTCTGGATTTTTAATCACTGCCATTTTCTGGCGATTTACCGGGTGGCGGCCGATTCTAGCTTGAACGTAGCCTTCATCCTGTTTAACCAAGCCATGCACCAATGCCATATAAATCTTTTTTATTTTCCTGTCTTTCATCTGCCCGGACAAAAAGTGATGCGCGAAGTCAGATTTAGCTACAAGCAACAAACCTGATGTGTCTTTGTCCAGCCTATGGATAATTCCCGGCCTTAAAAAACCGCCAATGCCGGAAAGGTTTTTTATATGATAAAGCAGGGCATTTACCAATGTCCCCTTAAAATTTCCAACAGCAGGATGCGTCACCATTCCGCGCGGCTTATTTACAACTAAAAGATCTTCATCTTCATAAACAACATCAAGCGGTATGTTTTCCGCTTCAACCTCTATTTTTTTAGGCGGAGAAATTTCAACAGTGACATTATCCCCAACTTTTAGCTTATAGCTGTGCTTCTGGGGCAAGCCGTTAACCAGTATTTCTTTTTGTTCAATTAGCCTTTGGACATAAGCCCGCGATAATCCCATGTTTTGCTTTGCAAGGAATATATCTAATCTTTGCTTGTCTGTTTTTTTATCTATTATAAATTTCACGGTTTGACGTATTTTAAGTCCGGATCCCTAGCCGCCTTAGCCTCATCAAGCCGCCTGACCGGAGTATTATGGGGGGCTGATTTGATAATTTCCGGGTTTGTTTCACATTCTTTGGCAATGCTTATCATGGCGGAAATAAACTGGTCCAAAGTTTTTATTGATTCGGTTTCTGTGGGTTCAATCATCAGCGCTTCTTCAACAATTAACGGGAAATATATCGTGGGGGGATGAAAGCCATAATCAATCAACCGTTTGGCAATATCCAGCGCTTTTATCCCGTATTTTTCCTTTTGCCAAATGGCTGAAATTACAAATTCATGCTGGCAAGTCCTATCATACGGGAGATAATAATAATCTTTTAATTTTCCCATCATGTAATTTGCGTTTTTAACCGCCTTTTCAGATACCTGTTTTAAGCCAGATGCTCCCAATGATTTAATATACGCATAAGCTTTTAAGATCACATTAATATTGCCGTTAAACTCATGCACCCTTCCAATTGACTTAGGAAATAGATTCTCAGATAAAATAAATTTTCCGCCGTCTTTAACTACTCTGGGAACGGGCAAAAACGGCTCAAGCTTTTTATTGGCGCCAACCGGCCCAGCGCCCGGGCCGCCGCCGCCATGGGGAGTTGAAAATGTCTTATGCAAATTAAAATGCGCAATATCAAAACCAATATCCGCAGGGCGGCAAACACCAAGGTTAGCGTTTGCATTGGCCCCGTCGTAATAAACAATCCCGCCTGCTTTATGTATTACTTCAACAATATCTAAAATATGCTCGTCAAATAAGCCAAGCGTATTTGGATTGGTAAGCATTAAGGCGGCGATACTGTCGTCCGCGCATTTGATTAACGAATCAATATCAATATTGCCCCTCTTATTAGATTTGATTACCGTGGTTTTATATCCGCACATGCTGGCCGAAGCCGGATTTGTACCGTGTGATGAATCAGGGACAATAACTATATTTCTTGACGGTTGTCCGCGGTCTTTATGAAAAGCTCTTATCATAAACAAGGCCGTAAGTTCGCCATGCGCTCCGGCCGCCGGCTGGAATGTAAAAGCATTAAAACCAAATATTTCACAAAGGTAGGCTTCCATGTTATAAAGCATTTCGAGCGTCCCTTGAATTTCATCCGCGTTTTGAAAAGGATGGATATCGGTAAATCCCGATAATTTCGCGATTTCCTCGTTTGCTTTTGGGTTGTATTTCATGGTGCAGGATCCCAAAGGATAAAAATGGGTGTCAACTGAAAAGTTTTTTTGTGAAAGTTTTGTGAAATGCCTTACCGCGTCAAGCTCAGATACTTCAGGCAGAGGCAATTCTTTTCTGATCATTTCTTTTGGAAGCAAATCATCAATCGGTTCTTTAAGCTCCATGCAGTCCGGTAATGCAACTCCGCTATTTCCAGGCGACGAAAGATCAAATATTGACTCAGACATTATATAATTGCTTTTTGGTTCTCCGGATCAAAAAGATGGATCTTTCTAAGATTAATGACAATCGTGAATTTAGTGCCCGCGGCCGCGTCGCACATCGCGCCAACCCTGATAATCAAAGGGTTGCAGCCAACCTTTAAATAAAGGTATGTCTCTGATCCCATTAATTCCCTAAAATCAACTTTCGATTCCATAATACAGGGCTTGTCAATCCATGCGGAAGACGGCACATCCCAAATATCTTCAGGGCGAATGCCAAAGACAATATCTTTATCTTGGTACTCTTTGATGTATTCGTGAAGATCGCTTGGTATTTCAATTTTAAAACTCTCAGCCTCAAAGAAATACTTATCTTCTTTTTTTATCAAGCTCCCGTTAACAAAATTCATGGGAGGAGAACCAATAAAACCAGCCACAAACCTGCTTATTGGTTTCTGATAAACAATAAGCGGCGAATCAAATTGCTGAAGCTCTCCATTTAGGATCACTGCAATCCTTTGCCCCAAAGTCATTGCTTCAACCTGGTCATGGGTAACGTAAACTATAGTTGTTTGAAGGCGCTTATGCAGTTTTTGCAGCTCAGCTCTCATCTGAACCCTCAATTTAGCATCCAGGTTTGAAAGCGGCTCATCCATCAAAAACACTTGCGGCTGCCTTACTATCGCCCTGCCAAGCGCGACTCTTTGCCTTTGCCCTCCGGACAATTGCTTCGGCAAACGGTCTAAATAATCCGTTAAGCCCAAAATATCTGCGGAATGGGCTACTCTCTCATCAATTTCTTTTTTCTTTGTTCCGCGAAGCTTTAGGCCAAATGCCAAATTGTCATAAACATTCATGTGGGGATACAACGCGTATGATTGAAAAACCATGGCAATATTGCGGTCTTTGGGAGGAGTATCATTTACCAGGTTATCGCCAATAAAAATCTCGCCTTCAGAAACTTCTTCCAATCCGGCGATCATCCTTAAAGTGGTTGTTTTTCCGCATCCGCTGGGACCGACAAAAACCACAAACTCATGATCTTTTATTTCCAGATTAATGCTTTTTACCGCTGTAACATCGCCAAACTTTTTAGTAACATTTTTTAAACTTACTTGAGCCATTTAAACGCTCCTTTTATTACAGCTGATTGCTCAGGTTTGCTAATTCAATTGCCGACAAAGCCGCGCTGAATCCTTTATTGCCAGGCTTCGCGCCGGCACGCTCCAAGGCTTGATCTAAAGTATCGCAAGTTAAAACCCCAAAGATTATCGGCATATTCAAATCCAATGAAATTTTCGCGATTCCTTTTGAAACTTCCGCAGCAACATATTCAAAATGGGAAGTGGCGCCCCTTATTACCGCGCCCAAGCATATTATCGCATCGTATTTTTTTGAAGCTGCCATTTTTTTTGCTATAAAAGGTATTTCAAATGATCCGGGAACCCACGCAATATCAATTGCTGAATCTGTCGCGCCGTGCCGCCTTAAACAATCAAGCGCTCCTTCTAAAAGCCCTCGGGAAACAAGCTCATTAAAGCGGGAAACCACAATCCCAAACTTTAACTTTTCAGAAACCAAACTCCCTTCAAATGTTTTTGCCATGTTTTTTTACCTCCCTTAAAATATGACCCATTTTTTTTGATTTTGTTTTCAAATACTTGATATTATGCTGATTCGGTTCAACCTCAAGCGGAATTCTCTCCGCCACCCTTAGCCCGTATCCTTCAAGCCCGACAATTTTTCTTGGGTTATTTGTCAAAAGCCTTATTGTTGAAAGGCCAAGATCGGCCAGTATTTGCGCGCCGATCCCATAATCCCTTAAATCCGGGGCAAATCCAAGATCTTCATTCGCTTCAACCGTATCGCGGCCTTTATCCTGCAGGGCATAAGCTTTTATTTTATTTCCAAGCCCGATGCCCCTTCCCTCCTGCCTCATGTATAAAAGCACTCCTTGGCCGGCAAATTCAATTTTATCCATTGCTTTTTCAAGCTGTTCTCCGCAGTCGCAGCGGCATGAGCCAAACACATCGCCAGTCAAGCACTCGGAATGGACGCGGACTAATACATCTTTTTCTTTAAATACTTTCCCCTTGACCAGGGCAACATGAAAACTGCCGCTTAATTTATCTTTATAAACAATTGCGTTAAAATCCCCATGTTTGCTTGGAAGCTTTGCCTCAGATATTTTTTCAATAAATTTTTCCTGCCTGCCCGCAGGCACGTCTTTTTTTATCCGATGTTTGATTAAATCAGCAATTGAAACAATTTTCAGTTTAAATGATTTGGCAAATTCCATAAGGTCTGGAACTCTTGCCATTTTCCCGTCTTTTTTGATGATCTCGCAAATTACTCCCGCCGGATACAAACCCGCCATCCTAGCTAAATCAACCGCGGCTTCTGTGTGTCCCGCCCTTTTTAAAACCCCGCCTTCCTGCGCCTTGAGGGGAAAGATATGCCCCGGTTTGGCTAAATCTTCTTCTTTTGTTTTTGGATTAATCAATGCTTCAATTGTTTTTGCCCTATCCGCGGGCGATATCCCCGTTGTAATCCCTTGTTTAGCATCAACAGAAATTGTAAAAGCGGTCTTCATTGATTCGCTGTTCTGCTGAACCATGGGATACAATTTTAAATCATCTATGCGTTCTTGGCTCATTGGCACGCAAACCAAACCTTTCGCGTATGTAATCATAAAATTCACGGCAACAGGAGTTATTTTTTCCGCCGCCATAACTAAATCGCCTTCATTTTCACGGTTCTTGTCATCAACTACAATTATCATTTTTCCGTTTTGAATATCTTTTATTGCTTCATCGATAGTATTAAACATATTAATTTTCCCAAACACCAAGCGGCATAAATCCAGAAGTCAGCATCATTTTTTCTGACTGGCTCTGAGGTTCAAGCTGAAATAAGCTTTCAAGGTACTTGGGCAAAACATCAACTTCAACATTTATTTTATCCCCCACATTTTTCTGTCCAAGCGTTGTAGATTGCGCCGTGTGGGGAACAATCGCGGCATGAGCTCCATCTGCGGATAATTTGACTACTGTGAGGCTAACCCCATCAACTCCAATTGATCCCTTTTGAATAATATACTTCAAATAATCTTTTGGAATTGAGAGAATAAGCTCAAAGCTGCTGCTTTTAGCAATTTTTCCTTTTATTTCCGCGACACAGTCAATATGCCCGGTCATGATATGGCCGCCCAATCTCGAGGTAAGAAGCAAGGCTCTTTCCAAATTTACTTTATCGCCGATTCTATTTTTTATAAATGCTGACCGAGCCAAAGTTTCTTCTACCACGTCAACCACAAAATGGTTTCTCCCCAATTCAGAAACAGTCAAGCAAACCCCATTCACAGAAATGCTGTCCCCCAGCTTTAAATCATCCAATACTTTTTTGGCATACACTGAAAGCCGGAGCGATTTGGCATTTCTTACAACTGAAGAGATAATTCCAATTTCTTCAATAATTCCTGTAAACATTGTTGTAATTTTACCAAATATTCGCGGTAAAATCAAACAAAACAAGCAATGCGCAGGCTATGGGCCTTTTCATGCTTCCTTCTTATAAGCTCCCAAAATGCCGTTTATGAATTTTGCCGCTTCAAGCGTTGAATATTTTTTTGCCATTTCAACCGCCTCATTAATAACTATTTGGAGGGGGGTTTGCGTATAGATAAGCTCATAAAACGCAAGCCTCAAAATGTTCAGGTCAACTCCCGCCATCCTGCCGATTTTCCAATCTTTTAAATACTTTTTAATAATTAAATCAATCTCATCTTTTTGCTTATAGGCTCCTTCTGCCAAGCTTGTTGAAAATTCCATCGCCTCATCAATTAATTTTTCCTGCTCGAAAATATTTTTAAGGGACTCCTTAATATCAATTCCGCCGTATTCGGCTTGGTATAGCGCCTGCATTGCCACTCGGCGCGAGGTCGATCTCTTTCCCACCCTTAGGCTCCCTTATTTGAAAAGTGTTTTTCAATAAAGTGGGTTGAAAAATCGCCGGCAACAAAACTTTCGTTTGCTAAAACCTTGAGGTGGAATGGAATGGTGGTATGCACGCCTTCAATAATAAATTCCGAAAGCGCGCGCTTCATGCGCGCGATTGCTTCTTCTCTCGTTACTCCCCAGCAAATAAGCTTTGCGATAAGCGAATCATAAAAAGGCGCGATTTTATAACCCTGGTAAGCATGGCTGTCAACTCTTACCCCGGGACCTCCAGGCGGCAGATAAAGTGTTATGTCGCCGGGAGATGGCAAGAAATTCCTATCCGGATTTTCAGCGTTTATCCGGCATTCAATCGCGTGCCCGTAAAAGCGGATATCTTTTTGGCGGATTTTAAGCTCTTCTCCCGCAGCAATTTTTATTTGCTCTTTAATAATATCGATTGAAGTTATCATTTCTGTGACAGGATGCTCCACCTGCACGCGGGTATTCATTTCCATAAAGTAAAAATGGCCGCTCTTGTCAAATATAAATTCAATGGTGCCCGCGCTTTTATAGTTTACCGCTTTTGCCACTCTTACCGCAGCCTCGCCCAATTTGTCCCTTAGCCTGCGGTCAACCGCGGGAGAAAAAGATTCTTCTATTAGTTTTTGGTGCCGCCTCTGGATGGAGCAGTCGCGCTCTCCCAGATGAATAGTATTGCCGCGCCCGTCAGCTAAAATTTGAACCTCAATATGCCTTGGCTCCTCAATATACTTTTCAATATAAACTTCTGCGTTGCCAAAGGCCGCTTGAGCTTCAGTGCGCGCGGTTTTATACATTTCTGAAACATTGCTTGATGTTTTAGCTCTCCGCATTCCCTTTCCCCCACCCCCCGCAGTCGCTTTGATTAATACTGGGAAACCGATTTTCTCCGCAATATTTTGGGCTTCATGCTCATCTTTAACATTTCCGCAAGAGCCGGGGACAACAGGAACTCCCGCGCGCTTAACTGTTTCCTTGGCTGTTGACTTATCCCCCATCTTCTCAATTGCTTCCCTGCTTGGCCCGATAAAAACAATGTTGTGCTCATTGCAAATTTCCGCGAATTTTGAATTTTCGGCTAGAAATCCGTATCCAGGATGAATTGCCTCAGCGCCGGAAATTTCAGCCACGGAAATAATTTGCGGAATATTTAAATAACTCTGGTGGGGAGCCGCGGGGCCAATGCAGTATGATTCATCCGCATGCTTTACATGCAATGATTCCTTGTCCGCCTCGGAAAAAACTGAAACCGTTTTTATTCCAAGTTCTTTTGCCGCCCGAATTACCCTTACTGCTATTTCTCCGCGATTCGCGATTAATATTTTTTTAAACATAAAAAACCCTTGCAATCTCGCGGTATTATACTATAATGTTTGACAAATCGCAATTGTTGAAACAAAGGGAGGTGAAGATTAATGGCACGCGGAGGATTAAAGAACATGACAGTTAATTTTAAAGGCAGGGAAGAAACGCTTGAGCAAATTTTTAGCGCAAAACCTATTCCTGTGACTCAAATGACAAAGAAGATTTGGGAAGTAATAAAGAAGTTTAAACTTTTAAAGAAATAGTTGTTTTAGATAGCAAAAAAGCTGAGGAACTAATAACTTCTCAGCTTTTTTTGTTTTTATTTCAAAAAAGTAAAATACAGCATTAAAAACGAAATGGCCGTAAAGCTGGCAATTGTTATCCAGGAAATAAAATTAAAAACCAGCCCGTTGGCATTTATTCCCATCAATTTCTTATCATTGATTAATTTTAGTATTACAATAAATATGACCGGCAAGATAATAGTATTTAAAGCTTGAGAAGCGGTTAAAATAAATATTATCGGGAGCCCGGGCATAAGAACCAGCAGGGTGCAAATAAAAAAACAAAAACCGATAATTGAATAAAAAAGCGGAGCATCCTTAAACGCGGCATCAACTTTTCTTTCTGTGCCTAAAACCTCAGTTATAGCATATGCTGTGCCCATAGTTATTACGCAAACGCCAAGCAATGAAGCGTTTAAAAGCCCCCAGGCAAAAAGATGCTTGGCAAAAGCGCCAAGCAGCGGACCCAGCACCATTGCGGCATCAACCGCGGAATTAATTCTAATCCCCTTGACATATAGTGTGGCCGCGGCGGAAATGATAATAAAATATGCGACAAAATCAGTCCAAAAAGCCCCAAAAAACACATCCAGGCGGGCGCTTCTTATATGCTTTTTTTGGACTCCCTTGTCAACAAAATATGATTGGACAAAAAATTGCCCCCATACGGTAAGAGTTGTTCCTATCAATGCGGTAGCGGTAAACAGAAAGTCCCGATTCATCGGCAAAGAAGGGACAAGACTCCCTCTCAGCATCGCGGGAATATCCGGCCTGGCAAGAAATCCGTTTACAATGTAGCAAAAAAACAAAACGCAGGATGTCAAAAAAATGTTTTGGACAAAATTGAAACTGCCTTTTAAAATCACATACCATAAAAGAAGCATAAAGATCGGCACAAAAATCAACCTTGGGATCCCGTAAATATCGGCTACCGCAGCAATTCCCGCGACATCAGCTAAAATATTTGAAAAATTAGCAATAAAAACCAGTCCGATAAGAATAAGGGCAAACCTCAATCCCAACTTTTCCCGGATTAAATCGCCCAATCCCTTCCCCGTCACAACCCCAAGCCGCATTCCCATTTCCTGCGTCACATAAAGCATTAAAGTAATCAGTATTAGTATCCAAAGCATCTGGTAGCCGAAGTGGGCGCCGGCAATTGAGTAGGTTGTAACTCCGCCGGCATCATTGTCGGCCGTGCCGGTAATTATGCCGGGGCCAACTACTGAAAGAAATATTAAAAGCCTGACTTTCCAATAGTTCAAGTGTTTGAAAATCATCCCAGCATTTGCCTTTTTCTTCTCGAAACCGGCGGCAGAACCAGGTCTATGACGTCATCAATTGTGATTATACCGAGCATTTTCTTTTCGTGGTCAACAACAGGCACAATCAGCAAATTGTATTTGGACATAAAGTCAGCTGCTTTTCTCTGGTTCATTTCAGGGAAAACATAGACAATGTCCTTAACCATGATTTCAGAAATTGGCGTATCGGCAGGTGAAACCAACAAACGCCTTAAGGTCAAAATGCCTGCCAGCCGCTCCGCTTCATCCACCACATATAAGTAATAGATTGTTTCAGCGTCTGGCGCCAGTTCCCTCATCCTATTAATGGTTTGCTCCGCTGTAAAATTTACCGGAATGGAAACAAATTCGGTAGTCATCAAGCCCCCGGCTGTTTCATCATGATGTTTAAGCAGTTTTCTGATTTCATTCGACTTTCTAATTTTCATCAGCCGCAAGAATTCTTCAGCTCTTTCAGGAGGCAGGTCGCCCAGGATATCCGCCGCTTCATCAACAGGCATTTTTTCAAGTATAGAAAGCGCTTTTTTGGCGTCGACGGTCATCAAAAGCATCGCGCCAATCATCGGTTCAAGTTCGTGCAGGGATTCAGCCGCGGTTTTTTCATTTAAGGCAGAAAATATTTCAGTCCTCTGTTCCGACCTTACTTGAGAAATAATTTGCGCAACGTCCGCGGGGTGGAGGTCAGTGATTGATTTTGACGGCACGGCAATTTTTCCCCCGGCCAGATTTTGCACATGATCCCACCCAATCAGCTGTTCGCGCGTTTTTATCCTAAAAATGCCGCAAAGCCACGACACAAAACCGTCTATCCCAATCCTTCTCAACATGCCCTTAAATCCCACATCCGCGGCAATTAAACGGATATCTTGGTCAACTTTTGCCAGCTGCAAGTCATTTACCCTGATTACCCTCGCTCCCTCAAGATCAACAATCTGCTGATCCATGACATCTTTTTGCAAAAGGACATCCCCTTCCCTTAAAGTTGTAAAGGGAATGCGGTCTTTGGTGGATTGGGTGGAAACAAATTGTTTTCCAATTAGATCAATTTCACCGATGAGTAAAACTTTTTCTTCTCTTTTTCCGCCTTCAATTTTTAATAATAGGCCTGAAACTTTTGGAAAAACCTCGCCCAAAGTTATAATAATATCCTTAACCCTGCCAACCGGCTCCTGCAAGCGGTCAACTACAGGGTCATTGATTAATTCAGACGCGAACATTTCAGAAAATAAGACCATATAGCAAATTTTAACTTGATTATGAAAATTAGTAAAGGGTAAACATTTTTCCCGGAAATTGTTTGATGTAATGCTTAAATTCCAGCATCATAAGCAAGCTCGATAATTTAGAAATCGGGAGTTGGGAATTTATGGAAAGGTCATCAATGTGAAGAAGCTCCGCGGATAAACAATTAATTATTTTCATTTCATCTTCTGAAAGTCCTGAGTAATCTTTTAGGGCAACGGGTTCGGCCTTTTCCTTATTTATATTAATTACATGTTGAAGTTCTTCGAGCACGTCATCAATTGATTCTATCAATTTTGCGCCCTGCTTGATAAGCCAGTGGGGGCCTTTGGTCTGCTCAAGCCCAATATTCCCGGGAACGGCAAAAACTTCCCTGCCCTGTTCAAGCGCGATTTTTGCGGTAATCATTGCCCCACTTTCATAATGGCCCTCAACCACAATTACGCCCAAAGATAATCCTGAAATAATCCTATTTCTCTGCGGAAACGTCCATTTATCCGGAGGAAAGCCGATTGGATATTCTGAAATCAAGGCTCCTCCGCTTTTTAAAATTTCATCCGCGAGCTTTTGGTTGCTTGGCGGATAAATCAAATCAACTCCGGAGCCCAAAACCGCGGATGTTTGCCCATTAGCTATAAGCGCCCCCCGATGGGCGGCAGTGTCAATTCCCATAGCTAACCCGGAAATAATATTTATACCCAGGGCAGAAAGCTCTCCGGCAATTTTTTTTGTTATTTCTAATCCGTAAGTTGTTGCCTTTCTGGTTCCCACCATCGCGATTGAATTGCCAATATTATTTGGAATTTTTCCTCTTACATAAATAATTGAAGGGGGATCATATATTTGCTTTAAAACCGCGGGATATTCCAAGTCGTCAAAGCATAGTATTTTTATCCCCTTATCTTCCGCTTTTTTTATTTCTTTTTCCGCCAGGTCAATGGGGGCGCTTAAGGCTTCGCATACTTTTTCAATTGAGCCCAGTCCCTGCAGGTATTTTTTTAATTTAACCGGCCCGACATTTTGGACAAAATTTGCCGCCAGCCAATATTTGAGCATATTTATTTTATCTTTTTCGCAAGCACAGCTAAAAATAAAGGGATTTCATTTCTTGCCATGTCTTCTTCCCTTTTCCTTTTTCCCGGCTTGCTTTTCCTGTGCGAAATCCACTCTTCAAGTTTAATAACGGCCAATTTATTTTCTCCCAGCAATTCAACATATTTGCTTAGCGGCCGGTGAAATGTCCAGGTGATTTCTGAGGGATCGTATCCGGGATGCATTTTGATCGGCATATTAAATGAAGACAAATATTTGTCGATTCGCCGGTACTGGATCTTTTTTTTCTCATCTATCCCCCACTCGCTTCTCTTTGGAACCCTAAAACAGGGATGATTGATTACCAGAAGGAATTTTCCGCCGTCTTTTAGAATTCTTGAGGTGGATGAAATAACATTTTCAATCGGGTCGATATTCTGCAAAGCTAAAACACAAACCGCCACATCAAAATAATTATCGTTAAATTGCTTTAAATTCCTGGCATCGCCATTAAAAAACTTTAAATTTTTAATTCCTTTTGACCGTTCTTTGGCAAATTTTATCATTTCAAATGACGCGTCAAGCCCAAAAACCTCCGCTCCGCTTTTTGCTAAAATTCTTGAGAATACTCCCTGCCCGCATGCAATATCGATAAGTTTCTCTTCCTTTTCAATAGATAACAATCTTATCGCGTTTGGAAATATTACATTTTTTTGGTAGTCAGAACCTTCATCGCTTACTAATTCGTTGTACCATTCAGCCGCATTATCCCAATTTGTTTTATTTATCATTATGTATTAGTCCGTTTCTTTGCGTTCAACTTCCTTAATTTGCAATGATCTTATCGCAGTTGAGTAAAGGTGGTTCCAGATATTATCAACATAATTTTCCGCATAGTCCCTTACCTTGCTTTTGAAGCTGGCAAAACTGCTTACACTTGATAAATTATGCACTATCGCGTCCTCAATATCCATCCCCCCCGCATTATCTTTTATAACATTATTTAAAACGGTTTTGCCATAAGTGTAACGGATATAATAAACGGCAAGATAGTCCCCTGCATAGTCATGTGCTTCATGGTCGCCACCGTTGACTGCACTCAATATTTTATCAAGCATCTGGGATTTTGTATAACCTAAAGTTTTATAGTAGGCAGAATAATATCTTACGCGCGCAATCCCCTGTCCCGCTGAATATACAGCAAGGCCTTCTTTAAACCAAGACGGCAAAATGCTCCAGTCTGATAAAGAGCTTTTACTTATTATATACTCGCGGTGAAAAGCATGGGTATATTCATGGTACGCAACTTCCTGCGAGGTAGTATATGGATAATGCACGCCGTCATAAAAATACGTGCCATAGCTATTCATATCGCTTAAGCTTAATTGTATTACCGCCGTATATGATCCTTTTATTGTCCTGCCAGAACATTTCCCTAGAGATGAACCACTTTCTGAGGTTATGGCATCAACCAAATGGACATTATATGTGCCGCTGCATGGAAAATCATAATCTGATTTTAGTGTGCTTTTTATATTTGATAACCAGTTGGACAAATTAGCAAAAGCATAATCATATTCAGTTTGATAATTCCCATCATTATAATAAACAGATTCTTCGGTGCCGTATCCTTCCACGTACGCGGTTGCGCAATGGCCCCCAATCCCATCGCTTGATGACAAGAGATTGTCCGTTTCCGTAGTCGTATGGCTATTGCCCAAAATTTTTTCAATTGAAATGGTTTTATTTTCCGGGGCTTCAACATAAATATCATCCAATGCAAACTTTATGGCAAATGGCTCTGTTATATCTGTCCCATTATTTGCCACAGTAATGTTGAATTTAGTTTTATTTGCAAGAAATGCCGTGATTTTAAGCTCTATGCTCTTTCTTAATACCCTTCCGCAGCTAATTGAAATGCAGACAACAAAAAACACGAGCAGAAAGAATAAAATTGTTTTTCTGTTTTTCAGCAATACTTTCATGTGCTTTGATTTTAAGCTTTGTTGCCATAAAAAGTCAAGGTAAAATCCTATTGACTCAATAGCACGGCAATACTATACTACTTTCATTAATGAAGTCCGGGAGGAAATATTTAGTGAAGAAAGTCCTTCTTTTTATTTTTTGCCTTTTATTCCTTGTTTCATGCGGTAAAGTTATCCAGCAAAGCTCCGGCAATCAATACACAATTACAAACGCCATATTTGATCCAACGAAAATATCGATAATTTCTTTTTCTGTGGATGTTGACGGGCAGACAGTTGCGGCAACACAGGAAATTGTTTCAAACCAGGTAATTGTCACTCTATCTTCAGGAAAAACAAAAACCGACCTCGAAAATGAATTAAAGCCGCTTTCCTGCTCTATTGTCGGAGAAAACACTTTGGTTGGGACATACCAAATTCAAATTCCCGGCACAGAAAACGCCCAAACCTATGCCGATACATTAGCGGCGCTTAACTCGGTTGAAAAAGCAGGCGTAAATCCCATAAGCTATCCGGAAATTATTCCAGATGATGCCAATTATTCAACAGGCAGTCCTGAAGGCAGATGGCCTTTTGAAAGCATCAACGCAGAGGCGGCCTGGGATATTACAACCGGCGAAGCAACCGATAAAATCGGGTTAGTTGATTCCGGGATATACGTTGGCAGCCGAACGGGAGATGAAGCAAGTTATTGGGCGGAAATCGGCGCTTCAAGAATTGTAGCGGTTGACAGCTGTGATAAATATGAAAATGACAGCGACCCTTATGATGAATCGGATTCGCACGCAACTAATGTCCTTGGGATTTTAGTAGCTAAGGGAAACAACCAAAAATACATGGCAGGGATGAATTGGAATTGCAAAGTTTATCCTTTTAGGTCTTCAAGCAGTTGGCGCAAAGAAGATTGGCAAACCAGGATAAATGCCGCTTCAATGGCGGTTTTAAGCGGAGTAAAAGTCATAAACTGCAGTTTTGGATTGACATTATATTCAACGCTGCCAAACCACTGGCCGGCGATTTATCAATTCCAGCAAGTTGCCGCGAAGGCGCTTGAAAGAGAAGTTTTAATTGTTTGTTCTGCCGGAAACAATAATCAGGATGCTAAGAGACATTATCCTTCCTGCTTAACAGGCAGCTATGCTTCAATAATATCTGTCGGCGGATTGGACGTTAACAACGCAAGATATGTTCACGATACAGATATATCAAAAGGCAGCAATTATGGAGATTACGTGGATGTTGCGGCTCCCGGAAAAGAAGTGCCGACTTTGGATACCTTTGGGTTTGCCTCCCTTAGCGGGACATCCCTTTCCGCACCAATGGTAACAGGGACAGCTTCTTTAATGTTTTCTTTATCCGACAAAAACAGTTGGGGACTGACAGTTGCCAAAGCAAAGGAAATCCTCAAATCAACCTCTTATTCCGATAGCATTACAACAGACAAAAATATAGGACGGAAATTAAATGCCTATAAAGCTTTGCTAGGAACGCTTGCTCTTGGCAATCAGGCGGTGGTTTCTATTTCGTCAAATGTATCAGGCGCGGCAATTTATATTTCTTATAACAGCGGCAGTACGTACACTGATACGGGATATGTTACTAGCGCAACGGAGCCAAAAAGGATTGTTATCGCTTCGGGAAGCAGTTTTAATTATAAATTCAAAACAGTTTTGACTAATTATTCCGACGCCGCATCAGATGTATATTCAAGCGTAGCCGCTGGCGCTGAGGTCCCAATAACTTTAACCATGACTAAAACTTCCGCAACTTTTTCTTATAACTCAGTCGACACCAGCATCAACGCAAAATATTGGACATCGCTGGGATTTGATTCAAGCGGCAATCCTCGCATCGCCTATTTTGACGACACAAACGGGAAAGTAAAATGCGCTTTTTATTCTTCAAGCTCCGGGTGGAGCAAGAAAAACGTGCATACAGTTGATGCAAATCATAACATGGGCGACAATACCGGATCACTAGCAGTAGACAGCAGTAATTATGTCCATATTAGCTATTATGATTACGATGGCTACGATTTAAATTATTCAAAATCAATTAATACTTCCGGCAGTTCCTGGCAACTAACTACTGTTTCTTCTCTCCCCTGCAGTCGAGCCTCAATGGCAATTGATAGTAATAATAAAGTCCACATAGCTTTTTATGAGGGAAGTAAAATGGATTTAAATTACGCGACAAATGCTTCTGGATCTTGGGTAACAACATCAATTGATAGCACCGGCACTGTTGGCAATTACCCATCTTTGAAATTGGACAGTAATGATAATGCCCATATAAGTTATTATGATTATACAAATAAAAATCTCAAATATGCCACAAATTCTTCCGGCGTATGGGTAACTTCAACTATAGTCAGCACCGGAGATGTAGGGCAGTATTCCTGCCTCGACATTGACTCCAGCAACAATATCCATATTGTATATTTTGACGCAACAAATAATTATATAATGTATGTTAATGATTTATCCGGCAGCTGGGCTGGGGCAATAATTGATTCGGCAACTGTCTTTATGCCGGATTTGTCTTTTGTCCTTGACAGCAGTAAACATGGACATGTGGTTTACTATGATACCGCTGGTAAATTTAAATACGCAACAAACTCCAGCGGCGGCTGGGTTAAAACCACTTTAATGCAGGATACAGATGTTTGGAACGTCCCTTCTATAAAGGTCAATAGCTCAGGCAAGGTTTGCTTCAGTTATATTGATACAGATTATAATCTATATTATGCAACGGAAAATTAGCACTGTATTGCTTTTGATCTTTTTGCTTTCAAGCCCCGCCCCTTGCCTGATTTTCGATCTGGGGGCTGTTGCGAAATGAGCTTGTCAAGCCCTTTCCGGCCTAAAACAATATAAGTGCCAGACAAAAGTCATTCCAGAGGCCAAAACTTCTTCATAATAACCGCCCAAAAAATATTTTCCGTCAAAAACGGTTTTT
>WPAF01000025.1 GCA_009772965.1 Candidatus Saganbacteria bacterium
GAGTATCTTTCAAAGCCTTCGCCTTCAACAAAAACCACTTATCTCCTCGCTGAAAAATATCATCCTCTCAAACGCACTTCAATAACTCTGAATACTTACAATCGCAAGGCTTGACGACTACTGCCAATTTTTGATATAATTACCCACAATTTACCTAATATGAAAAAATTCAAACTTACAGCTATAATTTTATTCCTTTTTCTTTCGGTCACTTCCTATGCCCAATTGCCAACCTCAAATAATCTTAATTTTATTGCGGATATCGCGGAAAAAGTTGGCTCTGCCGTTGTAAATCTTGACGTTATCAAAATGGAAAGATCAAGAGTTTTTAATCCCTTCAAGGATTTTGGGTTTGGCTTTGAGATTGAACCGGAATTCAGGAACTTTTTTGAAGATAAACTTGTACCGATTAAAGGCGCGGGCTCCGGCTTCATTATAGATAAAGAAGGGCATATCTTTACCAACGAACATGTTGTAAACGGCTCGGATAAAATCAAAGTTACCCTAAAAGACGGCAGGTCTTTTGAGGGAAAAGTAGTCGGTTCCGACGCATCCATTGATCTTGCGATTGTTAAAATCGAAGCCAGCGATCTTCCTATATTAAATTTAGGGGACTCTTCAATCGCCAGGCCCGGCGAATGGGTGATTGCTATCGGCAACCCTTATGGATTTAGCAATACTGTCACCGCTGGAATCATATCCGCCACCGGCAGGACACTGGCAGATATCGGCAAAAAAGATTTAATCCAAACCGATGCCGCGATCAATCCGGGGAATTCAGGCGGGCCTTTGATAAATGTTAAGGGCGAAGCAATCGGCATCAACACTGCCATTGTCGCGCAGGCCCAGGGAATTGGATTTGCTATTCCAATCAATTCCGCAAAAGAAATCAAAAACGACCTTATCACAAAAGGAAAAGTAATTCGTCCCTGGCTTGGGGTTTATATGAGAGATATTGACGAAAAAATAAAAAATTACCTTGGCCTTCCCATTTCAGAAGGAATATTAATAACCGATGTGTTTAATAACAGTCCGGCTGAAAAAATGGGATTCAAGCAATACGATGTCATTAAAGAAATTAACGGCGAAAAAGTATCAAAGAGCGATGACGCGCAAAAAATAATTCAGAAAATGAAGCCGGGAAATCTTGTAAAATTTATTATTTACAGGGATGGAAAAAATTATTCCGTCTCCGGAAAATTAAGCGAAAAGCCAAAATAATCATTTAATAATTAAAGAAAGGAGCCAAAATGGAATATTATATCGGGGAAGGGAAAGCCAGCCGGCGCGCTTATGGTTTTGATGAGATTGCCCTTGCTCCTTCAATTATCACTGTTAATCCGGATGATATTGATATTTCCTTTGAAATAGGAGGGATAAAACTCCAGTTGCCGATCATTGCTTCGGCCATGGATGGCGTAGTTAACCCTAAAATGGCAATCGAGCTTTCAAAACTAGGGTCGCTTGGGGTTTTAAATTTACAAGGAGTTTGGACCAGGTATGAAAACGCAGAAGAAGTTTTAGGCAAAATTGCCGCGGCCGGCAAATCCGAATATGTTTCTCTCATGCAAAAAATTTATCAGGAACCAATCAAAGACGAACTGGTCATCAAAAGAATTAAACAAATAAAAGCTGCTGGAGCATACGCCGCAGTTTCCTCCATTCCCCAAGAAGCCAAACACTTAGGAAAGATCGCCAAAAAAGCCGGCGCAGACATTTTTGTCCTGCAATCAACTGTAATTTCAACCAAACACAAATCAAAAACCTCTGAACTTTTGGTTATTTCTGAATTTTGCAAAGAAATGGAAATCCCGGTAATCATAGGCAACTGTGCAACTTACGATGTTGCCCTTGATCTTATGAAAACCGGTGTTTGCGCAATCCTTGTTGGCATTGGCCCAGGCGCGGCTTGCACCTCAAGAGGTGTTTTAGGGATTGGCGTCCCTATGGCAACCGCAATCGCTGACGCCTCCGCAGCTAGGGAAACTTATCTTAAAGAAACCGGGAAATATATACCCGTTATTGCGGATGGAGGATTGGTAGTTTCTGGCGATATTTGCAAGGCCATTGCTTGCGGAGCGGATGCGGTTATGATGGGCTCCCCTATTGCAAAATCAAAAGAAGCTCCAGGACTCGGATTTCATTGGGGAATGGCCACCCCTTCTGCCACCCTTCCCCGTGGTTCCAGAATTAATGTCGGCACCATCGGAACTATAAAAGAAATATTATATGGTCCGGCCAAATTTGACGACGGTTCCATGAACTTTGCTGGAGCTTTAAAAACCTCCATGGGTACAATGGGCGCTTCTAATTTGAAAGAAATGCAAAAAGTAGAGGTAATTATCGCTCCTTCGATTTTAACAGAAGGAAAAGTCTATCAAAAAGCGCAATCCCTCGGAATGTATAAATGAACCACGATTTTATCGCTGTTTTGGATTTTGGCGCGCAGTATGCCATGCTCATCGCCCGCAGGGTAAGGGAATGCAACGTATATTGCGAAATATTACCATATAATATAAAGGCATCCGAATTAAAAAAGAAAAACGCAAAAGGCATAATATTATCCGGAGGGCCATCGTCAGTTTATGATTCCGACGCGCCAAAGCTTGATAAAGAAATTCTGACTTCTGGAATTCCCATTCTTGGAATCTGCTACGGCCAGCAGTTAATCAGTAAAGAGCTTGGCGGCGAAGTGAAGCCGGGACACAAAAAAGAATACGGCAAAGCTTCCCTTTTAATTGACGACCAGACAAATTTATTTGCCGGCCTTCAAAAAGAAATCCAATGCTGGATGAGCCATGGCGACGAAGTCAACAAGCTTCCGCAGGGATTTAAAGTTTTAGCGCATACGGCAAATACCGCGCATGCCGCGGTTGGGAATCTGGAAAAAAAGATCTTCGGGGTGCAGTTCCATCCTGAAGTTGTACATACCCCCCAGGGCTTGGAAATATTAAAAAACTTCCTATACATTATATGCGACGTTAAACCAACCTGGAATACAAAGAATTTTATTGAAAACGCGCTAAGTGAAATTAGAGAATCTGTTGGCAATAAAAATATCCTTTGCGCCTTATCAGGGGGCGTTGATTCTACCACCGTATCAGTGCTTGTGCATCAGGCTGTTGGCAAACAATTAACCTGCATGTTTATCGACCAGGGTTTTATGAGAAAAAACGAGCCCGAAAAGATAAAAAGGCTTTTTAAAGACTTTTTTGGAATAAATTTTATCCATATAAACGCGGTGGACAGGTTTTTTGAAAAATTAAAAGGGGTAACTGATCCTGAAGAAAAGCGGCATAGGATTGGAAACGAGTTCATTAGGGTTTTTGAAGAAGAAGCAAAAAAATTGGGAAATATCCCCTTTCTCGCGCAAGGGACTCTTTATCCGGATGTTATTGAATCGGCCGTGCCTGGGCTTTCATCAACAACCGCGGTTAGGATCAAAACCCACCACAACGTTGGCGGTTTGCCAAAAGATATACAATTTAAACTAATCGAACCGTTAAAAATGCTTTTTAAGGACGAGGTGCGCGCGTTAGGAAAAGAATTGGGAGTCCCTGAAGAAATTGTTTCGCGCCAGCCTTTTCCCGGCCCCGGGTTGGCAATAAGGATAATCGGCGAAGTAAATAAAGAAAGGATCAAAGTCCTCCAAGAAGTTGATGACATTGTAGTAACAGAAATAAAAAATGCGGGGTTATATAAAAAAGTTTGGCAGTCATTTGCGGTGCTTCTGCCAATTAGGACGGTTGGAGTGATGGGAGATAAAAGGACGTACCTTAATACAATCGCATTAAGGGTTGTGCAGTCAACCGACGCCATGACCGCGGACTGGGCAAAACTGCCCTACGAACTTCTTGAAAAAATATCAAACAGGATTATTAATGAAACACCGGAGATAAACCGCGTTGTTTATGATATTTCGTCAAAACCTCCGGCAACTATTGAGTGGGAATAATTATTCTTTTTCCAGGCGCTCATGCAAAAACCTTTCGGTCGCGATTTCATCAAGAAATTTCATTTCCAAGTCCTGCATAGCTTTGGTGTAGCTTTTTAAATTGTTTTCCCTGTCTTTTTCAATGATTTTCTTATCTTTCATGGATTTTAAAAGATTTTCTCTCTGGTCTTCAAGTTTTTGGCTGGCCTCAATCACTTTTTCAACCTGGCTTTCAATTTCTCCCTTTAGCACCCCAAGATGGGCGTGCCGGCGCAAAACCTTTTCAAAATCCGAAAGCGGCTGTTTAAACGCTTCCCTGATTTCCTGTTCCTCCCCACTTTTTTTATCTTTTAGCATTTCTTCTTTTTCTTTTTCGGTAAGGTACGCGCGTTTTTTATCGGCGAATTTTTCCTGCTCTTTCTTTTCCCTTATTCCCCTAACCTTTAGGACCGATTCAAGCTGATATTTGAACTTTTTTCCCGCTTTTATTTCTTTTGCCATTTAAACCACCCTATCTGAAAATACTAATCATTTTTCTTACTGTATCTTCATATTTTACTTTTTCAAATGTGCCTTGCTTCAAAAATTCATTTACCTGGTCAATCTTTGATAAAGCATAATCTATTTTAGGGTTGCTTCCCTTAACATAAGCGCCAATGTTTATTAAATCCTCGGCTTCTGTATAGCGGGCAAGCACTTCCCTTAATTTTGCGGCAGCCGCTTTCTGGTCATCTTTTACTAAGTTGCTCATCAAACGCGAAACGCTTTGCGGCACATTTATTGCCGGATAATGGTTTTTTGCCGCTAAATCCCGGGATAATATTATGTGTCCGTCAAGAATTGATCGGCATTGATCCGCGATCGGCTCATTAAAGTCGTCTCCCTCCACTAAAATCGTATAAAAAGCGGTAATCGTGCCCACAACCGCTGTGCCCGATCTTTCCATAAGCTTTGGCAATAGGGCAAAAACTGAAGGGGTATATCCTCTGGTTGTCGGCGGCTCCCCTGCCGCTAATCCAATCTCCCTCTGCGCCATGGCAAACCTGGTTACCGAATCCATCATAAGAATAACTTTTTTCCCCTTGTCCCTAAAAAACTCCGCGATTGCCGTGGCAACAAATGCCGCTTTTAACCGGATTAACGGCGGCTGGTCTGAAGTGGCAACTACTACGACCGATTTTTTTAATCCTTCCTCCCCCAGCGACTCTTCAATAAAGTCCCTAACTTCCCTTCCCCGCTCTCCAACAAGCGCGATAACGTTTACATCAGCTTCGGCATTCCGGGCGATCATTCCCATAATGGTCGATTTGCCAACTCCAGATCCCGCAAAAATGCCCATGCGCTGTCCTCTCCCGATTGTCAGCATGCCATCTATAGAACGGACTCCGACTTTTAATATTTCTGTTACTCTCGGCCTTTTTACCGGATCCGGCGGTTCCGCGTATAATGATTTTTCTTCTTCAACATTTAAAATCGGCCCCTTGCCGTCAATCGGCTCGCCCAAACCGCCAAGAACTCTTCCCAAAGATGAATATCCAACATTAACCATTAACGGCTTCCCCGCGGCAGTCACTTGAGAGCCGGGCGAAATTCCGGAAGTTGAGCCAAGCGGCATCAGAAGTACTCTTGATTCGCGGAATCCAACAATTTCAGCATATGAGTCGCGGCCCTCTTTTTCAATTCTAATTGAGCAAAGATCACCCACCGAAACTCCTCCAACTTGCGCTTCAATAATTAACCCAACAACTTGAATAACTTTTCCAATTACTTTTACCATTTCAGAGGAATCAACCGCGCGGTGATATTTTTCAAAATCCATATTATTCGGCTTTTACTTTTTCGATGGCTTCTTCAATTGATTTTAATTTTGTTGAAATCCTGGCATCGATATAGCCAAGGTTTGTTTCAATCACACAGCCGCCGGGCTCTATTTGGCTGTCTTCGATAACTGAAAAGCTTTTTACCCCGTCTAAAATCCCGGAAAGCCGGTCTTTATATTTTTTAATATATTCCGCGTCTTCCCGATTTACTTTCACAATCACCTGCTCACGGTCAGAAACCCTATTAATAGCCTCAGAAACTATATTTAAACAAACATCCCTATGCAAAGATACCTCAGAGCGGATTACCTGCTCAGCAACTTTAAGCGCCAGCCTCAGGATTTCCGATTCCGCGTCCTTTATGATTTTTTTTCTCTCTATTACCGCTTGATTAAGAGTTCCAAGCGCTTCTTTTATTTTTTGCTCAGCTTCTTTTTTTCCCTTTGCTTCACCCTCATTTTTCGCGTCATTAAGTATTTTTATCGCTTCTTTCCTGGCCTTGTCAATTATTTTAAATGCTTCGGATTCGGCCTGCGGCTTTTCATACTCTGGCAGTATGGTTTCAATTATTCGCGGTTTTTCTACAACATTGACCGGTTTTGTTTCGATTAGGATTTCACCGGTTTCTTGGATTCGGCTGTGTTTAATTAATCCCATTTTTATAATTTTGCCGCAAAATGTTGCAAAAGTTTATCTTCTAAAGCTTTTGTGACTGGAGATTTTTTCATATCTTTCATAAGATCAAGTATCATGTCTCTCTGAGAAGTCATTAAAGAAATTATTTCTGATCTCTTCTTTTCTGAAATAAATGAAAGCACAAAAGCCGCCATCTGCGGCCTTTCCTCCGATAAAACAAAAACCACTGATTGAGCTGGGGAATTCTCAATTATTTCCTTTGGCGCCATATTGGCTTTGTCAAAAACAACTTCCGCGGCGTCAAGTTTTCCCGATGAGGCGGATGGCAGGGCAAACAGGCTTTTAAAGTCAGAGAATACTTCCCCCAGCGCTTCAGGGGTTGGAGTTGGCAGATGATTAATCGACGCGGCCACAACATCAGCCAAATCGCCAGGCAGATATCTTAAAATTCGAGATGAGGTTTCAGGCCCCAGGATAGATAAAAAAATGGTTGCTTTTTCCCTGCCAGACAGCGCGATGGTCATTCTGAGAGCCACCTCCTCAACAAACTGGCAATTTTTTCGGGATCTTCATCAGCCATCTTCTTTATCTGGTCAACCGCGGATGCCGCTTCATTTTCGGTTGGATACGCGTTGACTCCTTCAAACGGCCTGGGTTTAAAGGGAACGGGCACGGCTTTTTTGGGGCGAAAAAGCAAATAAATAAAACCGATCAGCGCTATCCCGGCAAAAATATAAATAATATAAACAATATTTAAATTGCCCAGGGGATTTGGCTTTGTTTTTGGAGGAAGAGGCGCTGCCATAGCATAATGGAAGGGAACTTTTTTCAGGATAATCCTATCCCCTCTAGACCTATTATAATTTACGACTTCTGAAACAGATTGATACGTGTAGGTTTTTAAGCTCTTTGTCAAACTTATTCTGGTATCGACCAAAACAAATACTTTTATATTTTTTATAGGCTGGGGCAAAATGCCGGTTTCAATTTTTCCATTTTTTGATTTTGTGTTTATAAAGCTGCCATATTCAACAATCACTTTTGTAATAACGCTGCTGGGCGGATAATATTGGTTTAATAATTCCTGGATTTTAACAGTCAATTGCCTTTCATACTCTTCCTTTGCCTTTAACCTTAAAAGCACTTTTTCTTCATGGGTTAATACAGGTATCTGCTCTTTTTTTGCTTCCTCAATTTTTGCCGGCATAAATTCTTTAACTTTTACTTCTTCTGACGCGGCCTGTTCTGCTGTGGTTTTCTGGGCTTCATTTTTTAATATTTCAGGCAAGGATACAGGAGTTGAAATTTGGGGAATTATGTTGGCTGATAAAATGGTTCCTGATTCATCAACCACAGTCACATTTTCCGGCCTTAAATTTTCCACGCTGCTGGCAGTTAAATGGATAATGCCTGATATTTGCTCCGGTTTTAGATTGATGCCGGGAGAAAGCTTGATTAAAACCGCGGCGGTAACCGGCGCTTTTGAAACTTCAAAAAGGCGGGTTTCTGGAATAACAATCTGCACCCTGGCATCTTCAACGCCTAAAATTCTCCTGATGTTTCTTGAAAGTTCGCCTGAAATCGCCCTTATCAGCTGAATCCGGCGGTCAAAGTCGGTTGCACCCATCCTCGTTTCATTAAATATTTCCCAGCCCACCAGCCCGCCTGCCGGAAGATTTTTAATCGCTAAGCCCAGCCGTGCTTCATCCGCTTTATCCTTTGGAACTACAACTGAAGTGCCATTATCCCTTAATTGATAGGACACTTTTAATTCCTTTAACCTTGTTATCACATTGGCGGCATCTTTTAGATCGAGGTTTGAATATATTGTCGTATAATTTTGTCCGCCAACAGACGGAATACATCCCCTAAAGCTCCAGAGAAAAAATATTGAAATAGCAATCACAACAGAAGACACAATAGTAATTAATAATCTGTTGCTTAGAATTGGCTTCCCTTGAGCTGGCTCAGCCATTTAAACTCCTTTTTTATACCTGCATCTGTGTAATTTCTTTGAACGTGCTAACCGCTAAATTTATTGTTGTTGACGCCAACTGTACCATTATCCCAACCTTGCTTGACTGCACCATTACATCCTGGATATCCCCTCTTCCCTGCAAATATTCACTGATTAAATAATTGGATTTTTTTTCCGCTTCAGAAACCCCCTCCAAAGCATCAACCGCCCTGCTGAAGATTTTTTCAAACGGGTTATCAGAAACAAAAGGTGATGCCTCAGCATTTTCACTTATTTCAACTTTACTGACTGGAGCTTCTTCCCCCATAAGCTGGGCTAATTTATAACTTAACGGATCAATTCCTTCAACCATAGCTCCCCCCTGGTTTATTGAAGCTGGATAATATTCATAATATTTTTTTTGGTTGCTTCGTAAACGGTAATATTTGCGTCATAAAACTTGCCCGCGGCAACCATATCTACCATTTCCGTTGAAAGGTCAACATTGGGCATATTAACATAACCATTGGAATCAGCATCCGGGTGGCCGGGCTTATACACTTTTTGATAAGGGGATTGGTCGCTGACAACTTCTGCAACTTCAACCCCTCCCCCGCCAATAACATTATTATTTTCTGCGATCGCCAATTCCTCACTGAAAGACAGCGGGTTTTCTTGGAAAACTGCAATTTTTCTGCGGTATGCTCCCCCATCTAAAGTCCTGGTAGTATTGATATTAGCAATGTTAGAGGAGATAAGCTCCAAACGCTTTTTTTCCGCCATAAGCCCCGAAACCGATATTTCCAGAGCTTTTTTAAATCCCATTTATCTTCTCCCTTGAGTAGCAATTGTTTTTAAATTATTTAATTTAGCGGAAAGTATTTTAACATAAGAAGCGTAATTAATCGAGTTATTTGAAAGCGCGGCCATTTCTTTTTCAATTGAAACTTTTTCATTGCTCCTTACCGCGCGATTAAGTTCTTCATCAAATTCAAGTTTTTCAAATCCGGGGGTATTGGCATTCGCGATATTATGGGAAATAACTGACTGCTTCGCCGCCGCTATTTTCATTGCCTTTTCCAAATCGCCAAACACAGGGTCAAAAACTATACCACTAGGCATTTTTAAGCTCCCTTTGCAGTTTTCTTACTGATTTGTCAATTACCCTGCATACTTTAGGCCGAGATAATTTTAGCATTGTGGCAATAGTTTTTTGGTTTAGCCCCTTCTGAAAAAAAAGATGAAGCACTTTCTGAAAAAGAACCGGCAGTTTTTTCATCCCCAGGCTAAGTTTTTCCTTTAACTCGTTAAATTCAACTTCGTCCACCGGTCCGCGCTCGGTTGAAACTGTCATTTCCGTGCGCGAGGCCACCTCCTCAAGAGACATCATATACATAAGCGCGGACGCGGAAATTATTTTTTTAATCTTTTCAACCGCGGTTTTAAACTCGCCTTCCGAGAGTTCTTTCTTTTCTAATTCTTTTTCTTCCTTAATCATCCGCTCAGCAACTGACGCTTTATATCCTTTTTTCGCGAGATCCCGTATCATTACCTGCACACGGTAAGGGACAGGGCTATAACTTTTTAATCCGTCAAGTATTTCCCCGCGCACCCGATATGAAGCGTAAGTTTCAAATTTTACCCCCCTGTTGGGATCAAAGTTATCCCACGCCTTCATCATGCCAATTGTGCCGTCAGATACAAGATCATTGTAATCAATATTTGGAGGGAGCCCTTTGCCGGAAACCATCGAGGCGATTGAATGCACCAGCGGCATATACGCCTCAAGTGATTTTGGCATTTTTTTAAATATTTTTGTTTTCTTTTTCTTAAGCGCCAACTAATACACCTTCTTCTGTTCTTTTTTTTTCGCACCGGATTTTTCAGCCATATCAGCAGCCAGTTTTTCAACAAACCAATCTTTATTAATTGAATTCAGCAAAGAATCATTGCCTCCGGAAGCAAAAGCCTGGTTAAGAAGTTCTTTATAAAACATTTTAGTAAATTCGCTTTCAGCGTTTTCTCTGGTTATTTTTGGCTGGATTGTGTTTGGGCTAAAATTTGAAATGGGATTAATCATATTTTCCATCAGATAACCTCCAATTCCGCGTTAAGCGACCCAACTTTTTTCAGGGCTTGTAAAATCGCAATCAATTCTTGGGGAGATGCTTTTACCGCATTGAGAGCCTTTACCAGATCAACGAGCTTTGCGCTGTTTGGCACCCTAACAAGCTTGCCGGACTGTTTTTTAATTTGGGCGGTGGTTGAAGACCTAAGAGTGTCATTCTCTACAAAGCCGGTTTCAGAATACAGTTTAACATCGCCTACTGTAACGTTAAGGTTGCCGGCAGTTACAGCCGCTTCTGAAATCCTTACATTTTCACCAATAACAATTGTCCCTGTCCTTTCATTTACCACAACCTTGGCAACAACATCAGGCGTCACAAAAATATTTTCAATCCTTGAAATAATTTTAACCGCATCCGCATCATCGTAAATCGCGACTTTAATTGTAGAAGCATCCTGGGCTGAAGCGTCAAATCCCGCATTTGCAATAGCATCCGCCGCGCGGTTTGAGGTTGTAAAATCAGGGTTGTTTAAAACAATTGAAATAAATCCCTTATTGGCCAGCGAAACTGGGACCTCTTTTTCAACAAGCGCGCCTCCCGGGATCCTGCCGCCGGTTGATTGGGATTTCCTGACTGGAGAAAGATTCGGCGCAATTTGATCTTCGCTTGCTACAATATTCCCCTGCGCTGAGGCGTACATTTCTTGATCCGGTCCAACCAGCGGGGTTAAAAGCAATGTTCCGCCGGATAAACTTGTCGCGTCACCCATCGAAGAAACCGTAACATCTAATTTTTGCCCGATTTTTATATAAGCCGGAAGGTTTGCTGTTACCATAACCGCCGCTACGTTGCGGCTTTTAAAATCTATCTGTGGAGCCATTCCCATTTTTGATAAAAGATTTGTCAGGGCCTGCTTGGTAAATCCGGTCTGCTGGGTATCGCCGGTATTTCTAAGCCCAACCACCAAACCAAAGCCCATAATTTGGTTTTCTCTTGCTTCCAGCACATGGGCAATGTCTTTTATCCTGACTTTTGGCGCGGCAAAACAAAAACTTCCAATTAGCAGGAAACAAACAACCATCAAGATTTTTTTTCGCATTATTTCCACCTTAAAAAAGCCAATTTAAAAGCCGTGTAATCCAGCCAGGAGCTTCCGCTTCCTGGACAACTCCGTTTCCTTTTATGGAAATTTCGGCGTCAGCCACTTGATATGAATAAATCGTGTTGCTGATGCTGATGTCTTTTGACCTTATAATTCCTGAAATAAGGATTTCCTGTTTTTCATCATTAACGCTCAACCTGTGGCTGCCCGATATTTTTATATTTCCATTAGGCAAAACCACCTCCACTGCCGCCGCCACTTTTGCCTGGACATTTGATTGTCTTTGCGTGCTTCCAATTCCGCTATACTTTTGCTGTTCTTGCCCGGCCAAAGTATTGTTTGTGCCAATTATGGGAGCCAGCCTTTCTATTGAATGGGTAAATTTAAATCCGAGATCATCCTTTACATCAGTTGTTGTTCCCGCTTTATTCTGGGCAGTCGTGTTTTCTAAAATAATTATAGTTATTATATCCCCGACCTTAAAAGCTTTTTCAGGGGAATATGGAGAAACTCCCGTTTTCCAAATAGAATCAGCTCCCACAATATTACAAAAAGTTACTAGTAAAATAATGCTTGCCGCCATGCAACCCTGCAGACATCTTTTCATAACTTCACCTCAACTGTGTCGGATGAAATCACTTTAGCGTCAATTTTTTCTTTTGAGTCCATCCGCCTTACAGGAATGATATCATTTATTTGCCCATCTGCCAAAGAAATTCCATTCGCCTCAATTTGGACATTTTCGCCGACCACAAATATTTTTATTTTTGAATTTTTATATACCGCGGGTTCATCTTGGATCATCCAATCCATTATTATTGACCCCTTATAAATAGCACTGATCGCGACCTTTCCAGACACACATTCAACATCTGTAAAATATTTTTCCGGGTAGAGTGAAACTTCTTTTGTTTCCAAATTTAAAACGCTCCCATCGATTTTTGATTTTTTATTTATTTTTTCCCGCGAAATAACAACATCCTTAAAAACCTCCACCCTCGCAACAACCATTGTTTTTTCAACTTCCCTGCCATCAATAATGACAGCAATTGGAAGTATCATGTTTGGGGTTGCTTTATTAATTCCATAAGATTTTGAAATCGCAAAACTTGCCTTTTTATTTTCCGCGTATTTCTCAAATACTTTGCTTCTGGTTTCAATTGTGGCTTTGATTTTTGCGTTTGCCCAGTCAGGATTGCTTTTTTTGGCATAATCTTCTATGACAGACTCAATATCCAAACAAAAGGCAGAACTAATAAACAAAGTTGAAAATATGAATATACATACTTTGACTTTCGTCGGCATGGATAGCTTATGCCTTCATCTTTTCAAGAGCGGTAAGCATCCCTTCATAGCTGCCGACTGCCTTAGTAATTGTTTCAAATATCCTTTGGATCATTACCATTCTCATCATTTCAGAAATCACATCAACATTTGAAGATTCAAGGGCAAACTGGTTTACTGACCCAAAGCCATCCGCGGCCGCATAGCCAACAATCGGGTCGCCTGAGGATGGGTTTGAAACATATAAATTTTGCCCCAAGCTCTTTAATCCCGCGGGATTACTAAACTTGACCAATGTTATTTGCCCAATTTCACTCTGGTTTGCAAGCACTGTGCCGTCCACCCTAATTGTTACCGAGCTTGTGCCCTGAGGTAAAACAATCGGCGGCTCTAAAAGATGCCCGTTCGGATCCGCAAGATTTCCCTGGTCGTCAATATGCAAATTTCCCGCCCTGCCGTATGCAATAGAGCCATCAGGCATTTTAAATTGTAAAAATCCCTCGCCTTGGATTGCAACATCCAATGGGTTGTTTGAGGTTTCAATTGCCCCTTGGACAAAATCCCTTGGCGTCGCGGCAACCCTGACTCCGGTTCCAAATTCAGGGTTTACTTTGGGCGCTTCGGCCATGGCCTCCTGCATCACATCCTGGAATGATTTTTCAACATAAAAAAGGCTTTCCATTTCTGTCCGTCCCCTCTTAAAACCAACTGTTTTCGCGTTTGATAAGTTGTTGGTTATATTCAGCATCTCATCCTGAAATGAAGAGAGCCCTGTTGCTGCTACGTATAATGGCTGGAACATAAAATTACCTCCTTGCTATTGGGATTTCCCCATCTCAATAGCTCTTGATAAATTTCCATCGCGCGAGCGAATTATTGTCGTATCCAAATTATATATCCTGTTTAAATAAATTAGGTCTACCATTTGGTCTACCACATTCACATTAGAAGCTTCAACATAACCTTGGATAACCCGGGGAGAATCAATTTCCTTTGCCTGGAGTTTATTTTCCGGGTTTTTAAAAATAACCCCGTTGACTGATTCTAAACTATTTAACAGATCAAAGTTTACAACTCTTATGCGGTCAATAGGATTATTGCCGGCTTTTATTTCTCCGCTTTGGCTCATTTCAAAAGGCTGGTTTAAAGGAACGCGGATAATCCCATTTTGTCCAAGCATAGGGTATTTTCCAACAGTTGAAACCAGTTTTCCTTCTTCATCTATCGTAAACCGCCCGTCCCGGGTATACCCTTCGCCAAATGGGCAAAGTACAACAAAAAAGCCGTCATTTCCCAAAGCAAAATCCGTCAATCCGCCGGTTTTAATAAGCGGGCCTTTCGCATGGTTATAGAAAGTTTTTTCAACTCTAGGCTCTTCCGCCTGGTATTTTTTTTCCGCGGATTGCAATTCTTGGGGAAATGACCTGATAACAACTTCTGATCCCTTAAATCCCGGAGTTTCAGCATTGACCATCCTGTTCATAAGGCTCTTGACCTTTTCATCGGTTGTCTCAAGCCCGGCTTGACCAATGCTTAAGATGGGATCATTCATGGCAGTATTATAACATCCATCAATTGAAAATCAACCTTTTCTCTCCTCGCGCATGCGCGAAATTAAACGCTCTTTTTTCTCAGCCATACGGTCAAGCTGATAAACAAAAAATAACACTTCGGCAACCAAAACATAAAGCTCCGGAGGAACCTCCGTATCCAATTCAAGCTTAGATAATAGTTCGGCAAGTTCGGGATCTTCATAAAGCGGGATTTTATTATCTTCCGCCAGGCGGATTATTTCTTCCGCGATCGGCCCTTTTCCGGTGGCCAATATTATAGGAGCTTTATCCTTATCAACATCGTACTGCATCGCGACTGCGGCTTTTTTATTTTCACTCATTTTTTTATGCCTCTAAATCTATTTTTCTTAATTGGGCTTCCAAAGTAGGAAGCATTGGTATTAAGTAAGGTTTTACTTTGCACATCGCCGGATCAACTTTTACTTGATAGCCGGTAACTGAATAATTCTTGTCTGCTAGTTTTTTTTGGAGCGAAGCATACTCATTTGCAATGATTTCCCTCGCTTCATCGCCATAATCCTTTTCATTAAAAATAAAGATAATATATACTTTTTTTCCTTTAACAATCAATGAACAGACCATTTTCCCTAAGTTTAAAGTTTGCATTGCAAGGACAACCTGCGTGTTTTCAGGATCAATTGAAGCATTTTTTCCCTGCCCGTCCCTTTTAATTACAATTTCTACATCTTTTAAAGATTTTGCTTCGGAATTTGGGATTTGCTGGTATTGGTAATTTACTTCTTCCCTGCCTTTTTGCGAAAGGATCGCCTGCGATGCTAAATTATCTATTATGCTTGAGAGCTTGCTCTTTGCCGATGAAAGTGAAGCCTGAAGGATCTGCGCCTCGGCGGAATCAGAAACCTGGGATTTTAATTCTATCCCGTCTAAAAGCGATTTCATTGCCCTGGCTGAATCTAAAAGGTCATTAAGTTTTAACGAGTTGTCTCCTGAAAATTGAAATTTTTCCGCCAAGCTTTTTATTTTAGAGTCAAAAGAAGCAAGAAGTGCTGTCATTTGTGTAATTATATTGACATCCAATAATCCTTTGCTGACCCCAAGAGCGGTAGTTAAACTATTAAGCGCTTCTTGCGCCGCCAAAAGCTGGGCTGATAATTGCGGATTCTCGGCCATAAATTGTTCTAGCACTTTGAGCGCCTGGTGGGAATCTATTCCTTTCATTGAAAGGATAATAGCCGCTTCCTGCATATTGGTGCTTTTGTTTGTACCCTCAAGCATAGAAAAAAGCTTGGCAAAATTTTCGCGCGATAATTCCATCCCATCTTTAAGCATTAATGACGCGAGCTTTACATTAAAATCCGTATCGGGAATTTGAATTTGCAGAAGGTGGGTTTTAATATCTTCAACAGTCAAGGGCCTGGCAATTGAAACTGGCTTTGTGGCTGCTCCGGCTGGGGTTTTTGGAGCTACTTCTTCCGCCCTGCCAGTCGCGCTTGCCGGCGCGGTTCTTCCTGGAATTTGGCGGACACCGCCGGCCGCTTGGGTGGTTTGGGAAGGTGTTATAGGTTGGCCAGATGCTTTTCCAGAAGGCCAGATAACAGGTTTTCCTAAATTCATTCCGCCGGACGGCGTATTAATTTCTCCCACTAATTCACCCCTATCCGGCTATTATATCGTAGAATTTATAAAAAAACTTGTGTTTTTAAAAAAGTGAAATCCTTCTAAGTCCTTTTCGATAATGGAGAGGATGAGTAATACAATAAAAAATAGTTTGCCTGAAAAATATCCCGCAGAACCAAAGAGATTTATTATCCCTGAATATTTATTAAAAGACCTTGATTTGAAGAAGAGGATTCTTATCCTTCAAAAACTCCGCCTCTTTAATCAAGAATTTATAAAACAGAATCGTCCATTAAATTCGCGTGATTACCTAAAATTATTGCAGATTCTAGGGGGAATTAAAGGGATCTCGTATGTTTTTTTCCTTTCTTTATACCGCTATTATGAAATGACCGGCAGGATTCCTTGTAAAGACTCTCTTTGTAAATTACCTTCTTTACCGGCATTAAGACTTGCCTTAGAAGATAAAATAATGCAAAAATCCTGCCAATCAATTGCAAGCCTGCCGGGGTTTATGGTTTGCAATCATTCTCTTTTTGTAAACTACCGCAATGAATTTCATTATTTTGCCAAGGCAGGCCGTCAAGAAGGGGAAAGAATATTAATGTCGTTTACCAGGAAATACGATCGAGAAGAAGCCTGGGTCTATGTAGAAGTTGAGCAAAAAAATGGCTATAAGATAAATGAGATAACAATGTATCATTTTCATCCTAAGGTAGAATCTCATTCCCCAAATATGAAAATTGATCCCCCTTCATTACTAGATATTTTCGCACTATGGCGGGCAAGAGGTTGGCTAAGTCATTTTGGTATAACTTGTCCCATTGATGCCGGCATTGTTATTCCAGATGGAGTTTATAGGGTTAAAGCAGAAAATATCACGGATAGTATTTTAGAAAAATATAATTTTATTTGCGATAGTTATCATTACGCACATGTGAATCTCCCAGGCCTTCGTTTTCCTTCTATACGAATCCCTTCCACAGTGGCTTTGACGGCTCAACAATTCGCTAAAGCAGTAAATAAAATTTCCGAACAATTAAGTTTTCAATTTTATATTCCATAACTCATTAATTGTTATACCCCCCCCCTGATCTAGTGTTATTTTATTTTTGATTTGACAGAATCTATAATAACCTTTGAGATATTGAAGGTTTTTTGGGCTTCATCATGAGTATATAAAATTACATCGGGAGGATATCTGGATTCAATATAATATGCATTTAATATTTTGTATTCTTTTTTGAATGACAAAAAACCACTATCAAATTTGCCGGCTAATTTTCCCAGTACGTTTAAATCATGAATTTTTTTAAATTCAACTTTCTTATAAGTTAGAAAAGCTTTTAGGTATTTTTCAACTGCTTGCTGGCAATGGAAACAGAGTGTGTCAGTGGGGCCATCTTCTTTTATTAAGATTTCCGCGGTTATAAGATCATTTTCCGCTTTTTCCATCCATTCTTCATAAATTGGTTTATCTGCCATAAAGCAAGACGCCTTCTTTTAAAAGGTTTTTTATAAAGAAATCACCCAGTTTTGCTCTTTTTTTTATTTCTTTGGGTGTATAGATGAGTGGTTCAAAAGGCAAATTATTATCTACTGAAAATAATACTTCTTTTATTCGGTCTATTCGTCGTTTTGACGTATCTTTAATAATAAGTATGTCGATATCACTGTTTTCTGTGATTTCTCCTCTGGCGCATGAGCCAAACAGTAATATCTTTATAGGTTTATATTTTTCTACTATTTGATCTGTGATTCTCCTGATTTCTTCTTTATATAATTCTTTTATTTTCATTTTTGTTATAAGTAATTATAACATACGATTAAAGACAATACATCTGTTAAATGGGCGCGGCAATGGCATATTTTAGCTTCTGCCGCAAAAAAGCAAGCTTGTCCGTAGCTTTCTCCCACTCGCTGCGCTTAATATGAATAACCTTCCAACCCATATATTTTAATAATCTATCGCGCAATTGATCTTTCCCCGTTAGCTCTCCGGTTGGTGTAAGATAATGATACTCGTCACCATCACATTCGATTGCAATTTTGCGCATTGGATCTGCAATATCAATAGAATAACCTTCAACAAAATGTTCTATTTGATAATCTCCACCCAGCCCCTTCAAATGGTCAAACACATCCCCATGAAATGCAGAGGGGAGTTTTCCAAGCTCTTTTTTATCTTTTAATACTTTCTTAATGGCAGCCCTAATAATATTTGGTAAAATCAAATTCAATTCTGGGCATTCATATTTTATAGCTAATTCAATTTGGTATAGCTGAGAAAGGCCCTCTACTGAGAAATTTAATTTATCTGCTTTGGAGGGTTCATTTAAAACTTTAACAAAAATATTGAAAAAAGATCGATTAAAGTATTTTGAAACAACAAAGGCCCAAGCTGTATTGGATATTTCTTGCGGCTTAAAGTCATTAATTTTTTTGACAGCTTCATTTGCCAGCGCTGACATTAACTCTTCGTTCTTAATGCCTAACGCTGCAAAAGCCCAGGCAGTGTTGGCAATGGCTTGCGGTTTAAAGTCCTTTATTTTCTTAACAGCTAATTTTGTTAAAGAAAATACTATTTCTTCTTGATCTGTAAGCAATCTTTTATGCAATGGAAGTGTTTTTGCCAATCTATGAAAAGCAGTTGCTATATTAACAGCATCAAATTCTTCACTATCTTGAGCAATGATCTCAAGAATTTCTTCAGCCGATTGAGCCTGCATGATTTGTTGATTAATCTGAATATTTTTTGGGCTCGGACGACTGGAAGAAGGTTGTAATTTTATAATTTGATGCCTAACGGTTTCTTTTTTAACTTCTATAAAATCTTTAACAAGGATATATTTAATCCCTTTAGCGGATGAAGGATGCGGGGCAGATCCTTTGCAAAGAATACTTCTCAAGATATCTTTTACGGCATTTGGGAAGGTGCAATTGAAAACAATCCTTTTAATTCCTTGTTCTTCCATAAATTTAGCTATGCCAAGAAAATCAGTAACAGCAGTTTCAGTAAGATTGTTTCTGCTTTCAAGCTTCAAATTATAAGAGCTTCCATTTTTGTCGCTGAGCAGAGAAATGGGGCTAATATAACTAGTGCTCTGACCGCATAGAAACTATCCTTTTTTTCTTTTATATTTTGGTCGTTTATTTACCCTTTCAAACAACACTCTGTTTTTATCTTCCAATA
>WPAF01000051.1 GCA_009772965.1 Candidatus Saganbacteria bacterium
CCGCAATACCAGCATGGAGTGCTACCCAGCCAGCATGGCGGCCCATGAGTTCTACGATAAAGCAGCGGTTGTGGGAGCGCACCGTAGTCATAATATTTTCAATAAAATGAACGCTTTCAATGACCGCGGATTCAAAACCATAAGTTCTTTCTGTGCCAAAAACATCGTTATCCATGGTTTTTGGGGCGCCCAGCATAGGGAAGGTGAATTGTTTTCCCATTTTTCCTGCAGCTCCCAAGGTATCGTCCCCGCCCAAGACAATTAAGCAGTCAATTCCCAGTTTCTTTAAATTGTCCATGGCAATTTCTGGAGCCTTGGCTTCAATGTTTGTTTTGGAAAATAGGTTGGTGCGGGAGGATTTAATAATGGTGCCGGAAATTTTGAAGCTATCTTTTAAGTCTGCGGTTGATAGGGGATGCAAAATTTTTTCTTTTTCAGTTTCTGGATCGCGGGTCAAAGCTTTCCAGCCTTCCAAGAGGCCGACCAATTCCATTTTTTCATTTGCTGGCAAAGTTTGGTTAGCTTGGTTAATTCTCCTAAGCAAACCGTAGATTACGGCATTATGTCCTGCGCAATCCCCACCGCCGGTTAAAATCCCAATTTTCCTGATATTTATTTCTTTGCCCTGGAATTTAGCTTTCATTTTAATCCTCCGTATTATAAATGTAGGGAAAACCCTTGTGGTTTTCCGTCTTTTTGGCAAGGGACAAGCCCTTGCCCTACATTTTTTATATCTACGCTTTACCCGCAGACCCTAGTACATTGGTATTTTTTGCAACGATTAGTTTTTTTAATTCATCCCTTGCTGGGCCTAAATATTTTCTTGGGTCAAATTCAGAAGGGGATTCAGCAAATACTTTTCTAATCAAGGCCGTGACTACTAAACGTCCGTCGCTGTCGATATTAATTTTACATACTGCTGACTTAGCTGCGCGGCGCAGTTGTTCTTCCGGTACACCAACGGCATTATCCATTTTTCCGCCAAATTTATTGATCATCTGCACGTATTCCTGGACAACCGACGACGCTCCGTGCAGGACAATCGGAAAACCCGGCAACCTTTTTTCCACTTCTTCTAAAATATCAAAACGAAGATCAGGAACTTTTTCCCCTGGTTTTAGTTTGAATTTATACGCGCCATGCGATGTCCCAATTGAAATAGCCAGGGAATCAACTCCAGTTTTCTTTACAAAATCTTCGACCTGCGCGGGATCTGTATAGGTATGCTTATCAGCTTTTACTTCATCTTCAATGCCGGCTAAAACGCCGAGTTCTCCCTCGACAGTAACGTCGAACTGATGAGCGTACTCAACGACTTTTTTAGTGAGCGCGACATTTTCATCATAAGGAAAATGGGAGGCGTCGATCATAACCGAAGAAAATCCGTGGTCAACGCAGGATTTACATAGCTCAAATGTATCGCCATGGTCAAGGTGCAAGGCGATTGGAATATTACTCTTTAAGTCTTTTCTGCACATTTCTACCGCGCCTTTAGCCATCCAGTAGAGCAGGGTTTGGTTGGCGTATTTCCTGGCTCCGGAAGATACCTGTAAAATTACCGGCGAGTTGCCTTCTGCACAGCCCATAACAATGGCCTGGAGCTGTTCCATATTATTAAAATTGTACGCAGGGACAGCATATTTCCCCGCCATTGCTTTTTTAAACATTTCCCTAGTATTAACTAATCCCAATTCCTTATACAGTATTTCTGACATTTTATTTCCCCTTTCTTTTATAAATCTATCTATCTACTATTTCTCAAATACATATAAGTTATCAATATACCTGCTACAACACCTAAAGTGATTGGCGTAAGCCAGTTATAAATAAAACCCATCTATTTAATCCTAAAATTTAACTAATGAAATAAAATCGTCTGCTTTTAAGCTGGCGCCGCCAACCAATGCGCCGTCAATATCAGGTTTTGCCATTAATTCTTTTACATTGTCTGGCTTGACGCTCCCGCCGTAAAGGATTCTTGTCTCTTGGGCAATTTCCTTTGGCAAAAGCCCCCTGATAAATGCGTGTACCTCCTGCGCCTGCTCTGGGGTGGCGGTTTTTCCTGTGCCGATTGCCCAGACGGGCTCATATGCAATAACTACCGACTTCCAACCTCCAACTTTCAACCCTTCAAAACCACCAACAATTTGTTTTTCAATAACTTTAAAAGCTTCGCCTTTTTCTCTTTGTTCAAGGGTTTCTCCCACGCAAACAATGGGAGAAAGGCTGCCTTTTAGCGCAGCAAAAACTCTTTTATTCACGGTTTCATTGGTTTCTCCGAAATATTGCCTTCTTTCAGAGTGGCCGATAAGGACATGGCTTGCCCCTAGGGCTTTTATCATAGGGGCAGAAACTTCTCCGGTATAAGCGCCTTTTTCTTCCCAGAATAAATTTTGTGCTCCAAATTGAATATTCGTTCCATTGAGAGTATCAGCTACTGCTGGCAGGGATAAATAGGGGGGGAAAACAATGATTTCTCTTTCAGTGATATTTTTGAGACTGCTTTTTAATTCTTCAGCGAGTTTTTTTGCTTCGTCGCGAGACAGGTTCATTTTCCAGTTGCCGGCCATAATTGGTTTTCTCATGAGTTTTCCTTTCAGAAACAATGTGGGCTAATCCTTATCCATTACCTGTGGTTTATTATAGAAAAAATTGAAGTGTTTGTAAAGAAAAATTATACAATTAAAAGATACTATGCTATTCAAATGTCAGATAATCATTATTATGTAAATCCCATCAATTATATTAATTAATTTTTTTCTTACCTGCCTGCCGGCAGGCAGGCTTCTTTTGGCTTGACCGCAAAAGAAGTAACAAGAAAAGGTCAAGGCGGTTTCAAACACGACCACCC
>WPAF01000063.1 GCA_009772965.1 Candidatus Saganbacteria bacterium
CCTCCTTTATTAATACACTATCCGCTTGTATTCTCATATTAAATTCAGAAATCTGTTTCTAAACTCATAGACTCTTTCATCAAAAATAATGTCGCTGGCGATTACCGGTCTTTTTAAGATAATACCTCCCAGCGTTGTGCAACGACTAAGGCCAACGTATACCTGGCCGTGAGTAAAAGCGCCAGCTCCTAAATCTATAACAATATTGTCAAAAGTCTGGCCTTGGCTCTTGTGAATGGTAATTGCCCAAGCGAGTTTTATCGGATATTGTTCAAAGGTACCAATTATCTTTTCTTCAATTTTGTCTTCGGCTCGATTATATTCGTATTCAATCTTTTCCCAGCTTGATTTTGATACCTCATGAATACTTCCATTTATAGAAACTTTTATAGTGTCTGGGGATAGCGCCGCAATCTGAGCAATGGTGCCATTTACCCATCTTTTATCAAGGTCATTTCTTATCAAAATAATCTGTGCCCCCTTCTTAAGCCTCAAACAATACTCCGTTGGATAAGCAGATTCTTCAAATTTTTTAGTAATAGCGGCTTCATATTTATATTCTTTGTCGGGTAAACCGGCTAATTTTTCTTCATTTACCGCATTGGCGCGGTTATTGGTAGTCGTCAAAATAACACAATGATTAGAATCTCCTGGGATTATTTTTCTTACTCTTTCCCTTGAGTCTTATTCCTAATCTTATTCAACAAATCAATAAATTGGGCATCTGATTGGCGGTAATTTTTATTCAATTCCACATATCGCAGCTTCAGGTTATGGAAAACTTTTGCCTTAAAAAAATACGGACTATCGTAGCGCTGATCCAAAATGTCTCGCGCTTCCTTCTCTACCACAGGGGGAAGCTGAAATAAATCTCCAAAAAATACCATTTGGACGCCACCGAATGGCAACTTCATCTCATCACGATTAATCTTAAGCGCATAGTCAATCCCGTCCATAAGGTCGGCGCGCACCATAGAAACTTCATCGACTATTACTGTATCGAGTTTTTGAATGATTTCACTGTTACGTCTTCTGCGAATATTGTCCTTTTGGATTAAACGAGGAGGAAATCTGAAAAAAGAGTGTATTGTCTGGCCGCCAATGTTTACGGCCGCAACACCGGTCGGCGCTAAAACAGCGACATTTTTTGCGGTGTTCTTTTTGAAATATTTAAGGAGGGTTGATTTACCGGTGCCTGCCTTGCCGGTAATAAAAATGCTGTCATTCGTATTTTCTATTAAATTAAAGGTGCCTACGAATTCATCATTTAATTCCAAGTTGCCAGGCAAAATATTTGCCTCATTAAGAAGTCTATTTCTTTTTCCCATGTCCCGTATTTTTTAAACTTCTTCTGTTTTTAT
>WPAF01000026.1 GCA_009772965.1 Candidatus Saganbacteria bacterium
TTATTATGAAGAAGTTTTGACCTCTGGAATGACTTTTGTCTGGAACTTATATTGTTTTAGGCCGGAAAGGGCTTGACAAGCTCATTTCGCAACAGCCCCTATTGTCGAAATATACAATTCCCCATACTTTAGTATGGGGATTCTCAGTGCACCCGAAAAATTTCAGCTTATTTAGACAGGAGCTCTTTTGTTTTTTCTTTGATATCGGGGCTTTTTAGGAGGGCTTCGCCGATTAAAACAGCATTAAAGCCGGCTGATTTGAGCTCTTTAATTTGCGAAGGGCTGTTAATGCCGCTTTCTGAAACAAGGATTTTATTTTTTAATTCTGGAAATTTATTGATGATTTGCAGCGATATATTAAAATCAACCTTTAATGTGTCCAAATCGCGGTTATTGATTCCGATTATTTGAGCTCCTGCCTTGAGGGCTTTTTCAGTTTCGGCTTCATTGTGGACTTCAACTAAAGCCGGCAATTTAATCTTATCGCACAGTTCGATAAATTGTTTAAGCTTTGAAGAATCGAGTATCCTGGCTATCAAAAGAACGGCATCAGCTCCTGCCATACGGGATTCATATATTTGAATTTCGTCAATAATAAAATCTTTTCTTAGAATAGGCAGTTTTACCGCCTGTTTTACTGCTTTAAGATACCCAAGAATGCCTTCAAAATATTTCCAGTCGGTTAAAAGAGAAATGGCAGAAGCGCCCGCTTCTTCATAAATTTTGGCAATTTCTGCCGGCTTAAAGTTGCTGATTATTTCTCCCGCGGAGGGGGACTTCTTTTTTAATTCGGCAATGAGGTTGATTTTCCCGGGCTTGCTTATTTCTGAAGTAAAATCCTTTATCGGAGGGAATATCTCTTCAATGTTTTTTAAAGTTATAAACTTAAACTGCTCTTTTATGGTTTTTACTTCAAGCGCCTTATCGGCAATAATATTGTCCAACAGCATGTTATAATTATTATATCATGCATATCCCCGTTATGTCCGCAGAGGTTGTTGGCGCGCTAAATCCTATGCCCGGAAAAACCATAGTTGACTGCACTTTAGGCTATGGAGGGCACGCCTTGGCATTGCTTGAAAGCGGCGCAAACGTTATCGGTATTGACCAGGATAATGAGATTTTGAAAAAAGTAAAAGAAAGAATCCCAAGCAATAAAAATATTACATTTTTCCATGGCAACTTCGCCGATATTAACAACATTATAAAAACACCAGTTGATGGCTTTCTTTTTGACCTTGGGGTATCATCTTTTCAAATTGATGAGGCGGGGAGAGGTTTTTCGATCAGGTTTGACGGGCCTCTGGACATGAGGATGGATCAAGGGGTTGGAAAACCCGCTTCTTTTTATATCAACAATCTTACGGAAGAAGAACTGGCCAAAATATTTTTTGAGTATGGGCAGGAAAGGTTTTCAAAAAGGATCGCGCGAAGGATATGCGCGGAACGGTTAAAAAAAACAATATCAACTACATTTGAGCTAAAGGAAATCATTGAAAAGGCGATCCCAACCTGGAAAAAGAGGGAATCCGCAACCAGAATATTCCAGGCATTAAGGATATTTATAAATTCAGAGTTAAATAATCTAAGCCAGGCGCTGTCTGACAGCATTAGCCTCCTTAAAAGCGGCGGGAGGATTTGTGTAATATCCTACCATTCGCTTGAGGACAGGATAGCCAAGAACTTTTTTAGAAAATTAAAGCTTGATGGTATACTTGATGTGTTGACTAAAAAGCCGATGACGGCCGGGGAAGGCGAAATCGTAAAAAATCCCCGAGCCAAAAGCGCGAAGATGAGAATAGCTGAAAAAATATGAAAAAATATGCCTGGTGCTTCTTTTTGGTGCTTGTTCTGGCGCTGGTGCATCTTTTTATAGTTACCAGCAGTGTGGGGCTTAAATATAATGCCGCCTCGCTAAAAATTAAATATGGCAAATTATACGCCGAAAGCCGCAGGTTAAATTATTTTGTGGCAAAAAAAGAGAATCTTTCAAGGATCGACAGCATGGCTGTTTCAAAGCTTGGCATGGTTTATCCGGAAAAAATTGATTACATTGTAATTGGCACAAAGGAGACAGAATGATAAGAGTCAGGTTTGCCCCTAGCCCCACCGGCGCGCTTCATATTGGAGGAGGCCGCACCGCCCTTTTTAACTGGCTTTTTGCCCGCCATAACAACGGCAAATTTATCCTGAGAATTGAAGATACCGACCGCACAAGGTCTACCAAAGAGGCCGTCCAGACAATTCTCCACGGGCTTGAATGGCTGGGGATTGACTGGGATGAAGGCCCCAATAGCGACGGCAATTTTGGCCCGTATTTCCAAACTGAAAGGATGGAAATATATAAAAAATACGCCGACCAACTCATAAAAGAGGGCAAAGCATATTATTGTTTTTGTACGCCTGAAATGCTTGAAGAAAAAAGAAAACTGGCTGCCCAGAAAAAAGAGGCTCCCAAATATGATGGCGCCTGCCGAGAGCTTTCGAAAAATCCTGGTGGACCTTTTGTCATCCGCTTTAAAATGCCTATCGGGGAAATAACCGAAGTTGAGGATTTAGTCCGCGGCAAGGTAAAGTTTGAAAATGATTTGCTGGATGACTTTGTTGTAGTTAAATCCGACGGGGTCCCGACTTATAATTTTGCCGCGGTAGTTGATGACCACCTGATGGAGATTTCCCATGTTATCAGGGGGGACGACCATTTATCCAATACTCCCAGGCAAATTGTTTTGTATAAGGCGTTTGGCTGGAAATTACCTGCGTTTGCCCATATCCCAATGATTTTGGGGCCGGATAAAGCGCGGCTTTCAAAGCGGCATGGGGCTGCCTCGGTTATTGAATACCGAGACCTGGGATATCTTCCGGAGGCGGTAATTAATTACATTGCCAAGCTGGGGTGGGGGTACAAAGACCAGGAAGTTTTTTCAAGGCAGGAATTGATCGATCTCTTTACGCTAGAAGCAGTAAGCAAAAATGCCGCGATATTTGATATAGAAAAGTTAAAATGGCTCAATGGGAATTATATTAGAACCGCTTTGCCCGAAAGAATAGTTGACCTTTGTGAACCGTTATTGTTTGATGCATACGGAAAACAGGATTTAGCTTATATTTCAAAAATTGTTAGATTGTTTCTTGACAGGTTGAAAGTGATCAACGAAATAACAGATTTGACCCCGTATTATTTTAATGATGATTTTCCGTTTGACGAAAAAGCAAAGAAATATCTTGGGAGCGAAGATTCTTCAAAGATAATCAACACTCTTAAAGACAAGTTAGTGGGAGTAGCGCCTTTTATTAAAGATAATATTGAAAAGATGTTTAAGCAATTGGCGGAGGAAATGAAAGTAAAGCTGGGGGTTATAATCCATCCCTGCCGCGCCGCAGTTTCCGGCCGTGTTGAAACCCCGCCAATGTACGATGTCCTTGAAGTGCTGGGAAAAGATAGGGTAAATAAAAGGCTGTCGAAATACCCGCAATAAAATCTACCTGCTTAAATACCCCATTAATTTATAGATCAATTTTGCCACAGTAAAATCAGGGGCAGAGAATCCTTTGATTGGCATTAATTCTACAAAGTCAGCGGCAACAACTTTTTTATTTTTGGCGACTAGTTTTAAAATATTCAGCACTTCATACCAAAAAAAGCCTCCCGGCTCAGGGGTGCCTGTTGACGGCATAACAGATGAATCAAAAGCATCAACATCAAAAGTAATATAGACATACTCTGAAAGCTGGGCAATGGCTTTTTCAACTGATTCAAGCTGGTTAGCGAAATGCATATTGTTTATTTGCCCGGATTTTTGCGCGAATTCATATTCTTCAGGAGAAATATTTCTTATGCCAACTTGCACAACAGGGCAAATTTCAAGCGTCCTGCGCATGGCACAGGCATGGCTGTTTTTATTCCCGTGATATTTATCCCTCAGATCGGCATGAGCGTCAAATTGAAGAACAGATAGTTTTGGAAAGTTAGAAAATACCGCTTCAACGGCATATGGGGTAATAGAATGTTCGCCGCCTAAAACAATCGGCGTCTTTTTATCTTTTAATATCTTGTTGATTGTTGAAGGCAAACGGCCGGCAGAACATGGCGTCATTGTATGAATACCGGCCTTCTTATAGGTTTCAAACTTCAGCTCTTCGTCAAAATTTTCAATATTATATGAGGCGTTTAGTATTGCTTGAGGCCCGTTTTTTGTGCCTTTCCCATAGCTGGTTGAGGTTTCATGGGGGCAGGGGACCACAACAAATTTAGAAGTGTTATACCGTGAATATTCCGGCTCAATCTCAAGAAAGGTGTTACTCATAATTGATTTTAAGATGGGATCCTTTCCAATTAAAGTTTGGCTTTGGCCTCTTATGCGCGATGCTTTCATATTCTGCCAGCCCATGAGCGAGAATTGGGAGGGCAATTGTCACATCGCAAAAGCATTGCGCCATTTTTGCCTGCTTTGAAATTTTTCCCCAGCTTTGAGCTTCGGCAAAGGTACAGCCGGAAAGGCCTCCAAAATGGGGATTGTCTGTTGTAATTTGTATGGCATATTCATGCCCGGGCAAAGCATTTCCTAAAATAAGGTTTAAAAGTTCAGTCTGCTGGATAAAGTTTTTGGGAACCCCTCCGCCAAGATAGATCACTCCGGATTTTTTTGAAGATTCCGCGATTTGCACGGTTTCATCCGTATCTTTCATCTGGTCAATATATCGGTAAGTTGCTTTTCCCGTGGCTTCAAAACCTTTGCCGTCTTTTTTATCCCTAATTCCCCGCCTTGCCATGACAAACGAATAACCGATGCTGGAGTCGCATAGGGCAGGGGCAAAAACAGGGACATTTGCCTTGTACGCTTCGATAATTATTGACTCTTTGTCTACTGCTTTCTCTTCAAGATATTTGCCGAGCAGTGCAAAAAACTCCCTCGATGAATACTGATAATCAGGTTCCAGCTCTTCAATAAACTTTTGTATTTCCCTGTCTACTTTTCTTTGTAAATCTTCTTGGACTAAAACATCATAAAAACGGTCGATTCCTTCATCTAGCAACGCTTTATCGTCTACATAAGCTGACCCCCGATAGTGCAATATGCCCAGCGATTCGGCGATATCGTGAAAAACCTGGGCTCCTGTTGAAACAACTACGTCAACCATCCGATTTTTAATGAGATAGGCAACAGCCCTGCGCATGCCGGCGGGAACAATTGCCCCGGAAATGCCAAGCCAAATGGTCAGTTTTTTTTCATTGAGCATTTGCTTCCAAACCATAAAGGCCTCCGCGAGGGATTTGCCTTGGAAGCCGGTAGCAAGCATTTCCTCAAGCACGGAAGATACGCTTTTTCCCTTATTAATTCTTATCGGTATGGTGGGATGCTTTAAAAATTTTGAAGTCATTGACTAGTGTGTGTATATCCTTGGCAGGTCTTCAACTGGCTTTGGCTCGGTATGCTTGGTTGTTTTTTTAAATTCCGCGCCCCTTGCGGAAAGTGAAACCTCATGCTCTTTTGCCTCAAAAAGATTAATCATGTAGCTTGTGGCAAAATCAGTATTAAAATCTTTGCAGGAAAAAATATCTATAAAAGCATGGTCTTTATCAGGAAAAGTATGGATTGTAATATGCGATTCGGCAATTAAAACAACGCCTGAAATTCCCCAATCCTCAGGCACAGACCCAGTATATTTAAAAACGTAAGGAGGCATAATTTTATTCATTCCCATCCTGGTCGGGAATTTATCGAGCGTGTCAAAAATCAAATCCATATCGGAAAGTTTTTCTTTATTACAGCCGTAAAGGTCAAACATTAAATGCGGGCCAAAGCCATATTTAACTTTTTCTTTCATTTATTTTCTATCCTTTAAAAAAGAAATCTCTAAACTGAATTGTAAAGATATCCTGCGATTTGTCAAGAGAAATCTTTCTGGTATAATCAAAGTATTATGTTTAGCAACCAACCGGACGATCGCGGCCACTTCGGCAAATTTGGCGGGCGCTTTGTTCCGGAAACGCTTATTGCCCCGCTTGATGAGCTTAAAGAAGCATATTTAAAATATAAAAATGACGCGGATTTTATCTCCGAGTTTAAATTTTATCTTGAACATTACGCCGGCAGGCCGACACCGCTTTACTTCGCGAAAAATCTGACGGATAAATTTAACGGAGCAAAAATATATTTAAAAAGAGAAGACCTCTGTCATACCGGCGCGCATAAAATAAATAATGTGATCGGACAGCTTCTCCTTGCAAAAAGGATGGGCAAAAAAAGAATCATTGCTGAAACCGGCGCCGGACAGCATGGAGTAGCGGCCGCTACCGGCTGTGCTCTTTTTGGCCTTGAATGTATTGTTTATATGGGCGAGGAGGATGTTCGAAGGCAGGCGCTTAATGTTTTCCGCATGAAACTACTTGGCGCAAAAGTTATCAGCGTAAAATCAGGAAGTAAAACTTTAAAAGATGCTATAAATGAAACTCTTCGCGATTGGATGGCCAATCCTTCTGACACGTTTTATTGTCTGGGATCAAGTGTTGGCCCGCATCCGTATCCCATGATGGTTAGGGATTTCCAGTCGGTTATTGGCAATGAAGCAAAGGGACAGCATTTTGAATTTGAAAAAAAAGAGCCGGATTTACTTGTTGCCTGCGTGGGGGGAGGAAGTAATTCTATTGGATTATTTTATCCATTCCTGGAAGAAAAGCCTGTTGAGATAATTGGGGTTGAGGCCGCCGGGGCGGCATCGCTTTGCAAGGGGTCAATCGGGGTGCTCCATGGTGCAAAAACTTATGTCCTGCAGTCCAAAACCGGTCAAATTTTAACCACACATTCAATTTCCGCCGGACTTGATTATTCAGGCGTAGGGCCAGAGCACAGCTATTTAAAAGATGCCGGCAGGGTAAAATATGTTATGGCCAATGATAAAGACGCGCTTTATGGATTTAAAATCCTATCTGAAATGGAAGGGATAATCCCTGCGCTTGAGTCATCGCATGCGATTGCATATTTAAAAACGGCGGCACCCAAAATGCGCAGCGACCAATCAATAATTGTCTGCCTTTCCGGCCGCGGGGATAAAGATGTTGAGGAAATAAAAAATTATGTCTAGGATTTCAGAAGTATTTGGCAAAAGAAAAGCGCTAATCCCATTTATTACCGTTGGCGATCCTTCAATAAGCCAAACCGAAAAACTGGTTTATGATCTAGAAAAAGCGGGAGCCGATATTATTGAGCTTGGCGTCCCATTTTCCGATCCTATTGCTGACGGGCCGGTTATCCAGGCGGCGCATAACAGGGCGTTAAAAAATAATGTTTCACTGCAAGATGCGTTTTTATTAGCGAATAAGGTCTCGAGAAAAATTAAGATCCCGCTGGTTTTTATGCTCAGCCAAAATCTAATTGAAAATTATGGATCATCAAAGTTTTTTTCTGATTGTGCAAAGTATGGGGTAGGGGGAGTAATTATTCCCGACTCAATCCCGGATGAGATGGAAGAAAAAAACGACTCGATTGACCGCATTTTGCTGGTTTCACCGACTACAAACGAAGAAAGGATAAAAATGATTGCCCAAAAATCATCGGGATTTATTTATCTTATTTCATCAGCCGGCATAACCGGAAAACGAAGCAAAATATCCGCCGACGTTTCTAAAATGGCTGCTGCAATTAAAAAATATACAAATAAGCCGATTGCAGTGGGCTTTGGCATTTCAAATCCGGCACAGGCAAAAGAAGCGGCAAAACATGCCGATGGGGTAATAGTGGGATCGGCGCTGGTTGAAATAATTGCGAAGAAGCAATTTAAAAAAGCTGCCGACTTTATTAAATCACTGAGAAGGGCGATAGATGCTGGATAGGCTTTTATACAGGGCGAAACAATTTTGGTTTGCCATGTCGGCAAGGATGAACGAAGAAAACCGCTCGTTTGTCCACCAGTACCTAAACATTAAAGAAGCGGCGCTATTTTTTTCACTGCCGGATTATGAGCAAAAGCACGGCGTGGTTGTGGCAAAAAGAATGATGAGGGAAGCCGCGGACATGAAAACTATTGATAAAAGAAAACTTGTCCGCCTTGGGCTTTTGCATGATATCGGAAAAACAGCTATCAGGCTTACAATCCTTTCAAAGTCATTATTGGTCATTATCCATCGGGCGATCCCGCCGCTTTATGAGTTATTCGCCAAACTCGGAAAAGATGAAAAATCCCGCAAATTTTTCAGGAGATTTTATGTGCACAAGCACCATGGGGCAATCGGCGCGGATATATTAAAAAAAATTAATGAACAAAGTGATATAATCAATGAAGTGTTAAGCCACGACCGGCCATGTACCTCGCATGATATGTATATGCGGCTTCTGGATAAAGTTGACAGCACATATTAGTAAGGAGCAGACAAGATGGAATATTCTGATAAGCACGCCCGCGCGGGAATAGAAGAAAAGCTTCCTGCGATCCAAGTATTTAAAAACTATTTTAAAAAATATGAGGTAGTTATTGAAATTCCCGAGTTTACCTCAATTTGCCCCAAGAGCGGGCTTCCGGATTTTGGAAAAATAACAATCCGATATATGCCAGATAGAGAATGTTTGGAACTTAAGTCATTAAAGATGTATATTATTGCTTATCGCAACTTGGGGATATTTAACGAAAACGCGGTCAACCGGATTTTAGAAGATATAGTTTTTGCTTGTCACCCGAAATGGGCTGACGTTATCGGAGTTTTTACCCCTCGCGGAGGATTAAGCTCAACAATTACTGCAAAATATCCGAGGAAATAAATTCAGCTTCCTCATTGTGTAGAAGCCTGGCCATTGCAAATAATGCAAGTTGAGTATGGGCTTTGTTTAAAGCAGTAATTTTACCTTCCAGGAAATCCCACTCTCCTAATTCACTTAAAGCCCTAAATGCGGCTCGCCGCGCAGCATTTGCTGAATGGCATGCCGGTTCTGACCAAGATTCACTTCCGGTTTCTGCCATTTGTTTTAGTTCCTTGATCATTCTTGAATCAATTGGTTTCCCTTTTCTTATTAATTCCACAAGTATATTAGCCGCACGAATTTTATCTTCAGTGCTATTTCCTGTAAGCATTTTAATTATTTGTTCATCGGTAAAGAGTTTTTCTTCGACTGGCTCAATACCAATACTTTTATTTACAATTCCCAGCAACGTCTCCGCGGCCTTAGTTTTAATATGTTTTAGCAATTCACTTGCATCAAATTCAAGATATGGATCGCTGGTTAAAAGCGCTTCAATAATTTCAATCATTTCATTGTTGCCTTTTGCCAACACTGAGGCCACGCCCAACACAATAAAAGGTGATTGATTATTTAAAAGCGGGCTTAAAACTTCTTTCAGATATAAATAATGCTCTTCTTTTAACTGTAAAAGCGAAAATGATAAAACGGCAATTTTAGATAAAACAGATTTATCTATTTTACTTCCAGTTAAAGCAACGAAAGACTTTGATAATGCCTCAACAGCCGATCTTCCCCCATTTGCCCCTAAAGCAAATGACACTTCACGAAATTCCGAGCTTGGTAAATTTTGACTATATAATTTAAGCAGCAATGATTGCGCGGAGTCTCCTTTTATTTCACCCAATTTCTGGATAGCTGGAATCCTTAATTCGGGAGAACCATTTAATGCAAGAGATAACACTTGCAAAGCCGCAATTTCCGGCAAAAAACTTGACACTTTAATTGCCTGAAGTTGTTGGCGATTATCCCCAACTGTTAAAGCCTCCTTGAGAACATCCAAGCCAACGGGGTTGCCAACCATAGCGAGCGCTCTAGCGGCGTCAAATCTAAGATAAAAATTGTTACTTTCTAAAGCAGTGCAAGCATAAAGATTGAAGTTAGTTCTTTGTTGTTGCAATAAGGGCGAAACTGATAAACCTGCCATAATTAACACCTCCGTATGTTAATTCAAACGTTCACTAAATGTATTTCGCAATAATTCCGCAAAAATTTCACTGTCGAAGGGAATATTTTATAATATTTAATTACAAAAGTTTTTGCATAAGTTGTTCTAGGAGGGAATAATCTCCAGTATCTGCGGACTTCAGGGCATTAATATATTTTTTGCGAATATCTGTTTCTTCAATTAGGCTTTTATTTGGCCAGATAGGAATTTTCTGTCCGTGCGAAAAGAGGAAAATATCTGCCGCCAATCTTGCGTGCCGCCCATTTCCATTGACAAAAGGATGAATTTGAACGAGTTTGTGGTGAAGCCGAATGCTTTGCTGGAACAAATCAAAAGTTTTTTTCTTTTGCCAGTAATTTAAGTCGCCAAATAATTTTTTTAGCTCTTCCTGGATATTATGCCAATTAACGCCTATATTGTAATTTTTTGTGCGAAACTTCCCAGCCCATTGCCAGGTCTTATCAAACATTTCTTTGTGTATTTCTTTGATTGATTCAATTGAGAAATCAAACTTCGTTGATTTAGTTAAAAACTTTTTTGTGGCCTTAAGGATGTTATTCGCTTCCCATTCATTTAATTCGTCTCTATTTAAAATATGTGTTGGGATAAGGCTGCTTATATCTTCAATCGGCGTAGCGTCATCAATGGTTTTAAAATATTCCAATCAATCTTCCCAAAGTTTTGAGCTGGGGTTGGCGCTCAACTCTTCAATTAATTGATTTAGCTGAAATTTGTAAGCATCTTCTTGAGGCGCTTGTTTTTCCATGGCCATATTTGAAAATGTGCGATCAAGGATTTGTTTGGCTTTTTTTTCGGCTTGGCCTTTTATTATTTCTTCCATTGCTTTTTCTGAAGTAAAAACTCCCTGGAAATCAATCCCAAAAATTCGGGCATATCTTTCTACATTGATTAAACTGCTTGTTGCCGCGTTTTCTTCTATTTTAGATACAACGGGCTGGCTTATGTTAATCCTTTTTGCCAATTGTTTTTGCGTCATTCCCATAGATTCTCTAATATCCTTTAGCCTGGTTCCGATGTTCTCTATTGGAATAGGAATTTTTTTTTGAATTGTTTCAGAAATTTGCCTTCTTTTTAAATCATCAAAATTACTCACAAAACACCTCCTAATATAACCTAAAAGCTATATTATAATGTCGTAAATATAGCATATAGACTATATTTGTCAACATGGTTATTCCGAATATTCGAGGATTTGATCTCTTAGCTTTTTTGCTTCTTCTTTGGGGTTATCGGAGTAAATGATGCTTCTGCTGGCATTGATAATGGCTCTTTGTCCACCGTATTTTATGGAATTTTTTAAATCTCCACCTTGCGCCCCAACACCGGGGATCAGGATGGGCATATTGCCAACAATCTTTTTAATTTCTTTTAATTCGTTTGGTATAGTTGCCCCAACCACCAATCCGCAGTTGCCATAGTGGTTCCATTCTTTTACATGTTTGGCGACTGAAATATATAACGGTTCTTCCCTTCCGGCGGTTTGAAAATCTTTAACCCCGATATTCGAAGTTAAACATAAAACAAAAACCCCTTTGTCCCTATAATTTATAAATGGCTCTACTGAATCATGCCCCATGTAAGGATTAACGGTTGCGGCATCAGCCTTATAAACATCAAAAATAGCCTTAGCATAAGCGGCGGCCGTGTGGCCAACATCTCCGCGCTTGGCGTCAAGAATTACAGGGATTCCGGTAGGGGAGATATATTCAATAGTATGGATTAATGATTCAAGCCCATAAATCCCCAGGGCCTCGTAAAATGCGATATTTGGTTTGTAAGCGCAGACTAAATCAGTGGTTTGATCGATTATATATCTATTAAAGTTGAATATCGGGTCTTCAGAGTCGAGGATATCTTTTGGCAGTTTTCTTATGTCTATGTCCAGCCCGATGCAAAGCTGGCTCTTATTTTTTTTATAAGATTTATCCAGCTTTTCTAAAAAGTTCATGTAAGCCCTTGGTCTTGTCCTTGTTCTTCGATGACTTCTTCTTCAGTAACCTCAAATTCAGTTTCTCTCTCTGCTTTTTGCCTTTCTTTTTCAGCCATAAGGTCGCCGATTGTCACCTTTTTCTCTTCGCTTTTTTCTTCTGCAGCTTTGGGGCTTGCTTTCTTTTCTTTTTCATAAACTGCGTCTTTGATTGAAAGTCCTATTTTTTGCTCATCAGGCACGATCCTCAGGATTTTAACTTCAACCTCATCTCCCGGCTTTACAACTTCTTCGGGAGAATTAATCCTGTTAGCTGAAAGCTCAGAAATATGGATCAATCCTTCGAGAGTGTCGTCAAGCTCGGCAAAAGCGCCAAATTTGACTAGCCGGGCAATTTTTACTTTTATGATTTGTCCTGGTTTGTATTTTGTTAATGCATCTGCCCATGGATCAGGCTGGAGTTCCTTTAGTCCAAACGAAATCTTTCGGTTTATCTTATCAATCCCAAGCACAAAAACGTCCAGCTCCTGGCCGGTTTTTAGTAATTCTGATGGATGTTTTACCCGTTTCCAAGAGAGTTCCGTAAGCGGGATCAGCCCTTCAATTCCGTTAATATTAACAAATGCGCCAAAATTTTTAATGCTTGTGACTCTTCCATGATGGACTTGCCCGACTTCAATTTCTTCAAAAAATTTAGATGCCTGTGACCTTTCATGGTCTCTTATCCCGAATTTATGCGACATGACGATTTTACTTTGCCTGCGGTTTGCCTCGATAATTTTTGCCGGTATAGTTTGCCCGACAAAGTCTTTTAGTAATTGTTCCGGTTTCTTTTCAACCTGGGAGGCGGGGATAAAAGAGCGGATTCCCTCCCAATCAACCACCAGTCCTCCGCTTACTGCGGAGGTGACTTTTACGCTCAAAAGAGTGCGTTTTTTATTGGCATCATAAGCCTTTATCCAGTTTTTTTCAAAATCGGCCTTTTTCTTGGATAAAACAACATATCCTTCTTTGCTTTCAAGCTTTTCAATGACAACATCAATCTCATCGCCGATTTTAACGCTTTGTGAAAGTTCTTCGTTTGATAAAAAACCATCAGACTTGTAAGCAATGTCTATTAAGGCTCCGGAAGCATCAATCCTTACAACTTTTCCTTTAACTAGGGCGCCAACGCTGAATTTTTTAAAGGTTTCCTCATATGCCATATCATCGGCTTTTTTAGCTTCATCTGTTGGTTTGACTTCTTCCTTCTTTTCTATTTTAGCTTCTGGTTGAGGTGCTGGGACAGTTTTAATTGCAGAAATATGCGCTGGTTTAATGGGGGTAGCTTTTAATTCTTTCTTTTCTTCTTTTGGTTTTACATCAAGCTCAGCTAATGCTCCCGCAATAAGCGCATCGACTTCGGTTTCACCTGAAAGCCCCTTGGTGCTGTCAATTTTTGTTGATTCGAAATTTTCATCCGGCATAATATACTAATTCTAACAGAAAAGTAGATTTTTTGCAAAGCCATATCCATGAATCCCGCCAGAATCAAGCCCAAGGAGAATGCCAATAAAGTGAAATTTCCCAGAAATGCGTCCGATAATATAGCTGGAGGCAAGAGAGCATGAGTGGCGTCGCAGACGACACGGATGCTGTACTTGCACCTATGAGGGCGGAGAGGGAAGGAGGGGCTGACAGGGTTTAGTTATTCTTGAATTGAGGGGGAAAAAACATGCCTATAACCAAAAGCTCAGGTGTAATAGGTTTACCTGCGGGGCTTTTTGCTTCACGAAGAACTTGTGCTTATCTTGCTGAAAAATTTCATCTGGGGAACGATGTAGGTAAAAGAATAGCTTTACTACACAAAAGGAATTATCAATTCACCGAAAGCTTTCTCAATCAATTAGTTAAGTCAAGAGAACTACGCAGCATTTTTTTAAGTGAGAAACTTCGAAATGCCGCAGAAAGCCAGGGCTTTACCCCGCAAATATTAGAGGATTTAAATTCTTGGTTGCAAAGGGAAGATTGTTTCTTGGTTACTGATAATATTTTTGATCTTTTACCTACTATGCCTGAACCTTCTGATTCTGGACCTTTTTTCAAGGAGGGAAAACCTTTTACCTCACCTTCCAATTTACTAGGTTCTCCAATCTCTCCAAATGATAAAATTAAATTAGATATTGCTAGCTTAGTGGAAAGTAGTCGAGATGCAGTTTTTGGTGGAGCTGCGGCTGAAGCCATTTTGGAACAGTCAGTAAAAAGAAAACAAGGCCTTTCTGCTCATGAAAGGGGCGCGTTAATATCAGAAATCGTAGTTTCCCTTATTGATATCATCAGGCAAGTAGCAATTCATGGAGAGGGCTTATTAAATATTAAAATTAGTATTACACCTGGAAAGCACATAGCCGACTCTTTAGCATATAGATTGCATATACACGAATTGGAAAAGGTTCCTTTTGTAGGATTAGAAAATTTAACTGGACAGGCGAAGACCTCCATGGATAGCATTATTTCTGCGAGAAAAAAGGCAATGGAAATATTAAATAAGAAAGAGGGTGTTAGTCCTATTGAAGAGGTAATAGATCAGATAATGTTGTGTGAAAACTCAATCCCTGTCTGCGGAACAGGGAAAATTTATTTTTCGCTGGCTTTTATAATTAGACATTTTAATGAAATCTTCGGGGACCAATTTGCTGTTCCAGAAGAATTTAAGCTGCAATTTGAAGAAAGTTTCTTACAAGCTTATTATGACAAAACAACCGATACCTCAAAAGGATATACTACCGATCCAACATATCGGCAAATGTATATAAATTACTTAAAGTCACTTTTAGATGGGGGGAATAACGATTTAGGAAAGCAAGCCTATCTTTATCGAAAAGAGACTTTTGGAGCGGATGCTCCCCGTCACTCACGGAAGTCTGGGGGAGGGGATATGGAACTAACGTGCCAATCCGCAGGGAAAAAGGCCGCAAAGATTGGTTATGCCCTATACTTATTACAAAAAGGATTAAATAAATCAGCTCGAATTATTGGCGAAGAATTGGGTGCGATGGACTTTGGATATTTGTTCCCGATGGACTGCACCTCTCTATATGGACTCCGAAGGCCGGTTGGCGGCGATTATTGTTGACAAAAAAGTATTAATTGAAATTGGTCATCTTATAGGGGTCAAAGAACCCCAAAAAATTCCAGGGAGGATTAGTAATGATACCTGAGCTGATATCTAATTTCTTGCCGATTCCAATTAATTCAACCCCGCCCACTGCAGGGAAAAAAGAAAATAATAACGTTTCTCAAGTTTTGTATTGGCTAGCACAGAAATATATAAACGTTTATACTGCTTCAGCCGGCGATGGATTCAAAAGAACAGCTATGATATTACAAGAGGTTTCATTGATTATCCTTGATGCTGCTTGGGATAAAAAAAATAATTGCCTTATTCCGAACAGAAAAGAGAAGTTAATTAGCTTATTTATAGGGCAATTACGTATTGTGTATACAATTAAGACAGCGGGGAGAGCATTAAATTTAGCTAATCGCGACATTTATATTTTGAGGAATTTGATAAAACTGTCAGAGGAGCAGGCTTCAATAAAATTAAAACTTGAGGCATTAAAGCTGGCAAAAATTAGAAGAGAAGCAGCAGAATCTTATCGCAGAAAGAACCCAGCGCCTATAACAAACCCGGCTCAACAGCCCAAAGTCGTTCCCCATGATCCGCCAACTGAAATTGTCATTCCCGCCAATAAATTATCAATTACGCCCCCTCAATCAGTGAAAAAGGTAGAAAATAAAGCAAATGGCAACAATAGTAATAGTAAATTCCTACTACTTGTTCAAAAATTAAAAAAAGACCTGTGGGTCAAGCCAGAAGAAGGAAATTTAGTCAATTTAGTTTACCAAACCTCACGGCGAACCGGCGGATTTAAAACTGAAAGAACTAGAAAAATGCTAGCTCAGTTAAAACAGCGGCTTGAGGAAAACTACCCGAAAGCAAACGATCGGGCTAGAGTTGGTAAGCAATTTGAACACATCTTGAACTTAGCCAGAGAAAAAAATGAGGCAGACATTAAAAAAGCAAAGGTTTGGAAAAGATCTGTTGCGTTAGCAAAAAAAGAAGCCGAGGCCAAAAAAGTTCCTGCGCCAACCGCATCTTCACCAAAAATCGACACAACAAAAACAGTAAATTTGGTCATACAGGAATTAAAAAAAGTTATGTTGAGGAACTCTGATGAAAAAGTAGCAAAGATTATATTTGAAGCATCAAAAGTAAATGGCCGCTTTGATAAAAATAAGATGAATGACATAGTTAATGCGGTAAAAGGGGTTTTAGGTAAACAATCTTCCCGCTTCCCAGGGTTGGGAAACCTTTTCAAATGGCTGCATATTAGAAGGTTAAAAAGGCTGGATGCTATTGTTGCGCTGGTAAAAAAGAAGGCAATAGCTGAAGCGCAGCCGCCTGCTCCTGCTCAGGTTAAAAAAACTGCAGCATTAAAACAACCAGTTAAAATATCCCTTCATCCGGGAGTACGAGTGTTCTTTTCCAATCCGCAACTTATTGCAAATGCATTGTTTGAAGATTCTTTAGATAACAATGGTTTTAATATAAAAAAATATGCTATATCACAAAAAACATTGCTGATATTTGTAAAAATCGAATTAAAAAAATATTACAGCGGGAATAACCTTCAACAGAACTTAAATGAGGCCAGACGCCAAATCAGCCGATTAGGCAAATTGGTGACAAGGCTTAAGAGGCGTTATCCTAATAGAAAATATAATCGAATTCTTTATAGTAAGGCAGTTGAAGCTCTTCATAATGCCGCAAAAACTAAAACGAATTGGACAACATTAGATGAGACTGTAGATGATGGGACTGTTGCAGAATAAGGTTTTTCGGAAACCCCACACCTGCCTGCCGGCAGGCAAGGCTGAAGTGTGGGGAATTCACGAAGGAAAACTTTCTAAATATTCCCCAGACGACTCGACTGAGCTCGTCGAAGTCTTTAGTCTGGGGTGCATTATGCAACAGTTCCAAGAATGAAGAAAAACGCGTAAGTATTCAGAGTTATTGAAGTGCGTTTGAGAGGATGATATTTTTCAGCGAGGAGATAAGTGGTTTTTGTTGAAGGCGAAGGCTTTGAAAGATACT
>WPAF01000027.1 GCA_009772965.1 Candidatus Saganbacteria bacterium
GCCGGCAGGCAGGCTTCTTTTGGCTTGACCGCAAAAGAAGTAACAAGAAAAGGTCAAGGCGGTTTCAAACACGACCACCCAACGCTACGTTCGCTGGACGCTCACTCGCTTTGGCCTTTTCCCCGCAGGCACCCATGACCCCTTTAAACCTGAACGGTTTAAAATGCCCTTCTCCGACCAACATGAAACCGCCGTAGAAACAGGGAATAAAACAATCTAATAGATAAAGCCAAAATATAAATATAAGTGAGGGTGCCTTCAAGGTGGGGATTTCAAATGGTGGTGAGTAGCAGAGCGGTTTGCGTGTATTTGGTGGATGTTTTGGGGATGGCCAAAGGAAGCAAAAGCGGAGCTACGGGGGCATTTGAAGGCACTTGATTTTTTCTTGTTTCTTCTTTTGCATCAAGGCAAAAGAAGAAAGAGAGAAAAAGAGTTGGAAATTAATTAGAGAAAACAGCTTTACATAATAATGATTATCAGACAAGGCTGGTTTGAGTAACCCTCTTTTTTAAAAATACTTTTTTAAAAAGTGAAATTTCTTGGAACTATCTTCGATAACATATTGGTATAACTGTACATACCCAAGGAGCATAGTTTGTCAAAATTCGCAAATGTTGCAAGATTTGAAAGACGATCCTATAACGCAGGATTACTAAATAAGCAACAAATTAGAAACGTAAATATTGGCCGTTTTCATAGCCAAGAGGGATTTGTCAAAGTTGGCACCCTTGTAAAAGCAATGGCAGTAGGCATGGCAGGAGTTGCCGCAAAAACCGCCTATGACCTCGAAATCCGCCCGCATCTGAGCGAAGAAATCCAAAATGACACATTTTATTATAATGATGTGCTCCCATTTTTAGTCGGCGGCGGACCGGCAATGGCAATAATAACTTTATTTTATTTAATATCACTTATAACTGGTTCAAAGAATAATAAAAAAGGTATTGCTTCTACATTGGTTGATTATCAAAGAAGTCTAAATCCCCCGGCAGGTGAACCTACAACCATCCTGGGAAGCTCAGAGGGCCTTTTTATCGGGATTGATAAAAATATGGAAAGCGCGGTTGAAGAAAGTATAAGGACAAAGACTCTTAGTGCATTTAATCCCGATGAATTTGAAGAGAAAAAAGCATTGGGAAGTATTGCTGGGAATTCATTTGCTAAAGTCGAAGGGGCTTTATCCGAAACAATATTAGGACTACTTAAAGAAAAAGGAATAATAGAAGTTAGAACTGATAGCACAGGGAAAAGGAGCAGGAGAATAACTCTTGAATTTTTAGACCGTCCCCATATAAAAAGAAAAGATGTATTAGCAATATTTGGAGAAGATGACATATCTTGGCAGAAATTATGTGATGTTAAAGATGGGGAAGAATTGGTTTTAATGGATGATTGCATGGAAACCCTTAGAAGATCAACATTTATTATGGATTTAAACAAAAAATCGGCTTTAATGGCACTGATTGATGCTTGGTATGATAATTTTCTGCAGGATTCAAATCTAAACAAAGAACAAAGGCGGCAGATTTTTAATATTTTAAGAAGCAGCCTGAAAATTCATAAGAAAAAAATGAGTATTAGCAGGATAGGTAAATTTAGAATTATTGACACATTGGGAAAAGGCGGCATGGGAAAGGTTTATTTAGCTTATGACACTTTTTTAGATAGATATGTAGCTATTAAAACCTCTGAAAGGGGAGCAGAAGTCGAAGCTTTTTCATTGAGATTTGAAAGAGAAGTAAGATTAATTGCTAAATTCACAACTGAAGGTGATAATAATATTCTAAAAATATTTGAATTTATTCCATCACCTCTTTGTTATGCTGCAGAACTAATTGAGGGCGTTGATTTGAAGCATTTAATTGAAAAAGAAAGATTAACTCCACCTGAGGCATTAGTTATTGTGATATATGTTTTAAAAGCCCTTGCATTAGTGCATGAACATGGTGTTTTGCATCGGGATATCAAACCAGCAAATGTTATGATTGACCGCAAGGGAAAACTAAAGTTGATAGATTTTGGTTTAGCCAGGAGCGCTGAACAGGATAATTCGAATCTTACACAAACGGGAGTCCATGTTGGAACACCAATGTATATGGCTCCAGAAGCAATTGAAAATCAAAACACTAAATTAGACCATAAAGCAGATATTTATGCGGTCGGGCTATTGCTTTTTGAGCTATTGTCGGGTGAAAGGCCCAATAAATTAACAAGTATGAGTGAGTTGTGTAGATTTTACATTGATGAAAGAGCTGACATGCCTATGATAAAAGAAGAAATACTTGAAAAAGTTCCAGAAATATTTAGAGGGTTTATTAGAAAGCTCACTCATAGGAAGCCAGAGCATAGACATGCTGATTGTGCCGAAGCAATAAGGGATGCCGAGAAGATATTAAAAACTATTTTAAAATAAAGTGAAATTTTTCAAATTAGGTGCCGATAACAACATAGTGGGAATTGTTGGTTATTAATAATAGGAAATAGGAGGAAAATAAAATGGCGATAGGGATAAACAAGGCCGGAGAAGTTTCAAAACTTGGTAAAGCAGGGATAAGATATGCTGAATGGAAAACTAAGCATAATGTGCTTGCTGGAATAGGAAAATGGGCGGCAATGCGAGTTGGTTTGGGCTTAGCATCGCTAACTTCAACTATGAATCTTATCCTAAGTTGTTCTGAACCGTCGGATATAGGGACTCCGTGGGTATTACATATTATTACACTAGGTTTAATTGGATTGTCAGCGAGCTTGTTCTCATTAAATAGGGCAGGTAAAAATGCGGCAGACCAAATAGAGGCGAATGAAAAAAATGGAAAAGAAGCCCAACGTACTCAGGCTGGAGAAACACTTATTTTTCCAAATGAAAAAACTATGGTTGATCCGCGCTCAGCAGGAATAATCAATCTTGGAAGAGCTAACAGGTTAAAAGAATTCTTTTTAACTAGGTTTTCAACACTTGCACCAGCTCTATATGATGATTTTATTGGAAGTGATGCCTATAAACAGTTTATAATCGAAACTGATCTCGAGATTTTAAATGAAATGATTAATAACATTTCGGCTCAAAATGATTTAAAAGTAACAACAACAAAAATGGAAGATGGATCACAAGTAATGGAAATTAATGATTCTGATATAGTCAACGAAACTTCCACCAGCCAAGCTTCTCAAAGTGGAGCTACACCACCACCAGCTGCAACCATAAGTGAAAGTCAAAATATTTTAGGAATGGAGTTTGCCGATAAACAATTATCAACTGTGCTTGTTGCAATCTCAGTCCAGCAAATTAAGGGCAGAATTTCAGAATTTGTTGAAGCTAATGATAAAGAAGGTTTGCTGGGTTATTTAGAAGCTGAAATTGCAGGTATAAGCGAAGCAGACGACAAACTTGCAAATCAAATTGTAGCAATTCTTAGACAAACTAATAAATAATAGGAGAAATTACATGGCACTGTCGGCAATAAATAATAACGTTAATGCGACTAGAAACTTAGTTGTAAATTTTGCACGGGGAAATGATTTTTCATCTCTGCGGGTTCAACTTGCTGAAGTTGCTTTGTTAGACAGCAAAATTCCTGATCAGAGGGCAGAAAAACTTACTTTATTAACATATATTGGCGCTCATCTTGGCAATCATGCTGCATTTGGTTCCGAAGTAAAACAGTTAATTGAAGCACAGTTATTTGAAGCTCAGGTCACCGATATCAATCTCCAATATTTAGCTAGGCCGGTTAAAGCTAGTTTGAAGCGTGGCGCGCTAGTTAGCTTGACTGGCCAATCTGGTTCTGATTTAAAAGCTATTCTTGAAGGGCTTTGTATGATTGAGGCGGATATGATTAACCCCAATTTGCATAGAGAAGCACAAGAATTTTATGAATCTCTACTCCGGCCAGCACCAAGTAAAAATCCTGCAATGGCCACAACGGCAACTCCTGTTGTATTATCAAGTACACCAGCTCCTCTACAAGTAAAACTAAAAAGTGAGCTTAACACCCCATTAAATCAAATTGAGCAAGAATTGGAGACTCTTTCAATTTCTTTTGTAAAATTAACTAATACATACAAAGAGTTAATTGCAAAATTAAAGGAATTGGAAGGGCAAGCAACGGCTGAAAGATTGGAATATGAGCAAAACGTTGAAACTGACCCAAGAGGAATGCAGGCAGGTATAGATGAATTGGATCAAGTCATAAATGGATCTCAAATTGCTAAGCGATTAATTGATGATAATTGGTTTTCAATAGCCAATAATGCTTTTAATTTTGCTTCTGTATTTGGTAGGCATGATGGCGAAAGCCCTGCTTCGGAGCCAATCCCTGACCTTGTTGCTGGAAATCTTTTGGGCCCTGAAATTGGGCGGGATATTTATGTTCTAAATACTGGGATGAAGCAATTAGCAAATAAATTTAATGAAATTGTTGATCTGTGGGAACAAGTATCTCCAATTATCACAAAAGCATTTAGTGAAGGGCAGAATAATAATTCCCGTCTTGCGCATTTATCAGCCAGAAACGCCGCAGTTCAAGCCCTTAATACAAGAAACCAAATTTTACAAGATAGGATTAGGCAAATTGAGGAAAAGGCTCAAGCAGTATCAATTGAAGTAAGAGAATGGTATTCTCAAGAAATCCTTCCTCCGCCTGCCCCGATGCCTGTTGTTAGTGCAGTGCCGGCAAGTCAACCAGTGGAACTTCTTCCGGGAGTAGACGAAATATTTAATAGTTTACCAGCTCTGGCTACTATTAGCGTTGATCAAACTTCCGTAGGGTCAGCTCTTTTAAAACCTTCTAATATAAATGATAAATTTTCTGAAATAAAGGCTAGTACTGCAGGAAATTTACCTAACTTAGTAAATGAAACAATAGCTTGGATTGAGCAAAAAATTGGGGCAGAATTATCCAATAGACAAATAATTTATGATGCTGTTCGCGAGGGCAAAGTTGATAATGCTGGTATTATAAATCTTATTGAAGTTGGATTAGCCAATATGGCTTTACTAGGAAATGAAGGGGCAAATAGCTTATTACAACCTAATCTTCTTCGTAATTCAGACACTTCTGTTTAAATGTCCAGCAATCCAATAAATAGCATAAATCTTTTAAAGTTGATGGTTGCTAAAACCGCAAAGTTAAAAGAAATCCCCCCTAAATTAAATACTGCAGGAATTAGCGAACTTGCAATAAATAATCCTGAAGCAATGCAATCCTTACCTTACCTTACAGGTAATATGGCTGCCTTAGCTAAAGCCGGCTATGATCCTGTTGGCTTAATTGCTGAAATGGCTGCAATGCAGGAGCAAATTGGACAGCTTCAAGCAACTGTAAATGAATTCACAGAAAAAATTGGTAGATTAGAAACTACATTGGAAACAGCACAAAATATTAATGTAACTATTGCTGGAGAAAATGCTGATTTATGTCATGAAAACCAACAACTTCGGCAGAAAATAAGCCGAATCCAACCTCCAAGTATTACTTCACCCGAGGACACATCCGACCTCCTTGGACAAGTCCAATCAGAAAGAACAATGATTAGAAGGAAAAGAGAAATTGGTTCCCCATCAGATTTAAAAACATTATTAGAAGCGAATCCTGATGAAATGGTTGGGCCAGACTTTGTGGATATTTATGGGTATCTTACGAATTTGCCTGTTATTGGAAATATTTTCAGGGATTTGTCCGGAAATTTGCTTACTTATAAAGATGTACATAAGGCAATAGTATCCGAACTAAATAAATTTAATTTTTTTCAAACAATACAAGATTCAAGGGAAATTGGAGATTATTTTGCCGCTGATATAATATCAAAAATGCTGCAATCATTTGTTCTTCTTTCTACAGAATGCCATAAAAAACTATTTAGTTTAGGAACGAATATGCTTGGTTTGTCCGGGGTCTTTAGTGGCAGTCTAACTGGTGAAGGATATTCATTTACAACCGATGTGGGGGTTGGCAGGAAAAAAATCTCATTTGGGGTTAATGCCGGAAATGCAAACCTAATCAAACAAGAATTTGGGCAAACTGAAACAGAAATAAAATTGATTAATGAGGATTCTGCCGGCCATGCAAAGCTTAATGATGGCACAGAAATAGATATTGTTTGCGATGGAATGGGCGGGCATGGACAGGGAGAAGAAGCAAGCAGGATGGCAGTGGGCATATATTTACATGCAAGATTAGGCGGGAAGGATATTTTTCAATCTATTCAGCTTGTGCAAGACTGTATTCTAAAGCAAAATGAAAGTTTGGGTGGTAAAAATAGGAAAGGGACGACATTTGTTGCGACAGAAAGATCAGATGATGGAATTAGGATAATCCAGATAGGCGATTCTAGGGCAAGATATGTTTCCCAAGATTCTGCTGGAGTAGTAACAAGAGATCATGCGAAAAAATTCGAACTTTGTGAAATTGGCGTTTTTTCAGAGCAACTTCGGCTAGAGGATCCAACAATTTCGCCATTCATAATGAATGAAAAAGATTCTGATGGCAACTATACTATTCCAAAAACGATTATTGATGATCAGGCAATGGCTCAATTTGAGGATTATTCTTATCCGGAAAACAATGTAATTACAACCGGATTGGGAATAAACAAAGATTTGTTGCTAGTAAATTATTTTTATTTTCCAAAGCTTGCTTCTTTAGAAAAAACCACTTCGAGAGTTATGCTTTATTCCGATGGGGTTGTTAAAGGCAGGGCGATCGGTTGTTCCCGCGCTCAAAGTGAAAGTGATTTGACGCGATTAACCCGAGATCATGATAATTTGCTTGATTTATCGCGCAGGATTGTAGAAGAAGCCGTAGCAAAGGGATCAGATGACAATGTGACAGTTGGCGTGGTTGAATTGCCGTATGAACTGGATATTCAAAACAGAAGCTTTGGAAAATTTAATTTAAGTGATGGCAAATGGACATTTTATGAAGGGTATGTGGGGATGACTAGAACTAAAAAAGAATCAGAAATATTACCCAGAAGAAAAAGATTAGGCATTTTTTAAACTACATATGTGTCTGGAACCCGCAAATTCTTATTTTAATTCTAACTTTTATGATATAATTGCTTCAAATTAGATTTAATTATGAAGCAATTAACTTTTCAGCAAATTATCGAACGGTTAAATTCCTACTGGGCAAATCAAGGATGTATAATCCGCTTCCCATATGATGTAGAAAAAGGCGCGGCTACCATGTCACCGGCGACATTTTTTGGCGTTTTAGGTGATAAGCCCTGCAACCTTGCATATATTGATCCGGTCAGAAGGCCCACCGACGGCCGCTATGGCGAAAACCCCAACCGCTTATTCCATTATTTCCAATACCAGGTTATCATGAAGCCATCACCCCTTGAAATACAAGAAATTTATCTTGATAGTTTGCGGGCAATCGGCGTTGAGCCGGCAAAACACGATGTCCGCTTTGTAGAAGACAATTGGGAATCGCCAACCCTTGGCGCATGGGGGACTGGATGGGAAGTATGGGCGGAGGGCATGGAAATCACCCAGTTTACCTACTTTCAGGAATGCGGAGGATACCCTTGCAAACCAATTTCAGTTGAAATAACTTACGGCCTTGAGCGCATCGCTATGTTTATCCAAAATGTTGATTCAGTTTATAAAATCAAATGGAATGATTTTGTAAAATACGGGGATATCTATTTGAGGGCGGAAAAAGAACACTCTCGCTACAATTTTGAAGAAGCAAATGTTGAAATGCTTTTTGAAATGTTCAAGCGGTTTGAAAAAGAAGCTTTTGACAATTTGAATAAAAACCTTGTCCTGCCGGCTTATGACTATGTCTTAAAATGTTCCCATATTTTCAACCTGCTTGATGCCAGGGGCGCGGTTTCTGTGGCTGAAAGGATGGCATATATATTAAGGATCAGGAAACTGGCGAGAGCAAGCGCCAAGCTGTATGTAGAAGGAGAAACTGGTGGCTGAAAACGTTTTATTTGAAATAGGCTGTGAAGAAATCCCGGCAAGGTTTATGCCTGGGTTGATCACCGAAATAAAATCAAAAGCCAAAGATAAATTGTCCTCGATGAATTTAGATTTTTCAAATATTTATTCAAGCGGAACTTGCAGAAGACTGGTTTTATATATTGAAAAATTGGCCGGCAAACAGCCGGATTGCACAGAGGAAATACAGGGACCTCCGGCTGAAATCGCTTTTGACCAAAATAACAAGCCGACTCCCGCCGCATTTGGCTTTGCAAAAAAGTGTGGGATAAAAGTCGAGCAGTTAAAAATCAGGACAGTTTCTAACCGGAATTATGTTTATTCCCAAGTAAAGAAGAAAGGCCTTTCATCAGAAAAGCTCCTGCCTCAAATATTAAAAGAAATAATATCAAGCATCTATTTGCCTTTGGCTATGAGGTGGGGGAGTAATGATTTTAAATTTATCCGGCCGATACACTGGATAGTGGCTTTGCACGGTAGTAAAATCATAAAATTTGAGCTTGCGGGAATAAAATCATCCAACATTACTTTTGGCCATAGATTTATTAAAAACCCAAAGCGGCATATAAAACACGCGGACTTAAATAAGTATAAGGAAATTTTAAAAAAAGCCAATGTACTGGTTGACAGCGATGAAAGAAGAGATAAAATCAGCAAGCTTATTAAAAAAGCCGATTACTATGCCCATTTAGATAAAAATCTCCTGGAAGAAGTCAATTATTTAGTTGAGTTCCCTATTGCCCAAAAGGGGAAATTCAACCCCAAATACTTATCCCTGCCAAAAGAAGTTTTAATTACTTCAATGAAAAAGAACCAAAAATATTTTTCCGTTATTGACTTTTCGGGCAAGCTTTTGCCTAAATTTATTTTGGTTTCAAACAATTCAAAAAATGTAGTGCGTGGCAATGAAAAAGTGATTTCCGCGCGTCTTGCCGATGCTATGTTTTTCTTTAATAAAGACCGAAAAATACCCCTAAAATCAAGAGTTGCAGACCTTAAAAAGGTAGAGTATTTCCAGGGGCTCGGCTCAATGCATGATAAGGTTGAACGCCTGCAAAAGCTTTCTTTATATATTGCAAAACATCTAAAGATTGCTGAAATCGAGCATCAAAAAATAATTAATGCCGCCGAGCTTTCAAAGGCCGACCTTACCACTGAAATGGTTTTTGAATTTCCCGATCTTCAGGGAGTCATGGGCAGGGAATATGCTTTGGCTTCAGGAGAAGATAAGGATACTGCCGAAGCTATATTCGAGCATTATTTGCCGCGTTTTGCCGAAGATAAATTGCCGGCTGCCATGATTGGAACCGTTGTTTCCTTGGCTGATAAAATTGACACAATGGCCGGTTGTTTTCTAATTGGCAAAATCCCGTCCGGGTCAGAAGACCCGTTTGGACTAAGAAGATCGGCGCACGGCGTCATAAAAATTGTTTTAGAAAAAAAGATCGATCTTTTGCTGGACGAAATATTTAATTATTCGCTTGAAGTTTATGGAAACAAAGAGCCAAGTAATATCGTAAAACAATTGATCCAATTTATTGCCGGCCGCATGAAGGTTTTGCTGGTTGATGAAGATATTCCCTCTCAAGTTGCAGAAGCGGCTCTTGCCAATTTTAATGATATTCTAGAAGCGAAGGAGATTACCCATGTCCTCAATAATAACTTGAAAAATGATTGGTTTTTGGGGATAGCGGCCACCCAATCCCGCATTTCTAAAATGGTAAAAGATATAAAAAGGGATCAAGTGATAACTGCTGATTTTATTGACCAATGCGAAAAAGACCTATATGAGCTTTACCTGAAAGTTAACTGGAACACGGCGGAAAAAATTAATTCCGGCGACTATAATGGCGCATTGCTTGAATTGTCCGCCTTAACTCAGCCGATTGAAGAATTTTTTAAAAAAGTCATGGTGATGCACGAGGACGAGAGGATAAAAACCAACCGGCTGGCTCTGTTAAAAACCATTGAAAAACTGTTCTTTTCTTACTCAGATTTTACTAAATTGCAGGTTTGAAAAGCTCTTGAAAATTTGATATAATTGAGTTAGTGGAGGAGGCAAACATGAAGATGTCGAGGATTCTTGCGCCTACACTGCGCGAGAACCCTGGCGAGGCGGAAATCCCTTCACACAGGTTGATGCTTCGGGCGGGGATGATAAGAAAACTGGCGGCGGGGGTCTATTCACTTTTACCTCTTGGCTTGCGTGTTATCCAAAAAATCAGCACAATTATCCGCGAAGAAATGAACAATTCCGGCGCGCAAGAAGTCCTATTGCCGGCGCTTTTACCTGCAGAGTTATGGAAAGAAACTGAAAGATGGGATGTTTACGGTAAGGAACTTTTCCGCATCAAAGACCGCCATGAAAGGGATTTTTGCCTGGGTCCCACCCACGAAGAAATAATCACAGACTTGGCTCGCAGGGAGATCAAGTCGTACAAACAGCTGCCAGTAAATTTATACCAAATCCAAACCAAATTCCGCGATGAAATACGCCCCCGATTTGGCCTGATGCGAGGAAAAGAATTCCTTATGAAGGATTCCTACAGCTTTGATCCTGATGAAGAAAGCATGAAGAAAACTTATCAGGTTATGTATGATGCCTATTGCCGCATTTTTAGCCGAATGGATCTTAAATATAAAATAGCAGAGGCAGATTCCGGAGAAATTGGAGGAAACTTTTCTCAAGAGTTTATTGTTTTGGCAGACACTGGCGAAGATGAAATCCTTTATTGTGAAAAATGCAGCTATGCAGCTCTTGATACTTCAGTTAGTCAATGCCCACACTGCAAAACAGAACTAATAAAATGCCGAGGGATCGAAGTTGGGCAGATTTTCCAGTTAGGCACTAAATATTCAGAAAAGATGAATGCAGTGTACCTGGATGAAAATAATAAAACAAAACCCTTGGTCATGGGCTGTTACGGGATTGGAGTCAGCAGGACGGCGGCGGCGGTGATTGAACAATCCCATGATAAAGACGGCATAATTTGGCCTGAGGCAATAGCTCCATACATTGTTGATATCATTCCCGCAAACCATGAAGATAGCGAACAAATAAAAGCTGCTATTGACTTGTATGATAATTGTAAAAAATGCGGTGAGATAGTTCTTGACGACCGTCCCGAAAGGATCGGAGTAAAGCTAAAAGATGCCGACCTTATAGGATTCCCGATAAAAGTTATTGTCGGCAAATCACTAAAAGAAGGAAAAATAGAAATAAAAAATAGGAAAACGGGAGAAACGCAGCTTGTTGGGATTGATCAAACAGTTGAGGAGATAAAAAAACATGTGCGGTAATTTCGCGGTTTCATCAACCGATGCAAACATAATAGATGATTTATTCCTTGGCACATTTTACCTCCAGCATAGGGGGCAAAAGTACTGCGGATTATCAGTTTACGATGGCACGCAAATAAAAATCCGCACCCATAAGGGATTGGTCAGGGACAGAAGTTTTTCTGATTTGACGGGGATGGGGGGGTTTATGGGGATAGGCAGTACATCCCTAAAAGACTGCCAGCCGTTAAAGCTTGATTCAAAAATGGGAGAATTTACTATTTGCTTTTCCGGCAACATTATCAACCGCGAAGAAATTGTTGACGACTTAAAAAAGCGCGGCCACTCTTTTTATACCGACTCCGATATAGAAATAATTGCCAAGCTTATCGCTCAGGGAAATAATTTTGTCGACGGCATAGAAAACATGGCAGGTAAAATCAGGGGATCCTATGCCCTGGTTTTGCTTTCAAAAAATGCCCTATATGCCGCGCGCGATAAATACGGATTTCGCCCTCTGGTTATGGGGATAAGGGAAGGAAGTATAGCGGTTTCTTCTGAATCGTGCGCTTTCTGCAATACCGGATTTATTATCCTAAGGGATGTTGAACCCGGCGAAATACTTGAAATAAAAAAAGATAAATATGAAACTAAAAAAGTTATTCATTCTGATATTAAGCAATATTGTTCGTTTGAGTGGGTATATACCGCAAACGTCACTTCAATTATTGACGGTTCTCCCGTAGATTGTGTCAGAAGAAATATTGGAGCGGCATTAGCAAAACGGTATCCGGTAGATGCTGATATTGTTGCCGCGGTGCCAAACTCAGGGATAGGGCATGCCATAGGATATTCGCAGGAATCAAAAATCCCATTTGACAACGTTTTTATTAAATACGATTATGCCAGCCGATCTTACACCCAGCCGACCCAGGAAGAAAGGGATCGCGAGGCCAAGATAAAATTAATCCCTGTTTCCTGCAAGATCAAAGGCCGAAAAGTAGTTATCTGCGATGATTCAATTGTCAGGGGCACGCAGTTTAAAAATGACCTTGTTGTAAAGCTCAGGAGAAACGGGATATCTGAGATCCATGCCCGTATTGCCTGCCCGCCGCTTAAGGCCCCATGCCTTTATGGTGTGGCGACCAGGTCAAAAAATGAGCTGATAGCGGCCGAAAAAACAGTTGAAGAAATCAGAAAATATATTGGAATTGATAGCTTGGCTTACGCGACAATTGAAGATGTCGCGGAAGCAATTGGAAAACCGATAAAAGATTTATGTTTAAGCTGTTGGACGGATCAATATAAAGTATGAGAGAAGCCTGCGGAGTATTTGGGATTTATTCATTCAAAGATGATTCTCCTTTCAGGGATGTTTATTACGGGCTTTTTGCGCTTCAGCATAGGGGGCAGGAATCCGCCGGAATCGCGGTTTCAAACCTTGAGGATGTAAAAGTTCAAAAAGGAATGGGGCTGGTAAATCAGGTATTTAACGAGCAGAGCATAAACCAGCTTCACGGAAAAATCGCGATCGGCCATGTAAGATATTCAACCACCGGCTCAAGCAATATTGAAAATGCCCAGCCGATTTTAATAAACAGCAAATATGGGCCCGTTGCGCTGGCGCATAACGGCAATTTAATTAATACGGAAGATTTAAGATGTGAACTAAAAGAGAGAGGGCTGAGCTTTATCGGCACATCTGACAGCGAACTGATAGCGGCATTAATTTCAACTTCGGATAAAAGCGATATTGAATCCGCGATTATTGATATGTTAAATAAAATCAAAGGAGCTTATTCTCTTGTAATTTTAACCAAGGACAGCCTGATTGCCTTAAGGGATCCAAATGGGATAAGGCCGCTTAGCATAGGCAAAACAGAAAACGCGTATGTTTTTTCTTCAGAAACTTGCGGTTTTGATATTATCGGCGCCCATTTTATCAGGGATATAAATAATGGCGAGCTTGTAATCATTAAAGACAATGAAATGCGGAGCAGGATTTTTTCAAATGATTCAAGAGAAGCGCTTTGCATATTTGAGTTTATTTATTTTGCCAGGCCTGACAGCATAATTCATGGGCGATCTCTCTATGAGTCAAGAGTTAATATGGGGAAATATCTCGCGAAAGAACATCCCGTAAGAGCTGATCTCGTCATTCCTGTGCCGGAATCGGGCATCCCGGCCGCTATCGGATATGCGGATGAGAGCGGCATCCCTTACGGCGAAGGGTTAATAAAAAACCGCTATGTCGGCCGAACTTTTATTGAGCCAAACCAGGAAATGAGGAGCCTTGGCGTTAGGATAAAATTAAATCCGATCCAAGACGCGGTAAGGGGCAAAAAAGTCATTGTTGTTGATGATTCAATTGTCAGGGGAACAACTTCCCGCCAGATTGTAAAATTATTAAAAGAGGCCGGCGCCAGCGAAGTGCACATGAGGGTTTCATCGCCAAAAATACTTAATCCCTGCTATTATGGCATTGATACTGCTACCCGAGCCGAATTAATTGCCGCCAATCTTAGTTTGGAAGGAATCGCGAAATATTTGGATGTTGATTCCCTTGGTTATTTGTCGTTAAATAATTTAGTCAAAGCGGTCGCGCTTCCAGAAAAAAGATTTTGCCTTGCCTGCTTTAATGACGATTATCCGGTAAAAGTACCGGAAAAAATGCAGAGCTTGAAATTGTTTTTTAAATAATGAGGAGGTGATGAGTATGTCAGAGAATTGCGGATGCTATCCAAAGTGCCAAAAGTGCGGAACCGGCGATTTAGTCCCTTTATCCGACTTTTCAAACAATGCCGTATCGATTAGATATAAAGCTTGGGCATGCACAAATAAAGAGTGCAGATTTTTTATTGTTTTGCGCGGCGGAGATGTGTATTACGGACAGGCAACAGCGGAGAGTGCAAGGTGAATTATTATGAACCAGGCTACGAGGTGGTAAAGCGGGCAAAAGCTCTTGCCCGTTCGACCTTTATCAAAGGCGTTGCGTCTGAAATCGGCTTTTTTGGCGGCTGTTTTGCCATTGATAAAGAAAATATTTTGGTTTCCGGCGCGGATGGGGTGGGAACCAAGCTAAAAATTGCCTTTATGATGGGCAAGCATGATACGGTTGGGATTGATCTTGTGGCAATGAATGTTGATGATGTTGTTGCCTGCGGGGCAAAACCCCTTTTCTTTTTGGATTATATCGGCTGCCAAAAGATTATACCGGATGTAATTGGAGAAATCCTTGAAGGTATTGCTGCTGGCTGCAGGCAAGCTGGATGCGCTTTAATTGGGGGGGAAACAGCTGAGCTTTCGGATATGTATATTGAGGGAGAGTATGATTTAGCCGGTTTTGCGGTTGGAATTGTTAAAAAGAAAAAGCTGATAGACGGCAAAAAGATCAAAATCGGAGATAAAATAATCGGTATCCAATCTTCCGGACTGCACAGCAATGGCTACACTCTTGCCAGAAAAGTATTAATGACTGATGCCAAGCTTTCGCTAAATGAAAAGCTTAACGGGCTTGAAAAATCTTTGGGGCTTGAGCTTTTAACTCCCACAAAAATCTATACAAAATCTATCCTTTCACTTATTAAAAAAGTTGACGTAAAGGGGATTGCGCATATTACCGGCGGAGGATTGCCCGAAAATGTAGCCCGGCTTATTAAAAAAGGAATGAAAGCGGAAATCCAAAAATCCAGCTGGAATCCAAAGGCCATATTTAGGATTATACAAACTTATGGCAGGGTTTCTGACGGTGAAATGTATAAAGCTTTTAATATGGGGGTAGGGATGGTTGTCGCGGTTTCTGGAAAAGAAGCGGATAAGACAATTAAAGTCCTTAATGACTTAGGTGAAAAGGCCTATCTAATAGGAGAATTTCAAAAAGGCAATCAGCAGGTTGAAATCGTTTGAGCATGTTAGGAATTAAAGGCAAAAAAATTGTTAACCAAAAAGATGAAGTTGTTTGTTTAACTGGAATTGCCTTGGGCGGCTGGCTGATGATGGAAGGGTATATGCTTGGCGGCGCGAATATCGCCGAGAGCGTATTTAAAAAAGAGTTAGGCTCCCTTGAAAAAGAATTTACACGGGAATTTAGAAGCAGGTTTATCACAAAAAAAGATGCAAATATCATTAAAAGTTTGGGGTTCAATTGTGTTCGCATCCCGTTTAATTATCGAATAATAGAAGAAGAGGGTGTTGGATATTTAAAAAAAGTCGCGGAATGGTTTTATGGCCAAAAAGTATACGTAATCCTTGATATGCATGCTGTTCCCGGAGCCCAAAACTGCGATTGGCATTCAGACAGTTCGGGGAGGGCGGGCTTTTTTGAAAACGAAAGCGACAGGAAATACTTTTTAAAATTATGGAAGGATATTTCCACAGCTTTTAAAGATGATGAATATCTTGCCGGATATGATGTGATGAACGAGCCGGTGACGGATAAAATTGACATATTGAAGCAAGCATATAGGGATGTAAATAAAACAATTCGCGATAATAACGATAACCATATAATATTTTACGAAGGCAACCGCTGGGCTCAGGAAGTTGATTTTATCCCTGAGCTTTTAGAAGAAAACAATGCCATAAGCATACATTTTTACGAGCCGACAAAATATACTTTTAATCAGATTGCTGACTTAAAATATCCGGGAAGGATTGATGGGGTTCAATGGAATAAGTCAAGGATCAGCAGGTATTTAAAAAAGTATTCAGCATTTAATATTCCGATTTATGTCGGGGAGTTTGGAGTGGCCTCGCGCTGCCCCCATTGCTCATATGAGCTGAATTGGTTGAGGGATGCGTTAAATAATTTCAAGAGGTATGGCTACCATTTTACTTATTGGACTTATAAGTCGGCGGGCGGCATGAAATATCCGGACGGCCTTTTCCAGCTTTTTGATTCCTCAGATGTTTTAAGTATAGGGGGAGAACATTCCGGAATGGAAAGCATAATCCGCAAAATGAAAGAAGACCCCCAGCGGGTTTATGATGTTTTCGATACCAGCAACTTTCAAATCAATAAAAAGTTAATGAATTTACTGAAAAAATATTTGTGATAGAATAGGACATATATGACAAATCTTGGCGTTTTAATCTCCGGCCGCGGTTCAAATCTCGAAGCATTGATTAATGCCTCCAATAAAAAAGAAATTCCTGCAAAAATTGCAGTTGTTATTTCAGATAAATCTGATGCCTTTGGATTAGAAAGAGCCAGAAAGCATAATATTGAAGCAGTTTATATCAACCCTGATGACTTTAAAGGCAAGGATGCGTATGAGCAGGGAATCGTAAAAACCCTAAAAAAGCACAATGTTAACCTGGTTTGCCTGGCAGGCTATATGCGGATTGCCGGCAAAGTATTGATCGACAGCTATAAATCAAAAATCATCAATATCCATCCTTCTTTATTGCCAGCATTTCCCGGGCTAAATGCCCAAAAACAAGCTTTAGAGCATGGAGTCAAGATTTCCGGCGCGACTGTCCATTTTGTTGATGAGGGCTGTGATACCGGGCCAATTATAGTTCAATCTGCGGTTCCAGTTTTAGCAGGGGATACGATAGAAATTCTTTCCTCGAGAATACTTGCGGAAGAACATAAATTGTATCCTTTGGCAGTAAAATATTTTGCAGAAGGAAAATTGAAAATTGAAGGGAGACGAGTAATAATCCAATGAAAAGAAAAAAAAATAAAAAAATTAAACCGAAGA
>WPAF01000028.1 GCA_009772965.1 Candidatus Saganbacteria bacterium
TATGCTTTCTTATGCCAGAGAGATAAATGATAATTTGTCTTTGGGCGTGACAGGAAAATATCTAACCACAGACATGACCAATATTTTAAAAGGGCAGGGATATGGATACTCTGTAACGCCGGGGATTCTTATTAAATTTAGCCCCAAAACCATAACCCAAGGACCAAACGGGCATCCTAACCCAAGCCCGAGTTTAAGTATAGGTTGCAAAATCGATGAACTGATTAACCAACAGTCATGGGGGACAGGGACTGTTGAAAAAGTGCCGCCAAAGCTTAGATTGGGATTTGCCTATAAGATGTTGAACCCCGGATTATTTGCGTTAGACATCAGTCAGATATTAAGAAACGGGTATGCGGCAGAGGTTGCGGCGGGGTATGAGTGGAGCAGGCAAGGATTGTCAGTCAGGGTTGGCTACAGTGAGGGCATAACTGCCGGGGCGGGTTTTGAGACAGGGCATACAAAAGTAGATTATGCGTACACCTCCCAGCCATCATTGAGCAAAGAGAATGTACACAGGATATCGTTGACTGGAAAGTGGTAGAGTAATAAAAAGGAGATGCGGAAATGGTAAAAAGAATAGTGTCAGTGTTTATGGCTCTCAGCTTCGTGTTTGCTGTGTCAGTTTTGGCCTCGGACCTCTCGATTGATGAGTTGATCAAAAATATCCAGTCGAACCAGTCGCAGATAAAAGATATGAGTGCGGATATGGCGACAAAAATGTCGTCAAACATGAAAGGGGCAAAGGATATTGAGCAAAAGGGAAAGATCACAATCAAATATCCCAACAAGACAAAAATGGAAATGTTTGAACCGAGCCGCCAGGTAACCATAAACAACGGCAAAAAGATGATAATGATTGATAAAAATTCCGGGCAGAGATACGAGCAGGATTTATCAAAAACAAATATGCCGATGAATAACGCTGATAATATGGATTTTCAAAAGGCAAAGGAATACTTTAATTTTAGCGTCAAAAAAGAAGGCGATAAATATTTAATTACGGGGAAGACCAAAAAAGAAAACAAGCTGATTGGAAAGATGGAAATCCTGATTAATCCCGATAAATGGCTGCCTGAAAAAATAAAGGCCTACAATCCGCAGAATAAGCTGATAAGCGAAACAGATATGGAATATGAAAAAATATCAAATTGCTGGGTAATGGTAAAAAGCAAATCAAGCGTCACTATGCCCAACGGAAGCATGAAAATGGATATGGAATATAAAAACGTGAAGATCAATAAAGGGATTGGGGATGGGGAGTTTGATGGGTAGGGGTTAGGGTTAAGAAGCCGGTATTGTAAAAGGGTTAAGGATGGAAGTGGGGTAATATAGGAATGAGTAAAAAGATAAAATTGGAGTTCAAAAATCTCTTTAATGAAGTAAGGCAGAAGATACTTGCTGCGCGCTTTATTGCAGTTAAAAATATTAATACCATTCAGGTTCTTACCAATTATGAAATTGGGAGATTGATTATAGAACACGAACAATCGGGCAAAAAAAGAGCTGGCTATGGCAAAGAAACAATTAAAGAACTTTCAGAGAGCTTATCTTATGAATTTGGACGCGGTTTTTCAAGCTCAAATTTGGAATATATGCGTAAGTTTTATTTGTTGTATCAAGCTCGTTCTGCCCAGATTCTGCAGCCTGTTTCCGCGATTTCCCAGACGGCATCTGGGAAATTAAATAAACCTGCATTTAGTTTGAGTTGGTCCCAATATGTATTTCTTATTGGAATTAAAGATAATGACGCGCGTAGCTTTTACGAGATTGAAGCGGCAAACAACAGCTGGACTTTGCCAGAACTCAACCGGCAGTTTAACTCTGGTCTATATGAGCGGTTGGCGCTAAGTCGTGATAAAGAAGGTGTTCGAAAACTGGCAAAAGAAGGCCAGGTTATTTCTAAACAAGAAGACTTGTTGAAGGAGCCGTATGTTTTGGAATTTCTGGGGATTGATGAAAAGGCAAAATACTCAGAGTCTGACCTGGAGTCCGCAATCATTAACAAAATAGAGGCGTTTCTTTTGGAGCTTGGCAAAGGATTTCTCTTTGAAGCTCGCCAAAAGAGATTTACTTTTGATGAGGACCATTATTTTGTCGACTTAGTTTTTTATAATCGTTTGCTGGGGTGTTATGTCCTAATAGACCTTAAAATTGGGAAATTAAACCATCAAGACATCGGGCAAATGCAAATGTATGTGAATTATTTTGACCGCCATGTAAAAACAAAAGACGAGGGCTCGACCATTGGTATTATCCTTTGCCGTAAGAATAGGGAGGCTCTGGTTGAGATTACTCTCCCGAAAAACGCCAATATTCTCGCAAAAGAATATCGCCTCTACTTGCCAAGCAAAGAGGAGCTTAGGAACAAACTCATAGAATGGACAGAAGATAAATAAAGGAATTGGGGATAAGGAGTTTGAATAGGGTAGGAAAAAAGGCTGCTTGACAGTTTTGCAGCCATAAACTATACTTTAAATATGCAAGGTAAAAATAAGGTGTATATTAGGGCATTGGAAAAAGAAATAGGCCGTTTAATAGAAAACGAGCAGTCGGCGCTGGTTTTTGGCCCGCGGCAGGTGGGGAAAACCACTTTAATTAAAAAATGCTTGTCTAAGCTCGATCATTACACAGAATACCTTTTACAAAACCCCGAAATCCGCATGGAATTTGAAAAAGATCCCTCGCTTTTAATTCGGCAGATAGAGGCTTTGAAAGAAAAACCTTTTGTTTTTATTGATGAAGCGCAAAAGGTTCCGGATCTCTTTGATGCCGTGCAATATTTGATTGACGAGAAAAAAGCAAATTTCATTATTACGGGATCCTCAGCCAGAAAATTGCGCAGAAAAGGAACAAATTTACTGCCGGGCAGGGTTAAGTCTTACAGCTTGAGTCCTTTGAGTTGGAATGAAATGGGCTGGATCAAAGGGAACTATATTCCCCAATTGAAAATGGAGAATGTTAATAAAAAAATTGAATATACTTTTGAAAAGTCGCTTATTTTTGGCTCGCTTCCGGGTATTGTCGCCCAAGCAGAAGATCAAGATAGGGAATCTTTTCTTAAAGCATACGCGCATATTTATTTGGAAGAGGAAATCCGCGCGGAAGCCCTAAGCCGGAAAATTGGAGCTTTTTCTCGTTTTCTTGAACTGGCCGCCAGTGAATCTGGAACAAGCCCGAATTTAACTAAGCTTTCTATGGAATCAGGCGTAAGTGTTCCCGCGGTAAAGGAATTTTTTCGGTTATTGGAAGATACCTTGATTGTTGAAAGGGTGGATCCGTACTTAAAAAATGCCCGCAAGAGGATTTTATCTACTCCGCGGTACTATTTTTTTGATCTGGGAGTGCGCAATGCTTTGGCGAATATGCCGTTTAATAACGATCTGATTAATTTGCAAAAAGGAATTTTGTTTGAGCATGCCGTAGTTTTAGAAATTATTCGCAGAATAAAGATTTTGGGAGAAAATTATAAGGTTTGCTTTTGGAGGACTTCAGGCGGGGCGGAAGTAGATTGTGTTATCGACTGCGGCCAGCAGGTTATTCCAATTGAAATTAAAGCTTCAAAAAAAGTTTATTTGCCGGAGCTTAAAGGGTTAAATAATTTTATAGAAGAATATCATAAAATCGCAAAACAGGGATATGTTATTACATTGGGCGATAAAGTGGAAAAAATAACCGATAAAATCATTGCTATTCCGTGGAATTATTTGTAATGTAGCAAGTCACTTGGGGCAACAGGGATATGGAAAGGAGCCCAACTCTCTTTTAGCTTGTATTTCTATTGATATTTGCTAGAATACAGATAATTTATGGGAGAAACGAGAAAGTTTGCCTTTTTGGTTCACCCCCGCGATATGGCAGATATAAAACGTCCCTTGCCATGGACAAAAAATATACCCGATCATTTTATTAATTTTATTTCAGAAAGATTATTTGGCAGAATGGGTTTTATTCATTGGAGTCGTTTCCCTGTTTATGACAAGGTTGAAGGAAATATTATTTTTGTTTCTTTAACGGGCAAACAAATGATTACACTTCCAAGGAGGTATGTGCAAAATAGGATACTTGATGCTGTATTATTTGCTCAAGACAAACTTAAGGTAGATATTGTTGGATTAGGCGCATATACAGCACCTTTAACGGATGCAGGTGAATGGTTGATAAAACAAAATGTAAAAGTTAAAATAACACATGGAGATTCATATAGTGTGGCTATGGCGCATGAAGGGGTATTAATAAGCGCGAAGCATGCAAAATTGGAGCTAAAAAATGCAAAAGCCACTGTTATTGGTGCGTATGGACTAATTGGAAAACCACTTTGCAAGTTATTAGCTAAAGAATGTAAGGCTTTGATTCTAATTGGGAGAAACATTTTAAAGCTAAAAAAATTAAAAGAAGAAATAGAAGGAAGCAATAATAACTTTTTGATAACAATAAGCACGAAATTGGAAGATGTTTCTGCTTGTGATCTTATTATTTCTTCTACCAGCCATCCAGGAGCTTTGCTCCAGGACTTTCACCTAAAAAAAAGAGCGGTCATTTATGATATAGCACAACCTATAAATGCTACTCCGGAAGTAATTGCAAAAAGACCGGATGTAACTAGAATTGATGGATGTTTTGTTAATATTCCTAATATAGATTTAAAAATTGATATGGGACCGCCAAAAGGGACAACTTTTTCCTGTTTGGGGGAAACCATACTACAAACGCTAGAGAATGATAATAGTCATCATGTGGGAGAAATTGATTTGGCTCACGTTGAAACAACAAGAGAATGGGGAAAAAAACACAAGATTCAACATGCGGATTTAACTTGTTTTAGCCAGCCACTTAAAGCTTTAAATGAACTAATCCCCGCCGCTTGCGGCGCGGGTAACCTTATATCGAAAAGCAAGGGAAAGATGAGAAACACAAAGGATTCGAGCAGATGCAATTATTCAAACTGTGAGGGGGTATGGCTGATCCCTGCGATTTGATTTATTCTATTGGCTTGTTTGATTATTTGCCGGATAAAAATTTATTGCAGAAGGCGGCTGAAGAAATTATTTATAAAGAAAAGACTTGTCTTGAATGGGCGAAGTCAAACTAGTCGAGGAGGATAGAAATGAGAAGGAACTTTATATTTATTTGGGCGATTTTGCTGTTTATTTTCTTTTGTCCCATTTCAGCAAACGCGAAAGAAAACAATTGGTTTTTAGATGGTTCGGACTATCAGGTGATGAAAAACCTGCAATATGAATTATTGGAAGGCTTAGACGGCAACATTTTATTTTTTGAGCCAGTAAAGGGATCTTTTACGGGCTTTTCTTTCGGCCTGGAAAAGGGAGGCAAGAAAAACTTTGAAATAGTTAGTGTTAGTTTTAACGGATTAAATGTCCTGTCCCAAACAAAAAATTAAAAAATGGGAGCAAGACGGCAAAAAACACATAGAAATTTCGTTTGATACCGGCTATGAGCTCCGGGAAGGAGTGCATTACTTCCTGGTGAAGTATAAGGACCCGCAGTTTAATAACGAAGCTACCAGCGCCTATGTAATATTGCACGTAAAAGGGAAAAGAACAAAAGCGGAAAGGCTGACAATTGATAATCGCATTCCAAAGATATTCGGCAAGCTTTATAAAGCCCAGCAAAAGCTGAAATCCCTGTCCGCTAAATTTAAAGGCCACTTTGAGGTTTATATTCCCCCCAATCCGCCGGTAATGATGGACTTTATGGGTAAATTTACCGCGATTGGATGGAATAAATTCCCTGTTGTTTTAGCCGCCCCCCCAACTTACACGATTGAAGAAAAGGGCCGCAAATATGAAACGCATGACGAAAAATGGAAGGAAAAGTTCCCTAAATCAATAGTGGTGGACAGAAACCACCTTGGCGCGTTTAATCTGGCTTTCTACATGGATTATTTTGCCATCATGGATCATTACAGCTGGGAAGTCGCGTTTGAGGACTCAAACAAGATAGATATCCGGGGTTGGGCGAATGAATTAAAACAAAAGCCGTATCAATATTTGATAGAAATTGACAAAAAGCGCTGGGTTCCAACAAATATCCAGACATTCTTGGACAAAGAGACTGTGGTCAGCTACGCAAGTGTGGATTATCAAAAAGTTGGCAAGATTGACGTGCCAATCAAGCAGGTTACTTTAAGCAAATTCAGGGGTGGCTATTTTCATGAGTATACATTGGATTTGAGCCAAGAAATTGAGATAAACAAAGTGCCTCCTGAAAAAGGCGGAATGATTTAAGGGGCAATTAAGGATATAGTAAAATTGCCGATGGAGAAGGTTAAGGTTAATGAGGGGTTGAAAATGGGGAGTATTAAAAATAGGAGAGGAAATAACATGAATCTGCCAAATTTACTTAGGAACATTTCTGTTTTGTTGCTAATTTGTTTTTGTATTTCCTCAATTGTTGATCCTGCTTATGCATGGAAAGGAACATCAAACGAGGTTGAATATGAAGTGTTCTTAAGTAAGTTTTTTGGGCCTCAAATTAGGGATATGGAAACAAATCAAGATTATAAATTTGAAATTGCCGCTAAAAAGGGGAGCATACCAATAGATAATCTCAGAATAGTTCTTCCGGATGGATTTAAGCTAATAGCTACAAATACACATTTTGGATTTTATAGCATTACAAGGTCAATAAATTATTTTGAAATACTATCGCCAGCAACACCTGGAGAATATTTATTTTTATTTAATGGGAAAGATGAGAATAAAGAAAATGTTAATTTCTCCATTCCAATAAATGTTATTAGTGCCGAAGAGGTAGTAAGTTCTAATTCTCAAACAGAGGGGAGAATTATCCTGGGAGCGATTGGGCTATTCATAGGGATATCACTTTTGTTTATTTCAGCAGGCCCAATTTCACGATAGAAAAAAATATAAGGAAAATGAAGAAAATTGCCAAAAACTTAATTTTTAGTTGTGGGATAATGCTACAGCGCATTTTGCGAATATCCTTGACGGGAATAAATTAATAAACAAATGAAAAACACATTTTTTAAAGAAACAGTATTTCTTTTTATATTCACACTGATATTTAATTTTCATGCATCAGCCTTTGTAGAAACTAAAAGTGCTCCAAATTTCATAGTGCTTCTTGTGACCGGAATAAATTCAACCCAATTTATTTTTAAAGGTAACGGAGAAAAAGGTACAGATATTTCAGATATTCCAAACTATGTAAAAAAATATCCCTTTGGCGATTTACAGGGCTATCTTGAAAATGATTTGGGCTTAAAAGGGTATGTGCATGCCTACTGTTTTTCAGAAAGAGATGGAACAGTAACATTACAGGGAAAAGAGCTTGGGGATCCAAACCATAGTAATCAAGCATATATAAATGGCGGCAAACTTCACAGAATAATGGGAGATAACAAGGAATTATTATCAAATGATACACATATTACTGATAAAATAAGCGGAGAATCTACTGGAAAAGGGAATTCGTGGTTTAAACAAGCAAGAGAAGATTTTATTGACTGGTATGCTAAAGAGAAAAATATTCGAAAAGAAAACATTCCTGAATCGGTTATTCCCAAGAGATACATTATCATTGCTCACTCAATGGGTGGTATTTCTGCAAGGAGCTATTTATCCTCAGATTATTATCAGAATGATGTTGATGCTTTAATTACCATTGATTCCCAACATTTAGGGGCAGATGGGGCATTAGCACTCAAACATATTTACGAATTTTATCGTGATAATAAAGATATTGAATGTATTGGCCAGCTAATAGGAATTGCTTTTGCAGCTCAGATAACTTATAAGACCACTGGATTTGAGCCTTTTCAAAAGGTAGCTTTATATTCTGCATTTTGTGCGCCACTTATGGGTGCTGGGAGAGCAGTGTTAGATGATATTTTACTCAAAGGTTTTCTGGGATGGTATCCAGATCAGCCTGGCGTACAAGACATGGATCCGCAATCTGACTTTTTCAAAGAATTAAACTCTAAAGATTTTATTAAAGGCAATGCCCCGTTAAAAGTGAGATTTATATATGGAGATGGTATTCCAACCCCATCAGGAGAAATACCTTATAACCGCTATGCCCTTGGATTAGAAACTATTCAAACGGTTCTTACGTCGCCATATATCAATGATCTACCGTTGGATTCCAAGTTAATGGCGGTTTATGCAAGCATTGCATTGGGAACAATAGTTAATCAAACGGGAGATATTTATGCAAGAAGAGATAGCCAAAGAGGAGAAGGATTAACTTCTTTAAGAGCTCCAAATATAGATTTAAAAACCTTTGGATATACTTTTGATGAAAAAGGCAATGGTTTATTGTCAGATTTGATTATGGGGGCATGTACAGCTTCCGCCGCTTTAGAAACTTTATCTGTAATCCTCCCGCCACCTGCTGTGGCTGCTGCTCAAGTTGGGGCTTTTTTAACCTGTGGCGCAGGAGCTTATTCAATATTTCAGAATAGATTAAATAACTTTTTAAGCGGTCATGGGATTATGTTAAGAAAATGTTACGAAGAGAAACTTATCGACAAAGCTCTTGAAGATATTGTTTTGGTTGGAGGGAATAATGCAATTCATGCATTGGGCTTCTCCGCTCCCTCCCAAACCTTTGCCCTTTTATCAAACTTAAACAAGGATGGCTCGGATGCTGGAACGTATCACACAGTAACTATCGAGACCGTAACCGAATCACCAAACAGCGATCAAGCCGCGCCAATTGAATTCAACGGCCAAAAGAAATGGGTATCAGGCGTAATGGTCAAAGAACCGCCGACCGCCTTAAAAGGAGTAATTAATACATTTCTGCCAAAGAAATTAAAATCATTTGAATATTCAGAAAACTTTGCGGCCTGGAAAACAATTCCTTTGGTAGACGAATGGGGTAATTTTACAGTTAGTGGCCTGAATTTTGCGGAAGGTCAAAATGTCATAACCTTCAGAGGCGAATCATGGATAGGCAATAAACTTAATCAGATATTGACCATCACCGTCAACACCATCCCCATTTTGCCATCGCAATTTTCCCCTACGCCAAATAGTTATACCGCTGAAAACCAGCCCGAAATGTCGGTAGTATTTTCCAGGGCGATCCATTCCAATAATCCGCCGGAATTTAAAAAGGAAACTGTTATACTCAGAAACGAAACAACCGGCCAGGAATGGGATATTACCAATGATGCCAAAATGATACAACTATCAAAAGACGCGCACTCTGAAAAAATAAAGATTATATACACTCCCCCGGTTTCGCTTCCAGACGGAAAATATATCTTAAAAGTGGTGGTAAGTGGATAAATTGGTAGGGGGAAGAAACAAGGTAGCGGGGTATTAAAAGGTGCCAGTTGCTTTTAGCTTGTTTTTCTATAGATATTTGCTAGAATGAAAGAAATTTCAAAAGAAAAATCATAAGTGGAGGTTTACAATGAGTGAGCTGACACAAGAAGTACAAATTACGCAAGAAACACTGGATCTATTGCCAAATGATAAAGTTAATCGTGATGATTTTTCCCCTCTTCTAATGCCTGCTTGGAGAGAATATGGCGAGTTACCCAAAGATATTAAAGAAGAAGTTAAATCTTTCTTTACAATTGATGTTAACGTATTTATTGAAAAATTAAATCATTACTCAGGGTTACTTACAAAAACATTGCATTTTGATTTGCATACTATTTATTCTGATGTATTTTCCAGTTCTGAAAAAATATTAGAAAAAGGAGAAGCGCTTACCAGTAAATTATCCAGAGGTTCTTCAAGATTTTTAAAATCAATGTTTCGTTATTCAGTTTGGCCATATATAAAAGGCAGTTATTTTGTAGAGAGAGGGCTATTAAAACCGCATGGCTTCCCTGGAGATTATGTGATTGTGGAAGAGATGTATAATGGAAATCCAAAATCTTTTGGTTTAGGGTACATTTTTGACACAATATTCCTTCAGACCCAGCTTTGCCAGGGGCTGCGCAATAGGAAAGAGCACATGAAGTATATCCTAAATAACTTTCTTGAAAAAAATAAAAACAAGAATATTACAATATTTAATGTCGCGTGCGGCGGAAGCCGGGAATTAAGGGAATTAAATTTTCCTGATGAGGGGGAGAATTTAAATTTATATTTAATGGATTTTGATGTTAATGCCATTAATTTTTCTCTCGCCCACTTGATGGACAAGGTATCAAGGGCATCGATAACCCCGTTGAATTTAGATGTTAGGAAAATAATTGCCAGCAATTATCCGCTCATGATAAATCCTTGCGATTTGATTTATTCGATTGGTTTATTTGATTATTTGCCCGATAAAATACTAATGGCATTAATAAAAAAATTGTTGGTTTCATTAAAAGACGAAGGGATATTTGTTTTTGCCCATAAGGACTACACTCTTTTTAATCCAAGAATAGCTGATTGGTTTTGCGATTGGAAGTATTATTCAAGAAGCAAAGCTGATATCGAAAAACTGCTTTTTAATTTGCGGATTGACCCGAACAGTATTTGTTTTTCAAGAGAGAAGAATGGGTATATCTATTTTGTTTTAATTTCAAAAAATATTAATGAAGCTTTAAAACTATGAGAATCCTGCTAAAGTTTTACCAATCCATTAATCTTCTTAATGCAATTTTGAGTTTTGTCATCGGGTTGGGCGTTTTATTTTCAAAAAAATTGTCAAAACAGATCATACAATTTTCGCTGTTCGCATTTTTTGTGTCTTTGTGGGCCTTGTTTTATTTTCTTGCCTTTCAAAGCAAGGATTATTATATTTCTGCAATTTATTTTAGGACTTGCATGATAGCGGGGGCCCTTATTTTGCCGATGTTTACTGAATTTGTTTTTACATTTGTTGGCAAAAAAATAAACCCGATCTACCGGTGGCTTAACTGGGGCTTGTCAGCTTTGATTATTTCTACAATATATACTAATTATTATGCTTTTGATGGAGGACCGATATTGGTTTTTCACTATTGGCCAGTTATTGGGGTTATGTCTTTTATCCAAATTATTCTTTATGGGATCAATGTCTTTTTTTCTCACAGGGAATTGTTTAAAGCCAGTAAATCAAGTGTCCATTTTCTAAGGCAACAAGCGAAAATTATATTATTTGGCACTTCTTTAGGTTATTTTGGTGCGGCAACAAATTTCTTGCTATGGTTTAAAATCCCTTTCCCTCCCATTTTTAATATTTTCATCCCAATTTATGTTGTTAGCGTAGCCTTTGCCATCACCAAGCACGAGCTGATGGACATAAGGGTTGCTATTACAAAATCTGTTTCTTACGGCATGGTTGGGGTGCTGATGATATTGTCTTTTGTAATTGTAAATATTTACCAATTGTCGGTGATCTTATCAATTGCCGCAAACTCTCTGCTTGGCTTATTTTGGGCTTTCCTGGCAAGACGTGCCAGGGAATTTATACAAACCCCGATTGAAGAAAAATGGATTGTCGGCTGGTATGATACTGACAAGCTTATAATTGAAATAATCAAATTATTAATCCCTGTTTATGAGAGCAAAGAAGCATTTAAAATACTTGCTGACAAACTAATAGCAACAATAAGAATTAAAAACATACATATTTTTTACGCCCAGAAGGATAAAGAAAACAAATCGGTTAAATTTGCATTAAGCGACAATTCCTGTGAATTTAGCGCAAACAACCCGCTGGTTGCCGGCCTGAAGGGCGTGACAAAGTATGATGATTTATCTGATGAAATAAAAGACTCAACAAAAGACTGCAAATGCCTTAAAAACAGCCTGTTAATTCCCCTTTTTTCAACCGAAGGGCTTGAAGGCGTGCTGGTTTTAGGACCCAAAATATCAGAGGACGCCTACGATGAAAAAGACTTTATTCTATTCAGGATACTAATGGACCAGGCATTGATGGTTTTAGACCGTATCAGGCCTTATGAAAATATCCAAAAGGAATTTGAGGCAAACCAAAATAAATTGTATAAAGCGGAAATGCAGATAGAAAAAACACAGCGGCTTGCGTCTTTGGGTACCGTTGCGGCCGGAGTTGCCCACGAAATCAGAAATCCGCTGGGGATTTTACAGCTAAGCATTGCTGAGCTTAATCCGCAAAATATTTCAAACCCGGAGTTTATCAAAAAGTTTAAAGATGAATCAACCCAAAACATAAAAAGGATAAACGGCATAATCCACAGCATGCTTTCGCTTTCAAAAGGCGCAACCAGCGAAAAAATAGCTATTAACCTTAATGAAATAATCGACCAAACAATTGCGTTTTTCGTTTTCAAAAAAGTCCGGCTGGCAAAAGATTATTCGGGCGCGCCCAAAATCATGGGCAATCCCGAAGAATTAAAACAAGTGTTTATTAATTTGATTGATAACGCTGTCCGTGCCATGCCCAACGGCGGGGAATTGAAAATTAAAACCTATATCGATGGCGGAGAATCAGTTATTGAGGTCTTTGATACAGGCTCTGGAATAAATAAAAACGACCTGCCGAAAATATTTGATCCCTTCTTTTCAACTAGGCAGGATGGGGTGGGGTTGGGGCTTTCAATTGTTTATAGGATTGTAAATGACCATAACGGCAAGATTATCGCAAAATCTGAGTCCGGCGCAGGATCCCAATTCACCATCAAATTTCCGGCTATCATATAGAAGCTAAGTTTTTGGTTGGGTTTTAGATTCTTCCATCTTTTCTAAATGCTTGTCAAAAACCTCAATGGTCATGTCGACATAAGCTTCTTCGTGGGAGAAAAAGCGGTCAATCATAGAGAGCAAAAGCTCGGGGTCAAACGGTTTTGTTATGTATCCGACCACAAAATTACTGGTCGCTTTGTCCCATTTATCCTCGTCTTCATACGCGGTTACCATGATAACGCCAATCTTTTCACCGCAATACTTTCGGCGCATTTCTTCTAAAAATGTCAACCCATCCATATCAGGCATATTAATGTCAAGCAAAATCAGCCTGACGCGGTTATTAAAAATACCAAAAAGCTGGCGGTGTTTTTTTAATTGGATAAAAGCAGATTTCGCGGAATAAGCGGTTATAACTTCATATTTATTAACGGACTTAATGACATTGGCAATTTTTTCAGTGTATTCCCTTTCATCGTCAACAACCATTATTAAAGGTTTGGTCACTTTTGCTCTCCTTGAGGGTATTCTACACGGAATATCTTTATAGTCAAACGAAAAATGGGGGTCATTCCCGCCCCGTGTCGTGGCACGGGGTAAACTCCAGCGGGAATCCATTTTGCAATAAATAGAAAAATTATGTTATAATAAAAAAGTTCACAATGAAAAAGAATATAAACCAATTAAGAATACTTATCCTGCTTGTTGCCTTCGGAGCTTCAATCTTTATCCTTTTTAATATGCCAATTAATCTTGGGCTTGACCTGCAAGGCGGCACGCGCTTGGTTTTTGAAGGGCAGGATACCGAAAAAGTAAAAGTTAATGACGACAGTATGGCTGGAGTCACTGCGGTCATCCGCGGAAGGATAGACGCGCTGGGAGTTTCTGAGCCGATAATCCAGCGCAAAGGGAAATCGCAGGTAATTGTTGAACTTCCCGGGATTAAAGATTCAGACAGGGCTATAAAGCTGATTGGAGATACCGCGTTATTGGAATTTGTTGAAGCAGAATGGTCTCCTGCCGCTGAATCCGCCTTGACTCCTGAAAAATTAAAAGAATTCTATGGCGCTGATGCCTATTTGGGAAAAGTTCCGGAAATACGCGACGGGGTGGTTGTTTCAGAAAGGCTGATAATTTTAAAGAAGGCCATTATGACCGGCGCGGATTTAAAAATTGCTTATCCCCAGGTTGATGAATACGGCAACCCGAGCGTCAGCTTTGAGCTTAACGATAATGGCGCAAAAATATTTGCCGATGTCACAACCAGGCATATTGAAAAGCCTATCGCGATACTCTTGGATAAAAAAATCATTTCTGCCCCAAATGTCAAAACGCCAATTACTGAAGGTAAAGGGATTATTACTGGCAATTTTACTCCTGAAGAAGTAAAAGATTTAGTAATAAAATTAAAAGCCGGCGCATTGCCGGTTCCCATTAAAGTGGTGGAAACAAGAATTGTCGGACCGACTTTGGGAAAAGACTCAATCGATAAAAGCAAAATTGCCGGTATTCTCGGCTTTGCGTTTATCATTGCATTTATGATCCTATATTATCGCCTGCCGGGATTTTTATCAATCATTGCCTTAACATTATATGTGTTTATGACTTTGGCAGTATTGGGGCTTATAAGGGCGACTTTAACTCTGCCTGGAATTGTCGGGTTCCTGCTTTCAGTTGGCATGGCGGTAGATGCCAACGTCATTATTTTTGAGAGATTAAAAGAAGAGCTAAGGCTGGGAAAAACTATTAAAGTTTGCATTGAGGCGGCTTTTGATAGGGCATTTACCGCGATATTGGATTCAAACGTTACTACCGTTATCGCCGCCGCGACATTGTTTTTTGTCGGTACCGGCACAATCAAAGGATTTGCGATAACGCTTTCAATTGGTATTTTGGTTTCAATGTTTACCGCGATAACTATTACCAGGATGCTTATGGATATGATGGTTGATGGAAAGGTCTTGACCAGCACGGAGACAAAGCTGTTATACAAATGAACATAATAGGGAAATCAAAATTGTGGTTTCTTATCTCAGGCGTGTTAATTGCCGCAAGCATTGCCGCTATGGTTTTTAACGGCATGGTGCGGGGCAGGATGCTTAACTTTGGCATTGATTTTACCGGAGGATCCCTTATCAACCTAAGGTTTAATCAGCAGGTAGACCTGGCGCAGGTTAGGGCGATATTAAAAGATAACAACCTTGGCGAGGCTATGGTTCAGCGCTCCGGCGAAAAAGACGTTTTAATCAAGAGCGAACCGCTTGAAATGGAAGTCCGCAAAAAAGTGGTTGAGGATCTTGGTAAAAAATTTGACGGGGTTGAGCTTTTGGAGGCCGACACCGTTGGCCCGGTTATTGGGGCGGAGCTAAAAACTCACGCGATTTTGGCGTTGATTATTGCCGCAATTGGAATACTTTTATATGTTTCATTCAGATTTGAGTTTATTTTTGCGGCAGCCGGAGTGCTTGCCCTTTTACACGATGCGATAATTACCACGGGATTTATGGCTCTATTTTACCGCAACCTGGATATTTCTTTTATCGCCGGCATTCTTACTATTTTAGGGTATTCTATTAATGATACCGTAGTCATTTTTGACCGCATCCGGGAAAATATGAAAAAGCCCGGCGCGCATAAAAAGAAATTTGCCGAATTGGTCAACCAGTCAATTTTAGAAACAATGGCGCGCAGCATTAATACCGTATTAACAGTTGTAGTAATGGTTTTGGCGCTTCTTTTCTTTGGCGGAGAGCCGCTTAAAGACCTCTGCATGGTGCTTTTGGTCGGATTCTTAATTGGCACTTACTCCTCAATCTTTATTGCTTCCCCGCTAGTTGTGCTTTGGGAAAAACGTAAATAGTGGAATATGTCCTGCTGGGAATAATCCAGGGGTTCACCGAGTTTTTACCTGTTTCATCTTCCGGCCACCTGGTCATTTTTCAAAAGTTTTTTCAAGTTCCGCACAATATTGCGTTTGATGTAGCCGTCCATTTAGCAACCACCTTTGCGGTTATAATTTACTTCAGAAAAGACATAGCAAATATTCTTCAAGGTTTCTTTTCAGGCATTGCGAAAATCATTTCCAAAAAAGAAAAGGCCTCTTTACTTTTTGAAAAGGACAATTATTTTAAATTAAGCTGTTTGCTGGCGGTTTCTTTTATTATCACTGCGATTATCGGGCTGTTGTTTTCAGACTTTTTCGAATCGCTTTTTTCATCCCCAAAAGCGGTTGGCGGATTTTTATTATTAACTGCGGCATTATTGTTTATTGCCGAAAAATTTCCCCCAAAAAACAGGGCGGAAGGGAGTTTAAATCTTTGGGATTCAATAGTTGTGGGATTGTTCCAATCCGCCGCAATTGCACCGGGGCTGTCGCGTTCAGGTTCTACAATTTCAGCTGGCCTAATGCGCGGGTTTAGCCGCGAACTGGCGGCAAAGTATTCGTTTTTGCTCGCGGTTCCAACCATCCTTGCGGCCGGAGTTTTTGAAGCCAGAAAAATTGCAGAAGTCGCGAGCGTTTGGCCGCTGATAGCAGGGGCAATATCCGCTTTTATTTCCGGTTACCTTGCGATACTCTTCTTTATGAAAATCATTTCCCGCTTCAGTCTGCGCGGATTTGCTTACTACTGCGCGATAATTGGATTAGCGGTATTGGTTTTGCTATAAAACCCATCTTGCGCCCTATGGTTAGATTTTAGATGATTTGATTCGTGAACTTTATAATTAACCCCAAAAACTGGACCACTCATTAAGATATGAAAATGGTGCTAAAATTTAATGGGGGGTTCGAAAATGATAAAGAAAAAATTTGGTGCGG
>WPAF01000029.1 GCA_009772965.1 Candidatus Saganbacteria bacterium
CCGCACCAAATTTTTTCTTTATCATTTTCGAACCCCCCATTAAATTTTAGCACCATTTTCATATCTTAATGAGTGGTCCAGTTTTTGGGGTTAATTATATGGAGCGCCGAACAACTAAATGCCGCAACTCGTAACGCGGGTTGCGCCTGCCTGCAGGCGGGCAAATTACGTAAGTAGCCCGTTGTTAACAGAATGCGTTAAAAACGTCTGCGGAAATTCTTTTTGCATTTCTTGGAAAATATTTTTTGCCGAGTCTTCATCCTTTGCAATCCCGAATACAGTTGGCCCTGAACCGGACATCTCCGCCTGTAGACACCCTAAATGGATCAGTTTCTTTTTTATTTCAGCAATTATCGGATATTTCTGGACAACTACTTTTTCCAGGTCATTATATAAATGTATTGCTGAGAGAGGGATATGGGCTTCAGTTAACCTCTTTTCTTTAATAAATGCCGCATTGAGATTATCGTAAACCCATTTGGTTGATATCCCAAAATCGGGCTTAACCAAAACAAGCCAGGTTTTTTCCAAATCCTTAATTTTTTCAACCAGCTCCCCCCTCCCCCTGCACCGGCAAGTGCCACCCTTTAAACAAAATGAAACATCAGACCCTACTTGCGCCGCCAAAGTTAAAAGATCAGACTCGGATAATTTTGTTTGATAAAGATTATTCAATCCAAAAAGCACAGCCGCCGCGTCAGCCGAGCCCCCCGCAAGCCCTGCAGATATTGGGATGTTTTTGTGTATTTCTATGCGTATCCCGCCTGGAAGGCCGGTCTTATCAAAAAAAACTTCAGCCGCCAAATACGCGGTATTGTTTTTATCCTGGGGAATCCTTAAATCGGAGGAAATAATTTCGATGCCGGTTTCTTTTTTTGAAAGCGTTATGACATCCGCAAGGGAAACCGACTGCATGATCGAATCGATTTCATGGTAGCCGTCTTCGCGCCTGCCAAGCACCTCAAGGTAAAGGTTGATCTTGGCAAAAGCGCTGATGTGGATCATTTTGAATTGAAGCGTTTTTGGAACTTTGATTTCTGTCTGGCCGCTTTATTTTTATGGATAACCCCTTTAAGCGCGGCTTTATCTATTGCTGATACAAGCAGGTTTAAAGCTTTTCCCGCTTCTTCTTTGCTTTTTGAAATAAAAGATTTAAAATCTTTTGCCAGTTTTTTAATATTGCCTTTATATTTTAAATTCCTGGTACGATTCCTCTTTGATTTTAAAATCCTTTTCTGCGCTGACTTTGTATTGGCCATTTTTTCTCCTTTTATAAATTCATTGTTGACAATGCTGTTTTTTGATTTTATAATGATACCACAAAAAGTGATTTTCGTTAAGTGATTTTCGCGCGGTAACTTTCCACAAACCTTAAAATGGCAAAAATTTCAATACAAGAATGGTTTTCACTAAATAAAAAACGGGACAAAGAAAAAGAGCCCCAAAGGCTCAATATTCCCGAAAATCTTTGGGTCAAATGCCATAGCTGTAAAACCACTATCTATAATAAGGATCTTGAAGCAAACCTTAAAGTTTGCCCTAAATGCGGCTACCATTACAGGCTGTCTTCCCGCGAAAGGATGAAAATCACAATAGACGAAGGAACCTTTAAAGAATTTGACGCAAACCTTAAATCCTGTGATTTTCTTGCCTTTTCCGATACTGTTCCCTACCAAAAAAGGATAGAAGACGCAATTTTAAAATCGTCATTAAACGACGCGATTGTTACGGGCGCGGGTAAAATCGGCGGCATTTCAACCTCTCTTGGAATTATGGATTTTGCTTTTATGGGCGGCAGTATGGGCTCGGTGGTTGGCGAAAAGTTTACCAGGCAGGTTGAATACGCGATTGAGCACAAGCTTCCTGTTTTAGTTTTTACCGCTTCCGGCGGCGCCCGCATGCAGGAAGGCATCATGTCGCTTATGCAAATGGCCAAAACTTCCGCCGCCCTGGAGCGGCTCCGCGAATTTTGCCTGCCGTTTATTGTAGTATTAACCGATCCCACAACCGGCGGAACAACCGCAAGCTTCGCGATGCTCGGAGATATCCATATTGCCGAGCCAAACGCCCTGATCGGCTTTGCGGGGCCAAGGGTAATCGAGCAAACTTTGCGGCAAAAGCTTCCTCCGGGATTCCAGCGCTCCGAATTTTTATTAAAACACGGGATGATAGATGCGGTTTGCGAAAGAAAAAACATGAAAGAAGTTTTAACGAAAATATTAACTTTCTTTGCGGAGCAGTAAATGGCGGAAAAAATAAACCTTTTAGCATTTGAAAAGCCCCTAACCGAATTGTTTAAGAAAATTGAGCACCTAAAAAAGATTTCAGAAATCAGCATGACTGACGAAATCCTGATGCTTAAGAAACGCATTGAAACCATGAGAAAAGAAATCTTTTTAAATCTCACTCCCATACAAGTCGTGCAGGTCGCGCGCCACATCATGCGCCCCACCATGCTTGATTATATTAATCTTGTTTTTACTGATTTTGTGGAGCTCCATGGTGACAGGAATTTTTCAGATGACCCAGCCATGGTCGGCGGGATCGCAAAATTAAACGGCAAATCCGTAGTGGTAATCGGCCACCAAAAAGGACACGCCACAAAAGAATTAATTTCAAGGAATTTTGGCATGGCAAACCCCGAGGGATATAGGAAAGCCCTGCGCTTAATGCGCATTGCCGCCAGGTTTAATAAGCCGATTATTTCATTTGTCGATACTCCCGGGGCGTATCCCGGAATTGGAGCCGAAGAGCGCGGGCAGGCGGAAGCAATCGCGAAAAACCTGCGGGAAATGATTGCCCTTACCGTCCCTTTTGTCACAGTAATAACCGGTGAAGGCGGAAGCGGCGGCGCGCTGGGCATTGGGATGGGAAACAAAGTTTTAATGCTCGAGTTTTCAATTTATTCCGTAATTTCACCCGAAGGCTGCGCTTCCATTTTGTTTAGGGATGCCGGCCGTGCGCCTGAAGCCGCGGAAAAAAGCAAGCTGGTTGCAAAGAACCTCTTGGAATTAGGCATAATTGATGAGATAATAAAAGAACCAATCGGCGGCGCTCACAACAATTGCGAGCAGGCGGCGCAAAATATCAAAGCCGCTGTCATAAAGCATATTGATGAACTAAAGAAATTATCCCATGGGGAACTTATCTCACATCGTTACCAAAAATATCGAAAAATGGGGATTTTTACAGAAGTATAAATTGCCGACGTGGCGGAATTGGCAGACGCGTTCGCCTCAAAAGCGAATGAGGTTTACCCTCTTGCCGGTTCAACTCCGGCCGTCGGCATTTTTAAGCCGCGGTGGTGGAATGGCAGACCTGCCTGCCGGCAGGCAGGCGCGCATGATGTTGCCGAGATGGCGGAATTGGCAGACGCGCTACATTCAGGTTGTAGTGGGAGCAATCCCATCGGAGTTCGACTCTCCGTCTCGGCAAAAACATTAAGGAGGAAAAAATGGATATCGTAGAACTGGAAGGAAAGACACTGCAGGAATTATATGAAATAGCAAAGGAATTAAATATTATAGGATACAAACCGCTTAAAAAGCATGACCTGATTTTTAAAATCCTTGAAACCCAAACCGCGAACAACGGTAATATTTTCGCGAAAGGTATTTTGGAGATAATGCCGGAAAATTACGGATTTTTAAGGACAAAAGGATATTTGCCAAGCAGGGAAGATATTTATGTTTCGCAAACGCAGATAAGAAGGTTTGAAATGATGAGCGGAGATCTGGTGCAGGGACAAATCCGCCAGCCCAAAGAAGGCGAAAAATATTTTAGCTTGCTTAAAGTCGAAGCTATCAACAGCACAAATCCGGAGCAGGCAAGAGATCGGGCTTATTTTGATAATCTCACTCCCATATTTCCCGACAAAAAATATGTTTTGGAATTTGCCGGCTGCCCAATGGCGGCAAGGCTTATTGATTTATTGTCCCCTATTGGAAACGGCCAGCGCGCTATGATTGTATCTCCTCCCAAGGCGGGAAAAACAACCATTTTAAAAAATATCGCGAACAGCATTGCCACCAATAACCCCGAAACTATAATAAAAGTCTTATTGGTTGACGAGCGTCCCGAAGAAGTAACCGACATGAGAAGATCGGTGAAAGGCGAAGTAGTATATTCTACTTTTGATGAGCCGCCGGAATCGCACATCCATATTGCAGAGCTTTTGCTTGAATCCTGCAAACGCTTGGTTGAAGCTAAAAAAGATGTGGTGGTTCTGCTTGATTCAATTACCCGCCTTGCCCGCGCTTATAACCTTGTCACTCCTCCCTCAGGAAGGACATTATCAGGAGGCCTTGACCCAACCTGCCTGCACCGGCCAAAAAGATTTTTCGGCGGCGCGAGAAATATGGAAGAAGGCGGAAGTTTAACTATCGTCGCGACTGCGTTAGTTGAAACCGGCTCCCGCATGGACGACATTATATATGAAGAGTTTAAGGGGACAGGCAATATGGAGCTTCATTTAAACAGAAAATTAGCCGACAAAAGGATTTTTCCGGCAATTGATATTAAAATGTCGGGAACCAGGAAAGAAGAGCTCCTTTTAACCGAGCAGGAGCTTAGCAAAGTTCGGCTTTTGCGAAAAATTTTGGACTCCTATGAATCAACCGATGCAACCGAGCAATTAATTGTTCGGCTCCAGCAATTTAAATCAAACAAAGCATTTCTTGAATCAGCTGAAGTAAAATAATGTTTACTGCCGCTGAAATAGCAAAAGCCGTAAACGGGGAGCTGGTTTCAGGCAGTCAAAAAATAAAAGGCGTTTCAACTGATTCCCGCACAACAAAAAAAGGCGAGCTTTTTATCCCGCTTGCCGGCCCAAAGTTTGACGGGCATAACCATATAATAGAAGCTATAAAAAAAGGCGCAGTTTGCGTGTTGTTTTCAAACGCGCATCCTGACGCGAATATAAACGGCTGTGCTTTTATTAAAGTAAAAAACACTCTTACCGCCCTGCAGGATATCGCGAAACATCACCGAAATAAATTTAAACTCCCAATAATCGGCGTAACAGGAAGCTCAGGAAAAACTACCACCAAAGATATAATTGCCGCGATCTTATCAAAAGAATTTAATGTTTTAAAAAACGAGGAGAATTTAAACAACGAAATCGGCGTCCCCCTAACCCTTCTTAAGCTGAATAAAAAGCATGAAGCGGCGGTAATTGAAATGGCTATGCAGGATTTGGGGGAAATTGCGGAATTAGCCGACATTGTAAAGCCCCATATCGCAGTTATTACAAATATCGGGGAAGCGCATCTTGAGTTTTTAAAAAATCTAAAGAACACCGCAAAAGCAAAGTCGGAAATATTTAAGAATCTCCAAAACGGGGATTTTGCAATTATCAACCAGGATGACGAATTTTTTGAGCATTTAAAATCCGGGGCGCGAAAAAACGGCGCTAAAATTATCACTTTTGGGATAATTGAAAAAGCCGACATAACGCCAAAAGACTTGAAAGGGATAAAATTATCACTTCCGGGCGAGCATAATATTTATAACGCGCTTGCCGCGATTGCAGTTGCAAATTTATTTAATGTAAAAAAAGCATCAGTTAAATCCGCACTTGAAAGCTTTGTCCCCTCAAGCAAACGATTTATTGTATTTAACCGCGAAGATAAAGTAAAAATAATCGATGACACTTACAACGCCAACCCGCAATCAATGAAAGCGGCATTAAGCGTGCTTGCCTCCCTTAAAGGCAGAAAAATCGCGGTGCTGGGAGATATGCTTGAGCTTGGCAAAACCGCGAAACCAGCCCATAAAAAGATCGGGCAGTTTGCCAGGAAACTTGGCATAGATAAAATAATTTCTGTCGGCGCCTTATCAAAAGAAATAAAAGCGGATTATCATTTCCCAAACAACCAGGATGCGGCAATTAAATTAAAAGAAATCATTAAATCAGGCGATAGGGTTTTAATAAAGGGTTCGCGCGGGATGCATCTTGAAGAAATAGTCCAACCTTTGATTGAAAAGCAAAATTTAATAGTTTTGGAATGAAACGGTTTTGTCCTTTCTTAAAAATAAAACTGTCGGATGCCCTCCCTCATCGCTATAAAGAGAAAATATTATCTCCAGCCCGCCAAGTAAGCGGATACAATTTTCCCAGCCGCAATAATTAAATGGATTCTCTGGAGGATAAACAAGCGCCAGGGCTTCTTCAATATTTCCCCTAAAAACCCGCTCCATATCTTCTAAAATCGTGCGTGGTGCAGCCAGGGCCTCTATTTTTAAAAATCCTTCAAAACAGCCAAATTGCCTAAGTATCGGTAAAACCGCATTCCAGTCTTCTTTTGATATTTCATCATTTAAGTTAAGCGCTTCACATAGGGCATTTATTGCCAGAATATGTTTTACTGCGGCCACCTGAAAGGGATCATTCGGGTGGATATCAACTATATAAGCTATCCCGCCGGGAGATAAAACCCGCCTTATATTTTCCAACACTTTATGCGGTTCTTCAAAAAAAGTGGAAAATATTGACCAAACAAAAGCAATTTTACCGTCTAGCTGGCGGGGTAACTCTACGCTTGATACCCGATGTCTAATTATTTCTATTCCATATGTTTTCGCCTTCCCAACTGTCCAGGGATCAATGTCGGCAAAAGCATCAACTGCATGATACTGTTTAATGCCTTTTTCGTTTAGCTGCTGAATAATTTGTGCAAATAAATGCCCGTTGCCCGGACCAATTTCTAAACATGCCGGCGCATCCCCGCATATTTCTACATTTTTAATTGCTCTTGAAAAATAATAAACAGAACTCAATTCATATTGCCGCGGCACTTTAGAATATCTCCCCCAGGCATCTGATTGTATTTTTTGGGCTCTCCCACCCCAATAATGGCTCCTGAGTTTCTGCAATAAACCGGTTGTAATTTTCATATCAAGTTGTATCATATATAATATGTCGGCAAGAGCCTGTTTTAATTTCAACCGATGTGCCGCGGTGGTGGAATGGCAGACCTGCCTGCCGGCAGGCAGGCACGTACGCTTTGAATTAATCTGAATAATGCCGCGGTGGTGGAATGGCAGACACGTACGCTTGAGGTGCGTATGCTCAAAAGGCTTGGGAGTTCAAATCTCCCCCGCGGCAAGTTTTAAGCTTTCTGGTTCGATAGTAATTTATAGAGGGGCGCAATAACAGTGAATAAAATCGCAAGTGCCGCAGAATCCCCCAGCATATCCAGGGAAAACACAGTCCAAAAAAGCGATGGGTCATTTGACCTATATTTTGAAGCCGCGAAAAAACTAATTGAAGAAAAGAAAAAGATATCCCTTTTTGCTTCGTGGGGGAATAGCGAAAAATCATTCAATATAATTCCGCTTGAGTTTGAATTTGATTTTAAATCCAACAAGATTGAAGAAAACCCAAAGAACAAGCCCGGCAACCAACAAATAATTGATAAAAACGAAAATGATACACCCAAACAGCCGCCCATTGCCAATAAGCCGGAATCTTTGCAAAAGCAAAAAAATCAAAACGCATCAAACAATCTTCCCCTGCCGCAAGCAATGAATTTGCCGTTAAACTTAAATAATTTCATGCAAAAACAAATAACAAAAAATGATTTAAAGTTTATCATTGACGAGATCGCGGAAAAAGCAAGCTTTCTCAAGACAAAACAATATTCCGAGCTCCAAATTAATATTTTACCCGAAGACTTGGGGGAATTAATGCTTTCCTTATCCCTCAAAAACGGGCAGGTTTCGATACAAATTTACGCGGCATCGATAGAAACAAAAAAATATCTTGAAGATAATATTTATGAGCTTGAATCGGCATTAAAAAGTGCTAAAATATCCCTTAAAGATATTAAAGTCGTGGAGGTAAAAGATGGCAATCATACCAAATCCCGCGGTTAATTTCGGCTCATATGGAAACACTGGGACTATTGATGTATCAAAATTCTCCCGCACCGGCTCTCCTTACACCGATCCAAATTCTTTCGCTTTAATGCTCGCCCAAAACATGAATGACTTCGATATACTTTTTGGCGATGAAGAAAAAAAAGATTCTTCTACTTTTGGAAGTTCATCTTTGTTTTCCAGTTCTCCTTCTTCCGTTTCTCCGTATTTCGGGGGGCTGACAGGGGTGGATATTCCCTCGGATATCGGGGGACAAAACACTTTTTTTACCGGCGTTTCTCCCGCCTATGAGATGATCGCCCGTTCAAACTTGATCGGAAAAACGGTTGAAGCGGTTAATCCTTCTACCGGCCAAAAGTTTTCCGGAAAAGTTGAAAGCGTATCAGTAGATGGGGGCATCCTTTTAATCAATGTGGGAGGCACCCTGCTCCCGCCGGAAAATTTAGTTTCTGTAACATCTTAGGAGGTTAATATGCTTCTGGATATTATGAACCAGGCAAAAAACGCAATCGCTTCTTATAATTCAGCCCTGCAAGTCCACTCGTCAAATATTGCCAATATGTCTGTTAACGGCTACAAAAGGCTTGATGTTTCTTTCCAGTCAATATTTGAAAGTTTGCTTAGTGAAGGGTCTTCCGCCTCAGCTTTTAGCAACCTGGGAGGCACCAATCCCAAGCAATTCGGCCAGGGAGTTGGAGTTGCCGATGTAAGCATAGACATGACCCAAGGGTCTTTTGTCGCCGCAAACAGCATTGACCTTGCAATTGACGGGAGAGGTTTATTTATAGTATCAGATGATGGCGGGAGCACTTATAAATACACCAGAGCCGGAAAGTTTTATATTTCTTCGGGAAATTTGCTTACTGAATCAGGGATGCAGGTGTACGGTCTAAACAGCTCTGGATCAGTAGTCCCCATTTCCGGATTAACAGGGGCAGATGCCAATTACAGCTGGAATGCAAACGGCGAATTGCTGCTCAACGGCGCCGCTACCGGATACCGCGTTGCTTTGACTTATTTTTCAAATTCCGGCGGGCTAAAGCAAGTTTCAGGGACCACTTTTGCCGAATCCTACTCTTCAGGCGCGCCGGCCACAGCCCTTGCGCCGGGAGGCGCGGCCGGAACATTAGCTGCCGGCCAAATTGAACAGTCAAATGTTTTTTACTTGGGAGAGAGCATTGACGCAATGGGAATCCAAAGAGCCATGAGCGGAAACTTAACAATTGTCAGGATGGCATCGGATATTATTTCGCAATTTATAAGCAAAATAGGATAATTAATGGCAGATAGATCTAAGCCCGAAATGACCCCGCAAAAAAGGTCGTTAAAGCTTGCTCCGGCTTTGGGAGATTGGACTAATTATAATCCGCCCAAATCTCTTGTTAAAAAAGTAAAAGTCGGGCTTTACGGCTTTGACCGCCTCTCAGATGAAGAATTTAAAGCTGCCCATCTTCTCCATTATAAATTCGGGGAATACCTGCTGGATAATATAAAAGTCGGTTTAAAAATGAACGGGGAGCTTTATTTGATTGAAGCTTTCCAGGGAACTTATGGTAATTTTTTAAAAAGCTTTAACGCCCCGATCCTTCAGGGGCGGATTGAGATAATTGAATTCCATGATGAAATAAATTTCGCGATCGATTTGTCATTGGTAAATTCAATTATTAACGGCTGCCTTGGAGCCAAAGACACAAAAAATCCTTCAATTGAGCTGACTGAAGCCGAAAAAATCGTCCTTGAATCCCCTTTTTACCAATTTATTTCCAATTCAGCAAAACTATCACTAAAACAGACAATTCAGGACTTGGATTTTGAATGCGTTGGTTCGCCAAATTTCTCTCCCAACCCGTACATCAATTCTTCCTCCACATTTGTTTATTTTTTGGTAGAAGTCCAAATCGGCGAAGCGCAGGGAAAAATAATTATCGGCTATTCCGGAAGCTTGATAAAATATCTTTTAAAGAAAATTAAGCTGTCTGAAAAGCCAAAAGCGCTGCCTATTAATAAACTTCAAAATGAAATATTAAACTCAACCGAAATACCGATTGCCTGCCTTTTGGGCAAAACCAAACTTACAGGAAGCGAACTCTACTCGCTTGAAATTGGCGATGTCGTGTCGCTCGATAATTCAATTAACAGCGCGATCCAAATAAAGCTTTCTGACAACGGCAAATTTATTTTTGCCCAGCCGGGAGTGGTTAACGGCAAGTTTGCCGCCCGAATTGTAGGGATAGAAAAAGAAGCTAAGGTTGCTCCCCCTATAATGGCTGAAGTAAAAAGTGAAGAAAAACCAGAAGAAATTCCCGTTGAAAAAGAAGAAACTGAGGAATTCAAAGAAGATGAGTTTACGGATGAAGAGTTGGCCGATGAGGAACTGCCTGAAGATGAAGTTGGAGAAGAAACAGGAGAAGAAAACCTTGAAGAAGAGCTAACAGATGAAGAATCTGAGGATCTTGATGAGGAATCAGAAGAAGATTTTACTGAAGACGAAGAAGCATTGGAAGAAGAAACTGAAGAAGAAAACGAAGAACCGCTTGAAGAAGAAAGCTTAGATGAATCGCCGGATGAGGAATCTGAATTTAAATTCCCCGAAGAAGACCTGGAATTGCCGGAAGAAGAAAATAAGGAGGACATATAAATGGAAGTAAAAAAAGTTCATTTTCCCGAATTGGCAGATGAAGGGCACGGCCTGCAAATATCTGAAAAAACCCTGTCAGAGATCCCGCTTGAGGTAACGGTTGAGCTTGGGCACTCAAAGCTAAACCTTAAAGATCTTGTTGAGCTGTCGGAAGGATCTATAATTGAGCTCGATCGCCTTGCCGGGGAACCGCTGGATCTTAAAGTCGGAGGACAGCTGGTTGCCCAGGGTGAAGTGGTCGCGGTTGACGACAAATATGGTTTAAGAATTACCAATATCTTATTAAATAAATAATATGACATACGAAGCATTAGCCCTGCAAAAAACACCGATTGTCACCTTTGGTTATATTATTCAGATAGCATTTTCTTTTGCAATTGTCCTGGCTCTGATATATTTTTCCGCGAAGTATGTTTTTCCGCGGCTCAGCACGTCATCAAAGGGAAATAATTTGAAAATTATCGACCGCATGGGTCTGGAGCCGCAAGTTACTATTTACCAGGTTGAAATAAAAAACAAGGAATATATAATCGGCGTAAGCAACAAAAATATCACGCTTATTGACAAGCCCGGGGAAAAATAATGAAAAGGATTGTTTTTTTTATCCTGCTGTTTTTATCTGCCGCGGCTTTTGCCGCTCCAGCAAGGAGCATGGCCGGATCTTTAAACCTTAACCAGGTAATGGCTTCCCCCCAGTTTTCATCGTCTGTACAGATGATCTTATCTATTGCCGTAATTTCCCTGGCCCCATTTTTTTTAGTGTCAGTCACAAGCTTTTTAAGGATTGTTATAGTTTTTTCGCTGTTAAGGACAGCGATCGGCACCCAGCAAATACCGCCAAACTCTGTCCTTATCGGGATTGCGATTTTTATGACAGTTTTTGTAATGTCGCCGGTGCTTACTGAAATAAATACCGTCGCTTACTTGCCGTACCAGCAGGGAAAATTAACTGAAGTCAAGGCCTTTGAAGCCGGCATGAAGCCTTTAAGCAAATTTATGCTAAGGCAGACAAGAGAAAAAGATCTTGCCCTATTTGTCCAGTTTGCCCGGATTACCCCTCCAACCAAAGCCGAAGATGTGCCAACCTATGTGCTAATCCCGTCATTTATGATTTCGGAGCTAAAAACCGCTTTTCAGATCGGCTTTTTGCTCTTTATCCCTTTCATAATAATAGATTTGGTAGTAGCCAACATTTTGCTTTCTTTGGGCATGTTTATGCTTTCGCCGGTCATGGTTTCACTGCCGTTTAAAATTTTGCTTTTTGTTTTAGTCGACGGGTGGAATTTAATTACCCGCGGCCTATTAATGAGTTTTAGGTAATGGGACAAGATTTTGTAGTCCAAGTAATATATCAGGGAGTAATTTTAATTTTACTTTTGTCCTTGCCGGCGGTGGGGGTTGGGCTTCTGGTTGGTTTTATCATTTCGCTCTTTCAAGCGGTAACGCAGATACAAGAACAAACCTTAACCTTTGTCCCCAAAGTTATCGTTGTCCTGCTCATGGTTGCATTTACTTCTCCCTGGATGATTTCGCTGATGGTTGATTTTACATCTTCTTTATGGGCGGGAATTCCAGGGATGGTTAGATGATAATAACCCTTCCGCAAATTGAAGTTTTTCTTTTAATTTTAGCAAGAATTTCCGGGCTTTTTTCCACAGCACCCCTATTTTCCGCCCGCTCCATCCCATCGCTTGGCAAAACAGCGATTATAATATGGATTACCGCGCTGATGTGGTTTGTTATCCCGGTTTCAAATTTTCCTTCTTCAACTATTTCTTTTTTCCTGGCAGTATTAACTGAAGCTACTTTAGGAATAATACTCGGCTTCGCGGTTAATATTATATTTATTGCCGTTCAGGCCGCGGGCGAGCTCATAGACCTTCAAATGGGCCTATCTGTCGCCCAATCGTTTGACCCGATATTTGGAGCCAACATTTCAATTGTTGGAAGGTTTATTTTAACCATGGCTTTAACCTTGTTTGTTATTTTTAACGGGCATCATATGCTTTTATCAATAATCCATCAAAGCTTCAGGTTGATTCCGCTTGGCGGCTCGATAAACATAACTTCCCCAAAATTTTTAAGTGAAATAATTTCTTTGGGGACAATCTTATGGTCTATCGCAATCCAGCTTGCCGGGCCAATTATTCTGATTATATTTCTTTCGGATTTTGCTTTTGGAATAGTTTCAAGGGTAGCGCCGCAGGTAAACGTGTTTATGCTGGGCTTCCAGGTAAAGCCGGCTTTGGGCTTGGTCGGAATTTTATTTATCCTGCCGATTATGACAAAATATATAGGCGGTCTTTTGGCGGTTATGGCAGAAGAAGCGTTAAAAATATTAGGAGCGTTAAGATAATATGGGTGAAGAAGGCGGAGAAAGATCAGAAGAACCTACTCCTCATCGCCTGCGTGAAGCGAGAGAAAAAGGCCAAGTCGCAAAAAGCAAGGAAATCACAACCGCGATCCTGCTTTTACTGACTTATTATTTATTCAGGTACACAGGGGAATTTATGTGGAAAGAGCTGGTTGGCATGTGCACCACTCTTTTTGACCTGATCCCCTCTTTTGCCAATGAGTTTTCATTGTCCATTGTCGGTTACGCGTTCTTGGTTTCTGCCAGGGGGTTTGCTTTTGCGGTCGGTCCGATTTTTGCGGTTGGCTTTTTTGCCGCTCTTATCGCGGAAGCGATTCAAACGGGGTTTGTCTTTTCTTTTGACCCTTTATCCCCAAAGATAGAAAAATTAAACCCCATGGAAGGATTTAAAAAAATATTTTCCATGCAGGGCCTTGTGGAAACAATTAAATCAATAGTTAAAATTTTGATAGTTTTTTACATTACCTGGATGGCGATAAAAGAAGATTTGCCGTTTTTGGTTATGCTTATAAATAGCCAGCCCTGGGATGCCTTGGTCTTGGGCGGCAGTATCGCTTATAAGGTGGCTATGAGGGTTGGGCTTTTTTATATTGCTATCGCGATTCTTGATTATTTTTACCGCCGCTTTGAATATATGAAAAATTTGCGGATGACCAAGCAGGAAATAAAAGAAGAATATAAGCGCCTTGAGGGAGATCCCCTAATCAAGCAGAGGATAAGGGAACTCCAGCGCCAAATGGCTCAGCAGAGGATGATGGCATCTGTCCCAAAAGCCGACGTTGTGGTGACTAACCCGACCCACTTGGCGGTTGCCCTGCAGTACATCCAGGGGAAATCAAGGGCGCCAAAAGTTTTGGCAAAGGGACAAAGGCTGCACGCGGAAGAAATTAAAAAAATCGCAGAAGAACACAATGTCCCAATAATTGAGAATAAACCTTTGGCGCAATCTATTTACCATACAACCGCGGTTGGGCAGGAAATCCCGAGAGAGCTGTATAAGGCGGCGGCTGAAATTTTGGCATATGTGTATAAATTAAAGAAAAGCAAAAAAAGAGTGGCGGCTTAATAAATATATGAGGTAGAATACAGGCATGGCTTTACCGGAATTTGATGTAAAGAATTTTAAGAACTTATTTTCGGCTTCCGACATGATTATGGCAATAATTCTTGTCGGAATTATTGCGCTAATTATTATTCCCCTGCCCCCGTTTATGCTCGACATACTTTTTACAATCAACATTGCTTTTTCTTTAGTTTTGCTTTTGGTTGTTATGTACTTAAAAGAGCCGCTGGAGCTTGCAACCCTGCCGTCAATTCTGCTTGTGGTTACCTTGTTCAGGCTTTCGTTAAACATCGCCAGCTCAAGGCTGCTCTTATTAAACGCCTATGCCGGACAAGTGGTTAATGCTTTTGGAACAGTGGTTGTCGGGGGAAACTATATTGTCGGGGTAATTGTTTTCGCGATTATTACAATTGTCCAGTTTGTGGTTATTACCAAAGGTTCAGAAAGAGTAGCGGAAGTTGCGGCCAGATTTACTTTGGACGCCATGCCCGGGAAACAAATGTCAATTGACGCAGATTTAAACGCAGGGCTGATTGACGCCAACGAAGCAAGGGCGCGAAGAAAAAAAATAGAAGCTGAGGCAACCTTTTTTGGAAGCATGGACGGCGCCAATAAATTCGTAAGGGGCGATTCCATCGCCAGCATCATTATTGTTATTGTAAACATTATCGGGGGTTTGCTTATCGGCTGGCTCCAGCTCGGTTTGGGAATTATGGAAGCGCTGACAACATATGCCCTGCTCACGGTTGGCGCGGGAATAGCTTCCCAATTAACTGCGCTTCTAGTTTCGGTTGCCACCGGCTTGGTTATTACAAAGTCAACATCTGAAACAAGTTTGGGAACAGATGTCGGGGTTCAGGTTTTTGCCCAGCCAAGGGCGTTTGCTTTTGTAGCTCTTATACTTTCCGCCTTTGCTCTGGTTCCTGGCCTTCCAACAATGCCTTTTCTTATGCTTGCCGGATTTTCCGGGGCTTTAGCCCTGGTGCTGATCCAATCGCAAAGCAAGCATGAAGAAGCAAAAATGTTAAAAGACGAAGTTGGAAGCAAAGATGTTTTAAAAAAGCCTGAAAGTATTTTAGGAACTCTAGGCCTTGATCCGTTATCTCTTAAAACAGGGAGAAACCTTATCCCGCTAATTGATCCTTCCCAGCGCGGCCCGCTTTTAGAAAGAATAACTTTGATAAGATACCAGATCGGGCAGGAACTTGGTTTTGTAATTCCCGGCGTCAGGGTAATGGATGATTTGTCCCTGCCTCCCAATCATTATGTGATTGAAATCAGAGGATCCAAAGTTTCAACCGGAGAGGCATATGTGGGGCACCATAGGGTAAATTTGCGGCTGGCAGATATCAAACAAAAGAAAATGACCGGCAATGAAGTGCGCGATCCGGTAAGCGGAGAACATACCACATGGGTTCCCGATGAATTCTTGCCTGAACTGCAAAAATTAAATATCGCTTCACAGGATCCAATTGATGTTATCGCGGTTCATTTTACGGAAATAATAAAGCGTTTTGCCGATGAAATAATGACGCGGCAAAATGTGCAGTCGCTGATCGAGCTTGTAAAAAATACCAACGCGGCAATTGTGCGCGAACTGATTCCTGATATGCTTTCTCTGGGACAAGTCCATAAGGTGCTCCAGCTTTTAGTAAGGGAGAGGGTAAGCATAAGGGACCTCTCGACAATTTTGGAACGCTTGGCTGATTACGCCCATTTATCAAGGGATGTAAATGTTTTAACCGAGTATGTAAGGCAGTCACTCGCGCGGCAGATATGTGAAACTTATACAGATAAAGAGGGCGTCACAACTGTTGTAACCATTGATCCATCGCTTGAAGAAACTCTTATTGGGGCGATACACCAGTCAGAATATGGTTCTTTTTTGGCGGTTGACCCCAATATTGGGGAAAGGATCCTTTTGCAGATACAAAAGCATATGTCAAATTTTAGAAGGATGAAGTTGTCCCCTGTTATCCTCGGCTCTCCCCGCCTCCGCCCCCATTTTAAAAGATTCATTGAAAGAAGTTATCCAGATGTCGCGGTCTTATCTTACAATGAAATTGTCCCGCAGGTAAAAGTGCAGTCTATCGGCATGATATCGCTGGAGAGATAAAACATAAACTCCTTCTTAAAGATTTATTTTTTGCCCTTTATTAACCTTAATTGTTCTTTTAACGCTTCCCAGACAAGGTTGGAAATAAGGTCATAAAAGGGTTTAGGGTCGTCACTCTTTTGGGCAGTTCTGATGATTTCTATGTAATCAGAACGTATGACGGGCGGGATGATGGTAATAACATATCCAGCACGAAGAAGCGACAGATTCATAAGCAGTCGCGCGACCCGTCCGTTCCCGTCTACAAAGGGATGAATATTGATAAATTGATTATGCATCCAGGCTGCAAACTCGATGGGGTGGAGTTTTTTTCTCTG
>WPAF01000030.1 GCA_009772965.1 Candidatus Saganbacteria bacterium
AATCCGCCGCGCGCGGGCAGGGCTCAAGGATCCCCGCCGCCCCATCGGCTCATTTATTTTTCTTGGCCCCTCCGGAGTCGGAAAAACTGAGCTTGCCAAACAGCTGGCGGAATTTTTATTCGGTGATACTGACGCGATGATCCGGATTGATATGTCCGAATATTTGGAATCCCACACGGTTTCGCGGCTTTTGGGATCCCCTCCCGGCTACGTCGGGTTTGGCGAGGGGGGGCAATTGACGGAACCTGTAAGGCGCCGCCCCCATTCCGTTGTTCTTTTTGACGAAATAGAAAAAGCGCATCGTGATGTTTTAAACACGCTATTGCAAATACTTGATGACGGACAGGCAACCGACGCGCAAGGGAGAAAAGTTGACTTCAAAAATACGGTAATAATAATGACATCAAACACAGGCGCCGACATTATCAGAAAAGAATCCGGCATCGGTTTTAACGCAAAAAATGACGCCCTTGCCAGCGGTTTTAACGCAAAAAATGACGCCCTTGCCAGCTATGACAGGATGAAAGAAAAAATAATGGATGAAGTTAAAAAATCTTTTCGCCCTGAATTTCTTAACCGGGTTGACGGGATTGTTGTTTTTAGGGCGCTTTCAAAAGAAGACCTCGGTTCGATAATCGATATAATGATTAAAGATTTAAACCAGCGGCTTTCGGAAAAAGATTTGTCAATAAAAGTGTCTGAAAAAGCAAAAGCCTTCCTGATTGATACCGCTTTTGACCCAAAAATGGGGGCAAGACCTTTAAGAAGAACTATTGAGAATCATATCGAAGATCCCCTTTCAGAAGAAGTGCTAAAAGGGAAATTTACTCCCGGCATGTCCATTATTGTTGACTTTAAAAAAGGCCTTCTATCCTTTTCTGCCAAAAAGCTAAAAGAAGCAGATGCCCTCAAAGCTTGAAACCAGGTTTTTCTGCCAGGAATGCGGCAACGATTATTCAAAGTGGCAGGGACAATGCTCCTCTTGCAACGCATGGAACTCCCTGGTAGAAGAAAACGTAAAACCGCAAAAATCAAATTATAACTTTCAAACTGACGACATTCTGCCCCAGCTCATAAATGATATTGAATTAAAAAAAGACGATCGCATTTCTTCCGGCATTGAGGAGCTTGATTTAGTTCTTGGAGGAGGGATTGTCAGGGGCTCGGTGGTTCTTTTTGGGGGGGAGCCGGGGATTGGAAAATCAACTTTGATGCTGCAGGCGGCAAATTCTTTTAAAGAAAATGTTTTATACGTATCGGGAGAAGAATCGGCAAAACAAATACGGTTAAGAGCCGAAAGGCTGGGCGCCCTATCAACCACTTTAAATATTTTCCCAGAGAACAACCTTTTCGCGGCTGAAAAAATAATAGAAAAAATCAAGCCCCAGCTCCTCATAATTGATTCAATCCAAACCGTATTCCGCGACGACATTCCCGCGGCTCCCGGATCAGTTTCTCAGGTAAGGGACTGCGCCGCTTATCTTGTAAAAATAGCAAAAAATCGCCACATCCCTGTATTTATAGTGGGACATGTGACAAAAGAAGGAAACATTGCCGGGCCAAAAATATTAGAGCACATTGTTGACACGGTTCTCTATTTTGAAGGCGATATGCATAAGCAGTTTAGAATTTTGCGCGCGGTAAAAAACCGTTTTGGGTCATTAAATGAAACCGGAATTTTTGAAATGAAAGAAAAAGGGCTGATCCCGGTAAAAAATCCGTCTGAAATGCTACTTTCTGAAAGACCCAGCGGGCAAAGCGGATCGGCGGTGGTTCCAATAATTGAAGGATCAAGAGCTTTGCTTTTGGAAATCCAGGCTTTGACCTCAAAAACATATTTAGCCGCGCCAAGAAGAGCGGTTGTCGGCGTTGACTATAACAGGGCTTCAATTGTTATTGCTGTTTTAGAAAGAAGAATGAATTTAGGCCTAAGCTCCCAGGATATTTATCTTAATGCCGCCGGCGGGATTAAGGCATATGAGCCGGCCGTTGACCTTGCGATGGCGCTTTCAATTGCCTCCTGTTATTTGAACAAGCCGATTGGCCAGGAAATAATTATAATCGGCGAGATCGGGCTGGCCGGCGAAATAAGGGCGGTCAGCCAAATTGAATCAAGGGTAAAAGAAGCAGAGAAGCTCGGCTTTAAATCCGCGGTTATTCCAAACAGGAATTTTAAGCAATTAACTAAACAAAAAATAAAACTCTTTGGTGTGGACCATATTTCAGAAGCATTTAAAGCATGTTTTTGATCTGAGTGTGGATGTAATCAGCCGCTTCTTCAAACTTGCTGCCAAATCTCTCTAATGACACAGGCTCCCCTATTTTTAGCTTTACTGGGACAACCCGAAAAAATAAACTTTTTGGCGGTAAAATATTAAAACTCCCGGAAATGGCAATTGGAATTACTTTTACTTTGGATTTAAAGGCTAAAAGGAGAGCTCCCCTTTTAAACGGCTGGAGCTGACCATCATTACTCCTGGTTCCTTCTGGAAATATCAAAATATTTTCCCCCGATTTTATTATGTCCTGCGCTTCAGAGAATAATTTGTGCGCTTTTTCGCTCGAGCCGCGGTCAACAGAAATAAACCCTGCCTTTTTTAAATACCAGCCGAAAAACGGGATTTTGAATAATTCTTTTTTTATGATAAAACGGAAATGCGCCGGCAAATATGCCAGGAGGAGCAAGACGTCCGCATAGCTTTGGTGGTTTGAGGCCAAAATAAAGGCTTCGTTTTTTAGGATGTCCCCTTCTATTGAAACCGGGATGCCGCTTAAAAACGCCAAAAGCTTTGCCCAAATTTTTGCAGAGCGCTGAAAAGATTTGGTTTGATTTTTCTCAAAGAGTGCTATAATGACCGTTAGTAAAGTTCCAAAAATGAAACTTAATGCAACAAACAGGTAAAAAAGTATTGATCGGATAATTTCCATCAATTACAGAATAACTTGAAATTTTGTGTTTTGCAAGACGATAGTAATATGAGAGGTGTTTTGCTTTGGAAATTACAAAAGTAAAGGATCCCGAATCAGTAGCACAAAATCTCGCTTGTGTTTTTTATAAAACTAAAAGCTGTAATCCTAAAAAGATTAGCTTTAAAATCTGCACTCGCTGCCACCGTTGCCAGGCAATTACTCTTGATAATATTATCCCGCAATTGTTTAATAGGATTATTAGCATGGCATCATCACTTATGAGCGCCTTCGGATTAGCAGGAGCCTCGGGGTCATCAGGATCCTCAGGGACTTCAGGAACCAGCTAATCCAAAACTTTCTGCACTTCTTCCTTTGTAGTTACATCTCTGCTTATTAATTTCATTGCGTTTTCTGCCAAAGTTTTCATGTCTTTTTGCGGACTGCTCCCAAGCATCACTTCAAATATCGCGCGCCTGCCAGAGGGTTTGATTCTTATTAGCCGCTGGGCAACCGCGCCAAGGATGCAGTCCTTTAATAAGTATTCCTCAATCCCCATTTCAGACAGCCTGATAACTGAGGAGGCAGCATCTTTTGTATGGAGGGTGGCAAAGACCAGATGTCCGGTGAGCGCGGCTTGTACGGCGATTCGAGCTGTTTCAACATCCCTTATCTCGCCGATAAAAATAATATCAGGATCCTGCCTTAGCACTGACCTCAGCATTTTTGGAAAAGTGATTCCCGCTTTATTATTAATTTGTATCTGGTTTATCCCTGGGAATTTATATTCTACTGGATCTTCAATTGTCACAATATTATTTTCTGCATTGTTAATTTCTTTAAGCGTCGCATAAAGGGTGGTAGTTTTACCGGAGCCGGTGGGTCCGGTTATCAAAATTATTCCGCTTTTTTTAGCAATCAGTTTGCGATAGATTAAAAGGTTGTCGGCATCCATGCCCAGCTCGTCTAAAGAATATAAAACTTTTTTCCGTTCGAGCAGTCTTAATACCGCTTTTTCTCCATTTATTGTTGGAATAGTTGAAACCCGCATATCATGCCCATTAAATTCTATTCTTCCGTCCTGCGGCAGGCGTGTTTCCGCGATGTCCAATCCGGAAATGATTTTTATGCGGGATATTAATGCCGAATGGTTTGTTTTTGAAATTTTATCAGCGCCTTTAAGCAGTCCGTCCACGCGAAAGCGGATTCTTATATCATTTTCCATTGGTTCAATGTGGATGTCTGAAGCTTTTTCGTCAATTGCTTTTGCTAATATGTCATTTAATACGGATATAATATTTTCTTCGGGCATTTGAGGGGATTAAAGCAATTTAAAAGCCAAAAAATCAGTAGCTGTTCTACATAGAATCCCCATACTAAAGTATGGGGATTATTAGTACACCTGAATAGTTACCTTTCAAAAGGACTTTATCCAAAGAATATTTTGATATAGTCGCCGGCGCTTTCACGTATTCATACTGCATCGGCTGCCCGGAAATATTACTAATGCCGTCAATTTTTAACCAGGCCGGATCAAATCCTTCTAAGTAACCATAATCATTGGATAATTCTGAAATATAAGGATTTTTATCCGTCATTAAGTTGGGGAAGAGGATTAAATACATTTCGCTAAGCTCATTACTGCAGGTATTCGTATAAATAACCTGTTGAGTTCCTGAAAATAGTTGATTGGTCGTGTCCATTTTTGCTTTAATGTCATACTTTGTCAAAGCAAAGCAGAAATGCAGGCTTGAAAATGCAATGATAAAGCTTAATAAGCTTATTTTAAATTTCATCTAAAACATCCTTAACCACCCTCGACCAGCCGCAGACGTCGATAAAGGCCGAGGCCTCTACCTCCTCAAAACCCTGGGGAAGAAATAACAAAACTTTTTTCACAACTTAACTTTTTCTCGCAAAAACATTCAATCGAAACATTTCTACCTCAAATTGACCTTTGTTACTGGGTTTGTTCTCATGGCAGAAACATTCTATAACTTCCCTAACAAAAGAATCAATGCTATCTTCTGGAAGCCTCGATAGATAAGGTGTCCAAGTGGAGCGGATCCAGCCTTCCAGTTCCTGTTTACCATTAAGGATTGCATTCTTTTGGGACATGAATACATCCACCTTGGTAAAACCAATTTCAATGAGCAGAAGTTTATATTCTTCAACCGTAAGAAAACTCCAGGGGAATTCCATATCATTGAAATATGGTGAATATTTTTGTTCATTGATCACTTTTTCAAAAGCATCCACCACTTGGTGGGCATTATTTTTCCCGCCAAACTGCAGGACTATTCTTCCGCCATTCCTCAAAGCTTTATAGATGTTTTTCAATGCTAACTGATGATCTTTTACCCAATGAAGAGAAGCGTTTGAGAATACTCCATCGAAAGCATCTTTGCTTTCAAATCTTTCAATTGGACAAATTTTAAATAAAAGATTGGGATAGTCGTTTATTGAATACGATTGCTGAGCAGAGTTTATCATATCTTCAGAACTATCAATTCCTAGAGCCTTTCCGGGAGCAGCCAATTTAGCAATTTCAGCTGTCAAAATACCATTACCGCAACCAACATCCAATATATTTTCGCCGGTTTGAGGAGCAAGTTTTTCAATAAGCTCTTTGCCCCAGTTCAGCTGATTTTGAGAAAAGTTCTTATAAAGACCGCTATTCCATTTAAACGATTTGTTCATCCCTTCCTGCCACCCCACACCGCAAAATTATAGTATTTCCAAAAACAATCAACTTTTACAAAACCAATTTCTTCCAGCCACTTTAGATGATTAACCAGCGAAGCCGGACAATCTTCGGTTTTATACCTCTGCATTCTTTCTGCGATTTCTTTTTTGCTCCACTTATTAGCAAATTGGAATTTAATCCACTTTTCGATATATAACTCCGTTAACATTTTATCTGTGCCTAAAATTATGTCACCGACACAAAGAATTCCGCTCGACTTTAAATTCTTAAATATCATCTGATAATTAACTTTTTTATCCCGCTCCGTTTTTAAGTGATGGAGGGTAAGATTTGCAACTACGGCATCATATGGCTGATCAAATTTCCATTTACTAAAGTCTGCCTCAATATAGCGCACTTGATTTTTTCGTCTTACTATTGATGAAAGTTTGTTTTTTGCCACCTGTAACATCTCTGGAACAAAATCGACAATTGTCAGATTAGCATCAGGAATCCTGATCAGTATGTTTTTAGCTATTTCGCCCGTGCCAGTCCCCAGATCAAGAATCTCCGGAGAAGAGTTTTTTGGAAAAATTAGTTGATCAATGATTGCCTCCAGCATTTGCCGATAAAAAGGAATTGACCTTTTTATTATCTCATCAAAATCCAATGCTTCTTGTTTAAAATGTTTCTGGACTTTTTTCACTATGATTACCCCAAAATCTTTTTTATTGCTTTATCTTCCACAAAATATAGATTGCCATAAAACAGAAACCGCCGAAAACAAACCATAAGCTGCCGGCCAGCATTTGTGGTTTAGGAAAACCAGAAAAAGCCAGCAATCACCAAGTAGCTAAAATTAATCCTAAAAGAATAAAAACATGTCCCAAAAATCCGTTATATTTGCTCATGCTTTTCACCCCCTTTTTTACATCCATGCGTAATGTTTTTCTCTTATTTTAAACCATCTTTTTATACCTAACTTCCAGCACTTCGTCCTTATACGCTTCTTCAAAGCCTCTGGCGTGGAAGCCACCCGGCAGAGCAAAAGCATCAAAATTAGAGGGATTTATTTCTTTTAGCAACTTTTGTGGTTTGACAATAAGATTATGAGCAGCTTTGATTTCGTTGTGGAGGCCAACCGTTAATAATTCAACCGGCTGGACGTCCTTAACTATTCTTGACCAGCCGCAGACATCGATAAAGGCCGAGGCCTCTGCTTCTTCGAAGCCCTGGGAGAGGAATAATAAGAGGACTTTTTTCATGCTTTTCTTTCTCTCATTTCAGGCAACTGGTTTAACTCAACAATATTTCCTTCTGGATCTTTAAAATACACAAATTTAAATCCTGCAACATTTTCTGGGTTGGTTATCAGGATTGGTTCAGAAAAAAACTCAATATTCATTTTTTTAAGGTCCTTATATGCTGTCTCAAGATTTTCAACAACTAATGCAATGTGCCTATATCCCGGACAGTTTGCGATTGATAATTTACTATTTCTTTCAACTTTTTCCTGATATTCGGCAATTTCTAATTCAACAGCATTCCCAGGAACACTCAAATGAGCAACTCGAGCTGTAGCTTCCGGAATACCAACCCCCTTTCTAAAATCTTTGCTACCTATTTCAAACTCCCGAATAATTTTAAATCCTAGAATCTTTGAGTAAAAATCGACCATCTTTTGATAATAATTTACGACTATGGCTATATGGCGGAATTTTTTAATATTTAGCATTTTTATTTTTTATCGAATTTACCAACAACAAAACCTAACAGGGCACCTGAAATAAGGTTTGAAATCACCATATGAATTGTGTCTGTGAAATGATTGGCTGCAACCACGACTACCATGGGAAAGGCAACAAGGAAAAGCAACAATATCCCTTTCAAAATGCTCTTCAGCCTCAAGTTTGAGGTGGCAATCAAAAATCCAGCAATCACGGGCATTAAAAATGCCACCGCATACGCGTCCCAGGGCAGTTTCAAAAACCACATAGGGATTAAAACTAAAATCCCCACGATGATACCGAAAATAACTCCCGCCATTATTTTGCTCATTTTTTGTGCCTCCTTGTCAGGGGAGAGGAGTAATATAACTTCTTTATGTTTTGCGTTTTAAAACCCCTTAGACGCCTGAACTCCCCCAATCCCCCAATTTGCCTTGGGTGTATCCGTGATAACTACAATAACCTTTTCGGGAGGACAATTAATACTGTCGCTAACCGCCTTGGTAATATTTCGGATAAGAATTTCTTTAGTTTCTTCATTTCTTCCTTCCCAGATTTCAATTTTCACAATGGGCATTAATGATTGCCTCCTTTCTCCTAGAACCATTCTGCCAATTCATTTTGTTCTCACCTAATCTGTCGTATTCCATGGTGTTACCCTTTTAGGCTTTTTCATAAACTATACCAAGTACTACTCCGGCCAAAGCAAGTACAACCAGGTCTAGGAAAATCCCAGTTATTAAAATAATATTTGGAACTGCTATTGTCATGTATTTCCAAAAAGCGTTCATGATGCATAAAATATACCATATTCCCAACCCAGCATTTAATCCTTTTATTGCGGCGCTTCTTCCGTGGATTGCTTCATGGAGAATGGAATAAAATAGACCGAGAGGAATTGCTAATATAATGTACCCTACATAAATTGTAATCATCCAGGTCAGAGTGGGATTTAATACTATCGGTTTATAAAGCGCCAAATTTTCATAGGGCTTAAGGAAACTATCTAATGGTATCATGAGTATTGTGCTAATTATGATATAAGTAACTCCCGCCGCGATTCCAGCAATTATGCCTTTTCTGGCGTTCATTTATACACCTCCAAATACATTTTTTATTGCTTTATCTTCCACAAAATGTAGACTGTCATAAAACAGAAACCACCGAAAACAAACCATAAGCTGCCGGCCAGCATTTGTGGTTTAGGAAAACCAGAAAAAGCCAGCAATCACCAAGTAGCTAAAATTAATCCCAAAAGAATAAAAACATGTCCTAAATATCCGTTGTATTTGCCCATGCTTTTCAACTCCTTTTTTACATCCATGCATAATGCCTTTCTCTTATTTTAAACCATCTTTTTATACCTAACTTCCAGCACTTCGTCCTTATACGCTTCTTCAAAGCCCTGGGAGAGGAATAAGAGTACTTTTTTCATTGTTTACTCGTTTTCAGATACCAATGCAAATTCGCTCCCTCGCGCCAAGTTTTTAGGGGCAGGTAATTCTTGGCTATTGATTTTAGAATGTTTTGGGAAACTTTCCCTTTCTCAACCAGCTCTTGCCCAGCTTGTTCCAGCGAAGCTAAAATTTCTCTTAATCCTTTATAACAAAACGGGTTCGAGTATAACCCTTCCGCGCCAGGCCGGAGAATGGCCGCAATGAGCGGCTTGTGTGAATTTCGAGCGGCACCCTTAAACATTTCAACCAAAGATTTAAAATGTTCTATTTCTGGAAATCCGCTAACCGAAAAAAGAGCTAGATACTGTTCTTTTCTCTCCCTTCCGGGATGGCGGGTAAAGCCATGATAGGGCATCATATATGGCAAAAGAAATATAAAGTTTCGATCTAAAAAAGCCTTTAGTTTGGCCGGGACTGACTCAACATAAAGCGGCAGAGCATAGATCGTTAAATAAGCCTTGGCAACTTTATCCAACAACATATTAGCGTCATCTTTTATAACACAAACGCCATCGGTTCTCCGCCAGCAAGCCAGACAACCATCACAGGGCTCAATTTTCAGATTTTTATTATAGATATTAATTAACTCAACTTCTGCCCCGGCTTTTTTCAATCCGCCGATTAAAGCACTCAAGTAAAAATAAGTGTCTCCATTTTCTTGATGCGGACTCCCATTGATAACCAGAACCCTATCCGGTTTTTTCCATTGCCTCTTTTTTTCAATTTCATAATCTTCAATTTCTACCGCTATTTCGGATATGTCCGACTTATTGAATTTTTTTCCGAAGACTTTCCTCATTTGTCTTAGATAGGAAAGAGGGCCTTCAACGTGATATTTTCCGGTTATGAATCCCCAGAGGCCATTAAGCCGGCCGCTCGATAGATCCAGCCAAACAGAAACCGGAGCATGGATTTTGATGGTGGGAGAGCTGTGTTTCCCCTCAAAATATTCTGCCTTTCCGTTTGAAATAGAAATATAATATGAATAGACTTCCTCACTTTCAGTTAGAATAAATTGGTAGACGGCTGCAAAATTAGGAAAGTGTTTTGAATCATATTGATTGGCCAAATAATAAAACAGGGTGGACAGAACCCCTTTGGCGGCAGGCATTTCAAGCATATTTAATTTCCTTCTCCCATGATTTTATCGAGCACAATAAATAATCTCTGCAAGGATTCTTTACTGCATTTGCCCGCTTCTTTGGCTCGAATTTTGCCGTATTTATCTATAACTATAACATTGGAAACTTCTGGAACCAAGTCATAAGCTTTAAATATTTTACCTTCCCAATCCAGAAGTACGCTTATTCCCGGCGGGGCTGTCTTTTGGGTAATTTGCAAGGCAAACCATCTGAAGATCGGTGGAACCCCCCGCAAATCCGCCGCGCCAAAATAAAAGAGTTTATCTCCATATTCTTTGCCGATTGCCTCACCCCAAACCTTGTTATCATCCGCTCCTTTCCGGCCGCTGGCAGTGATTACAATAATCTTGCCGCGTAGCTTGGATAGTTCTAATAGCTTATCATTTTGATCTTTGAGGCTAAAATTGAGGGCGATAGAGTGGCTTTCAATTATTTTAGCAAAAGACGCTGGGCTGGCTAAAATAGTAACTATTAGAGCAATTGACATAAGGATAAAGACCTTGGATCTTCTCCGAAGTAAGCATTCAAAGCCCTGGGAGAGGAATAATAAAACTTTTTTGCTTTCAGTTTTTGTCATGGTGTCTTTTTTTTACAAACCCCGGAATAAATAGCGGAACATTTTCCCTATATCTAAGATAATCATCCCCGAATCTTTTGATCAAGTTCTTTCCCTCAAAGTATTTTAAATAGAATATGACTGCCATCAAGACGATCGGGAGAATGATCAGGATCACAGAAATTGAGCCAAGATAAATTCCTATTCCAGCTACAATAATAAACCAGCCAAAGCCCATGGGGTTTCTGGTATAACGATATGGGCCAATAGTAACCAGCTTTTTAGGGGCAGGTAAAATTTCTTTGCCAAAAGCCTCTTGGGGATTTCCCTGACCAGTTTTAATAAGAACGTAAAAGGACCAGCCCATCCAAAATGCCCCAAAGGCGATAAAAATCAGAGCGAGGCTCCAATTATAAGGAAGATAAACTATTTGCGGAAGGTTTAATAATTTATTCAAGAATAAGCCCGAAGCAACAGTGATCGCGGGCAGAATAACTAAAAAGAATATTAATGATAGAAAGTAAATTAAAATTGTTTTTGTCATAAATTTATTTACCCGTCATTTGTTTTACCTCATTTAAATATTCCTGATTAGCTAAAAGCAGGCCACTGTGTTCTCCCTTCTCTAAAAGTAAAAGTTTTTTAGGCGGTTTCGCCTTATTATATAAAGCTTGCGCCATCTCACATGGAACGCTTTTGTCCTCTTTTGAATGGACGATCAATAAAGGCGCATCAATTAGGGCGATGTTATCCAATGAATTAAAATCACTCCTAATCCAAACAATTGGGCGCCGATAAGCCCCTGACATTCGCTGCGCCATATCTCTAACCGAGGTAAAAGTGCTTTCTAATATAACCCCGCCAACTTTTTCCCTGGCCGCCAGATGTGTCGCGACTGCCCCACCTAATGAAGTTCCCATAATTATTATTTGTTCCGGCGGATATTTTTTTTGTTTTACCAAATAATCATAGGCGGCTTGAGCATCCAAATAAAGATTTTTCTCCGTTGGCTGACCGCCGCTTTGGCCAAAACCATGATAATCAATTGCAAAAACGCTCAACGGCACCGCAGATAAAGCCTTGATCTGATCCACGTTATAAGTCAGATTCCCCGCATTGCCATGAAAGTATAAAATGACTTTTTGGGATGTCTCATTTTTTACAAACCAACCATGGATGGCTACGCCGTCTGTCGTCTTTAAGAAAACGTCTTCATGGTTAAAATTACCCTCCATCTGGTACTGATCATTTGAAGGCAGATAAAGTATGCTTTGTTCAACCGGCGGGACAACCAGTAAATTAACTGCCAATAATCCCCCCAAAAACATTAACAAATAATCCATCTTTTACCTCAACATCGCCGCTGCTCTTGGAAGTCCGACCCCTTTACGAAAATCTTCGCTGTCAATTTTAAACTCTCTAACAATTTTTAGTCCTATGGCCTTTGAGTAAAAATCAACCATCTTTTGATAGTTGTTTGCGATAATGGCTATGTGTCTGAATTTTTCAATCTTTATCATGCTTTTTTTTCAAATTTATCAATGACAAAACCTAATAAGGCGCCTGAAATAAAATTTGAAAACACCATATGTAGCGCATTTTTGAAGTTATTAACAGCCAGTACTACCATCATTGGCGATGCGATTATAAATAATATTAGAATCCCTTTTAAAACACTATTTAGCTTTAAGTTTGAAGTAGCAATCAAAAACCCAGCAATGACGGACGTTAAAAAAGCTACAGCATATGCATCCCAGGGAACTTTTATAAATGACAGAGGAATTAAATTTAAAATTCCAACGACAACCCCACCAAAAAGTCCCGTTTTTATTTTACTCACAATTATTACCTCCTCTTTGCAATCTCAGCTTTTATGCCGGCAGGAATAGGCCGGCAAGTACAATTTTTCGCATGTTCCAAGTGCCATTTAATTTTTTCTTCAATTGAAGGATTCTTGAGCATATGATGTTTTTGATGCCATTGTTTATTCATCTTCCCTTTTACTTTTTTTGCCATGGACATAATTCTCACCCCTTTTATTTTTAATAAAACCTTCGGCAATAATAATTTTTGAATAAGCCGGACACTGCAGAGACAATTTTAGCATATCGAGAAGAAAGATGCCCCTCGCGATCCAGCTATGGTAAAATGTTTAGTATGGAGCTTAATGTTATTTGCCTGCCAGATAAGTCTTTTTGCCTTGAATGGACTAAGACCGACAAGAAAATTGAGCAAGCCCGGGAGCGGTTGCAAAATGAAATCTCCCGGCTCTTTGCCGTGGACCCTGCCGGCGCTTTTTTGCGGCTGGGATTGTCGGACCACTCCATTTTGCTCTCAACTTCTTTGGCTTACTGGCAGGGCTTGGCCAGATTATTTGTTCATAAATTATCCCGCGCGCCTGACCTTGAAAACTTAAGGGAAAGAGCAAAGGTTGTTTTAACGGATGATGAGGTCAATCAGTTTCTGGCCGCGGCCCCGGCCATGCCAGGTTTGGAAAATATTGACCGGGCTATTCTCTGTTCGGTCTTTGAAAAGATGCTGGTTAGATTTCGACAGGAGATAGCTGAATTTAAAGGAGGTGCTGGCGAATTCTTAAACAGATACGGCCAGGAATTTCAGCTTGTCGGCCGGGTCTATTTTCATCTGGTGGAAAACAAAAATGAACAATATCCTTTTGCTTTTCTAGCCACTTACTCAACCGGTTTGACTAAAGCTGGAACTTCAAAACATCTGCCTTTGAAAAACGCCTTGCAGGAATATGCCAACCAGAATGATAAACTTTTAGCGCTGCTTTCAACTGTCTACGCGGCGGCCAGGGGCAGCCGATTTATCGCGCAACTGATAGAAACCGGCGAAATCTTCCATCCCCTCTCCTGGACCGCGGCCGAAGCCCATACTTTTTTACGGGAGATACCGGCTTATGAAAATGCCGGTATTTTATGCCGCATCCCTAACTGGTGGAAAAGCGCGGCCAGTAAACCCAGGATTTCTATAACCGCGGGACAGACTATCCCCTCTCGCGTTGGTTTGGATGCTCTGCTTAGCTTTGACGCTAAACTGCTGCTGGGGGGAGAAGCTTTTTCTCCGGAAGAGGCAAGAGAACTGCTGCGGCAAACAGAAGGTTTGGCTTTTATCAAAAACAAATGGATTGAAGTTGATCACGAAAAGCTTCAGCAAACGCTGCAAGCTTTTGAACAAGCTAAAAATTTAATTGAACAAGGCGGTCTGACACTGCGGGACGCGCTGCGCTGGCAGATGAAGCCAGAAGACATCTTGAAAAATCAATCAGCCGGCGTGTCGCTTGAAGTTACCAGCGGAGATTGGCTACGCGGGGTCACGCAAAAATTATTGAATCTTGATGATCCGAAAGGAACCGCGAAACCTGAGCAATCATTTAATGGTCAGCTTCGCCCCTATCAAAAAAAAGGCTTGGCCTGGCTCCATTATTTACATCAGTTGGGGCTGGGCGCGTGTTTGGCCGATGATATGGGGCTGGGCAAAACTATCCAGCTGCTGGCTTTCCTGGACAAATTAAGAAATGTTAAAAAACGCCAGCCAAGCCTTTTGATTATCCCCGCTTCGCTCATCGGCAACTGGTCGGCAGAGATCGAACGTTTTACGCCTGAATTAAAATTTCTTGTTCTCCACCCATCAACCGAAGCCGGCGGCCGCTGGGACTCTTTTGACCTGGTGATCACAACCTATTCTATGGTCGCGCGTTACGCTGCTTTAAAAGAGCGTCATTGGCACTACATTATCCTGGATGAGGCTCAAGCCATAAAAAACCCGCTGGCCAAACAAAGCAGGGCAATTAAAGAGCTGAAATCATTTAACCGGTTGGTTATGACTGGCACGCCGGTGGAAAACAGACTGGCTGATTTATGGTCTTTGTTTGATTTTTTAAATCCTGGTCTTTTGGGTAGCGCCGGCGAGTTTGCCGGATTTCAAAAAAGCTTAAAAGACACCCCGGCTGGCTATGCCAGACTGCGCCAGATCATCTCTCCCTTTATCTTACGACGGATGAAAACAGATAAAAATATTATTACTGATCTGCCGGAAAAAGTTGAAATGAAGACTTTTACAGAACTAAGCCGCAAACAGGCCATCTTGTATCAACAACTTGTCGCTGATTTAAAAAGGCTAGTTGAGCAGGCTGAAGGCATTCAAAGAAAGGGAGTGATTCTGGCTTCGCTGATGAAATTTAAGCAATTGTGCAATCATCCAGACCAGTACCTTGGCAGCCAGGAGTTCGCGCCGGCTGACAGCGGCAAGTTCGCCAGATTAAAAGAAATTTGTGAAACAATCTACGAAAAAAGGGAACGGGCGCTGATTTTCACGCAGTTCAAAGAAATGACGCGGCCGCTGCAGCTATTTTTGCAGACTATTTTCGGCCACGAGGGGCTCGTGCTCCATGGCAGCGTGCCGGTTAAGCAAAGAAAAGGGATAATTGAAAAATTCCAGGCAGCGCAGTATTTGCCGTTTATGGTGCTGTCGCTCAAAGCCGGCGGGGTGGGACTTAATCTGACCGCAGCCAACCATGTTATCCACTTTGATCGCTGGTGGAATCCAGCGGTTGAAAACCAGGCAACGGACAGGGCCTTTCGGATTGGTCAAAAGAAAAACGTGATTGTGCACAAATTTTTAACCCGGGGCACAATTGAAGAAAAAATTGATAAAATGTTGGAAGACAAGGCCAAACTTTCCGCTGAAGTTATAGCCAGCGGCGGGGAATCCTGGCTAACTGAAATGAAAAATAACGAATTGCTTGATCTTTTTAAGCTTAGTCTTTAAAAGGAGTTAACGCTCATGGGTTATTGGGATTGGGGCTTTCCGAGATATGTATCATCGGCCGAGAAAAAGGACAAAGCGACAAAAAGCTTAAAACGCCTGATGAAGAAAAACCCGAATATCAAACCGGTGATCCTGGATAGCCAGACGCTGGCTAAAACCTGGTGGGGCAAAGCCTGGAACAAGAATCTTGAAAGATACGCTGATTACAGCAATCGGATTGGCCGAGGACGGGGATATGCGCGCCATGGGGCGGTGCTGGACCTGCAAATCAATAAGGGAAAAATTACCGCTCTGGTTCAGGGAACGAGGCGCGATCCTTATGTGGTGGCGATAAATATTAAGTCGGTCAAGGCTAAGGTTTGGCAAAAGATAAAAGCGGACTGCGCGGGAAAACTCGATTCACTGCAGGATTTGTTGCTGGGGAGATTTTCTCAAAGATTGATGGATATTTTTATGAAAGAAGGCGAGGGGTTGTTCCCTACCCCTTCAGAAATTAAATTTGCTTGTGATTGCCCTGACTGGGCGACAATGTGCAAGCATGTTGCCGCCGCGCTGTATGGCGTTGGCGCCAGATTAGATCAATCGCCAGATCTTTTTTTCAGATTGAGGGGAATTGAAGTTAAAGAACTGATTACGGAAACAGTGAGGGATTCCGCCGGAAAACTGCTGGCCAAAGCTAAAGTAAGAAGCTCAAGAATTATCAAAACAAAAGATATTACTAAAGTATTCAATATTGAACTGGAGAAAAAGACTCATTGCTTGCGCTAAGGTGACCAGACGCTAAAAATGGGTTAATAAAAAACAGATCTATTTGCTTAGCGACGTATAAATGCCAACCAGCACCGCCGTCGCGGTTATGACTTTATACCAGTTGGGACTGTTGCGAAATAGGTAAAAAGTAAGACCGACTTGCCCGCAGACAAAGAGCCTGTCAAGCCCCTTCAGGCCTAAATTGATATAAGCTTCGGGAGAAACCCCCTTCAGATGCTATTTTCTTTCGATTTAACTGCCGATAAATATTTAT
>WPAF01000031.1 GCA_009772965.1 Candidatus Saganbacteria bacterium
GGCGGGGGGACGATTTTACGGTTACAGGGTTTTAAGCGGAAGCTTCAGCTTTCGCAATACAACTAGCAACCTACCGCCTTCAGGCGGTAGTAGTTGAGTTTATAATAATTTTCTTTGGTTTTGTAAATTGTATTATTTTTTGCTTCTAGAAAATTTATTTCTGAAATATTTTTAAGAGTAAGCATCTTCGCGATTTGAGAAGATACTTTGCCGGAATCAATTAATAAGTTAGTCGCGGATAATGCCAGATTAGAGTAGTAGTACTTATTTCCTGAAGAAGAAAGAAAACTGGCCGGAATCTTTATGCCGGGAATAATTTCAACTTCTTGGGTAGCTGATTGCAGATAAGGCGTTTTTTCATGGTGATAAATATCCGCACTGAAATTAAATTTTGGAAGCCAGTTTAATCTTGCCTCTCTTATTTTTGCCTCAGAGGCCTTTATTTCTTGGCTTGCGGCAATAATAGTTTGATTTTGTTTTAGGGCGAGATCGAGACTTTCAGATAAAGGCAGGAATTTTACTTGCTGCGCAAAAGCATGATTATAGTTTAATAAAATGCCGCAGAAAAAAGCGATTGTTAATAGTCTTTGTAATTTTGCTTTCATGACCTATTTTCCCCCGCTCAAATCAATCATCTTTTGTCCATCAACATAATCAATTATCTTTGCTTCCTGATCTTCCAATGCGTCCAATCTGCGCATAATTTCCCTGATTCTTATTGTTCCTTCTTCAGCGAGGGAAATAGCCTTTTCGAGAAATTCTTTGGTGATTTCTTCGCCCGATTTAAGCTTCTTATTAATCAACTGTAAATTAGGCAAGATAAACTGCAAAGGATTATTTATTTCATGAAGCAGGGCGGTTTTCATTTGAGATATGGAAGCGGTTCTTTCAGCCTTAATTAACCCGGCTTGAGCATCTTTTAATTCCTGATAAACGGTAATTAATTTTCCGGAGGTTTTAATTTGTTTGACAATAGCGGCGTTGTTGATTTCATTTAAAAATGCGTTTTCTAATGCAACGGCAATTTGTTTTGAAACAAGGTCAAAAAGCTCAAAATCTTCAGAAACAAATATTTCATTTGAATTTTTAGCCCCGATGCAAATAATGCCTTTAACTTTATTCTTTGTTATGCAAGGGATGCAGACCTCGGCGTCAACTTTTTCCATTTCGCGGATAATTTTAATAATTTCCTTTTTTCCGGTTAGGTGCGTAGCTGGGGAAGAAATAATATTCTCCAAGTCTTCTTTGATTAATGGTTTAAGTTCTTTAAAAATGGTTTTCATAAAAGGGTTAAAGATTGAAAACCCCAGTTTATTAGAATCTCTAGATAGCCCCTTTGAGGCGGATACTAAATATTTGAAGCCTTCTAGATATCCCGGGAGGCGCTCAGAAACAAGCAAAGCGCAGCTTTTTACTTCAATATTCTCCGTAAAAGAAAGCACAATAAAATTAGACAATTCCTTTAAATTGATATAAGCGGCTACGTTTAAACTTAATTCCCTGAGAACTTCGTGGTAGGCATATTTAGTTTTGAGGATATTCTTTCGAACATATTCTTCGATAATTTCAAAAAAGGGCTTTGCCGCGATAAGCAACGACAAAAAGAAACCAGTTGCAAATATTAAGAAGATATCATTTGAAAAATGTTTGTAGGTGGCGGATAAAGCAAGAAAAATAAGTGTCCCAAAAGAAAACAAAAAAATGATATATGTTATTAACTTACTTAAAGCAATATCTACATCCAATAAACGGTGGCGCAGGATAGCATACGGAACAAAGATGGTATATACAGAAACAAAGATATTAAGAATAGGTGGAATAGGTATGTCGAACCAAAGAAAATAATTTGTTGCGCCGCAGAAAAAACCAATGGCAGTTCCTAGAAATACATATTTAATCTGATTTTTGAGTTTGCCGTAAGAGAGTTTTAAAGATAGAAATAATAAAAATAATGAGTATGCGACATAATAAAAAAACATTATTAAAAATGGAATGAACAATAGTCCTGGATTGGGCCAGAAATTAAAATAGAGCTTTTTTGAAACGGTAGCAACAATTAAAGGTGTTAAATTAGCAATAAGAAAAAACAGGCCAACTATTGTTGATATAACTATTTCCTTCGATTTTTTATGAAAAATATTTGCTAATTGAAGCGAAAAGTTAAAAAATGTTATTGGGATTAAAACTGCGCCCCACCATTAAAAACCGAGACCAAAAAAGCGCATCATCCGGCTGGGAAGATAACTGCCAAAAGAAATAACCAAAGCTCCAAAGGAAGACACTTAAAGCAAAAAAGAAGAAATATCTATTTAAAGAATTTTTTATTCCTTTAGTTAATGCATATGCCCCGAGAAAAATACTTGTTAACCCGTTAAATAATGCGCTAAAAGCAAAGTAATTCATTAAATTTTTTCTACTATTAAGTACAATTGAATGTCGTAACAATCTTTTTCTATGGAAATTCTAGCGGCATTATTAAGCATGCTTGCAATATGCAATAAATCTTTTTCGTTTCTGTAATTAATAAGCCATTCTCCTAATAATTCCATATAAGATCGTAAAATAAGCTCGTTAGATTTCAAATTCCCTACAATCAGGATACCACCTTTGTTTAAAAATGAAAACAATTTATCTGATAAGTAATCAAATAGTCCAACAGAATAGATTAAATCTTGATTTGAAATATTTGTTTTATTTGTAATGATATTTATTATTGAGTTGTTGAAAAAGTTAATAATAATATTCTTTTCTGCAAGACCTATTTGGCTAATATGATTTTTTATATAATTTAAAGCGTTATTATCACTATCCAACAAGTTAATTGTGCAATTATTTAAAACATTGTTATTATTTACGGAATCAATTATTTCAACCGCTGCCCCACAAGCTATATTTGTGATATGGCAGGATTTGCTACTAATTAAATTAGTTATTTTATCAACAATATACTTTTTTCTGCTTCTGACCGCTTGAGCAATTTCAATGTTTGTTGAAAAATGATGGATGTATTTTGCAAAAGCATCTTTACCTTGAAGAATATTATCATAAATATATTTCATCATAATATAATCGCCGGCATAACCTAAAGGTTTTTTGTAAACCCTATTGCAAAATGGGCTTTTTAGAAAATATTGATGAAGCCGATCCTGAAAATATGTTTTATAGAGATGGTAAATATTATCATTTGTGTTTAATCCTCCTTGTTTTAAGAATAATAGCCATATTTGCCCATAAGCATCTTTTAATAAGGAGGAGTATTTGTTGTTTATTTGGGAAATGAGCTCCGCTATTTCCCATTGGCCCTTATTGTCAAGAATGTCTGACTGAATGCAATTATAGTAATTAATTAAGATGTTTGTTGCATTGGCAAAATCAACATTGATGTTATCTGCAGTAAGCATCATCTGAAATTATACTGCTGCCAATCATGTTAAGCAATTTGATTCAATAGGTGGGCTATGATAGACTTTTATCTGCAATAATAATGAAAAAGCCAAATATTCTAGCAATTGATGATGAAGACAGCGTAAGAATATCTTTAACAGAAACATTTTCAGATATTTACAATATTATTCCGGCTTCAAGCGATCGCGAAGCTTATGAAATATTGGGGAGGGAGGATATTGATGTGGTTCTTCTTGACCTGCGGCTTCCCTTGCTGGATATTGGTGTAAAAACTTTTAAAGAAATACATCGGAAAAGGCCTGATTTGAATATTATTATAGTTACCGCGGTAGAAGCAGAGGGAAAAGAAAAGCTTAGGGAATACGCTTCAGAAATATTTGCCTATGTTGTAAAGCCATGGAATATTGAAGAAATTCATAAAGTTATCAATCAAGCATTAGCTGACAGGGAGAAAGGTCTTTCAGATGAAGATGCGCACTATCAACTGCAAGGAATATATAAAAAGGAGATAAGAAAAAAGAAGGGAACTTTGTCCAAGCAAAAGACGATTTTGGCAATTGATGACGAGCTCTCTACGATTCAATCATTGGAAATGATATTAGAAAATATGGGCGGATATAATTTGATTAAGGCATTTGATGGAAATGAGGGGCTAAATAAGTATAAAGAGTATAAGAATAAGATTGATTATGTGTTTGTGGATTACAGCATGAATGGGATGAATGGATTGGAATTTATAGAAAAATTTAGGGAGCTAAACAATAAAATACCAGTATATTTAATGACTGGCTTGATTCCCCCGGACGATTTTCCAAAATTAGTGGCGGATAAAGGTGGGAATAACATTATTCCAAAGCCGTTTTCTATTGAAATTATCAAAGAAACATTGGAAATATGATCAAGCGTATTAAGATGGGGCTGTTGCGAAATGAGAAGGTTATGCGATAGTTGGATTAGCAGTATTGGTTTTGCTATAATGTCTTTGTGGCAAAAAAGAAAATTAACAATAGCGAGCCATCTCCCTTTAAGCAGGATTTAGCCGGCATTTTATTGATAGCTCTGTCCATTTTTATCCTTGTCTCAAATTTTTCTTCTTCAACCGGGCTGGTGGGGCTATATATAGTCAAACTGGCGCTAAGGTCTATACTTGGCATCGGGATTTATTTTTTGCCTTTTTTTATCGGCCTTTACGGCGTGATAATGCTTTTCAGGCACGAGATCAAAGAGCTAAGAGTACGGCTAACCGGACTTTTTATCCTATTCATTTCATTTATTGCCTATGCCCAGTTTTATGCGCCGATATACTTTAAGAGCGAGGCAAAATATTTGGTGGTTCAAGGCGCGGGCGGATTTATCGGGTTTTGCGTAAAGTTTTTATTGGAGCGGACAATTGGATTTACCGGATCGTATATCCTGCTCTTTGCCCTTGGCCTCACTTCTGTCCTGATGATATCAAACATCACGGCCGTAAAAGCTTTTTTATTTATCAAGGATCTCTTTACGGTTTCAAATTCGGCAAAAAATGCCGAGAAAAAGAAAGACCAAAGATTATACATCCCTGAAGAAACAAAAACGATTGCCGCCCAAATGCCGCTGATAAAAGACATTCCAAAAGAGGTTGTTTCTTTTCCAAGCCGCGACCAGACGATTTTTGAATCCGAAACAATTGATACGGGATTAGAGCCGGAAATTACAATTGTTGAGGAAACTGCGGAAAAGCAAAAAAACAATTACAGCAAATACCGGCTTCCCTCGCTTGATTTGCTCGACGATTCTACCTCAAAAGAAAAAGAGCGGGCCGAAAAATCAAAAGAAGCAACCGAGATGCGCAAAAAGCTTTTAGAAGAAACCTTGAGAAGCTTTGGAGTTGAAGCCAGGGTTGTATCAATTAACCAGGGGCCGGCGGTTACGCGCTACGAGCTCCAGCCAGGTTCCGGTGTTAAGGTGTCTCGCATTGCGAATTTATCTGATGATATCGCGCTTAACCTGGCGGCGCAGGGAGTGCGCATTGAGGCTCCGGTGCCGGGAAAATCCGTTGTGGGAATTGAAGTGCCAAATACGGTTGTTACTCCGGTGCGGCTCAAAGAAATTATAAAAACCAATGATTTTCAGCGCAACAATTCAAAAATATTTGTCGGATTGGGAAAAGATCTTGCCGGCATGCCGATTTATGGTGATCTGGCCAAAATGCCGCATCTTTTAATTGCCGGCACAACCGGGTCGGGAAAATCCGTTTGCGTAAATTCGCTTATTGTTTCAATACTTATGCGCGCGCGGCCGGATGAAGTCAAATTTATCATGATTGATCCAAAAATGGTGGAGTTGAATATTTATAATGATATTCCCCACCTTTTAGCTCCGGTTGTCACCGAAGCCCGCCAGGCGGCGATGACGCTTAAATTTTGGGTTATAAAAGAAATGGAAAACAGGTACCGCCTCTTCCATGATTCGGCGGCAAGAAACATTTATTCATATAACAGCAAAGTTGCCAAAGAAGAAAGGCTTCCATATATTGTTGTCATAATTGACGAGCTCGCGGATTTGATGATGGTGGCGGCGGCGGAAGTTGAAACTACAATCTGCAGGTTGGCCCAATTAGCCAGGGCAACAGGGATTCATTTGGTGATTGCCACCCAGAGGCCGTCTGTTGATGTCATCACCGGATTAATCAAGGCAAATATCCCGTCCCGCATAGCTTTTGCGGTCGCGACCCAAATTGACTCGCGAGTTATCCTTGATTCTGCCGGCGCGGAAAAATTATTAGGCAGGGGAGACATGCTTTATAATCCCATTGGCGCGATGAAGCCGGTAAGATTGCAGGGCTCATTTGTAACCGACAAAGAAACCGAAAAAGTAATTAGATTTATCAAGGCTCAGGCGGCGCCGGATTACCTTGAAGAAATTTCCGCGCTAAAGATTCCGGGGGGGGATAATATGTCTTTGGAAGGGGAGGATTTAAACGGAAGGGATAAATTATTTGCCGAAGCGGCAAAGCTTATTATTGAAACCCAGGTGGCGTCAACCTCGTTCCTCCAGCGGAGGATGCGCATAGGATATAACCGCGCCGCCCGGCTGATGGACGAAATAGAAGCCGCGGGCATTGTCAGCAAACCTGAAGGAGACAATAAGCCCCGCAGGATAATCGGCACAAGGGAAAGTTTAAAAAACACTTACAATATTGAATGAGAATCCTATTTTCTTTCCTGCTGTTAATAATTATAATACTTCTTTCGTTTCTTATCGGCCCCATTTGGATAAGGCCGGATAAAATACTGGCTGATCCGATTTTTTGGCAAATAAGAATGCCAAGAGTGTTGTTGGCGGCGCTGGTGGGGATGATGCTTTCGGTTTCAGGAGCGGTTTTGCAGGGAGCTTTAAAAAACCCGCTGGCTGACCCCTATATTTTGGGCGTTTCGGCGGGGGCTGCGGTTGGGGCGGCGCTGGCAATATCGCTAAAACTTGCTTTTTCAGTTTTTGGGATAAGCTCAATCCCATTTATGGCTTTTATTTTTTCAATTGCGATGGTTTTTCTGGTTTATTGGCTGGCAAAAAATAAAGAAGGGATAAATCCCCAAATATTAATACTTTCAGGAGTTGCGGTTTCGGCTTTTGCTTCGGCGGTTTTGGCTTTGATAATAATAATTTCAGGGCAGATACAATCGATTTATTTTTGGATGCTGGGGTCTTTTTCAATGGCGTCGATGAATGATGTTTTTACGCTTTTGCCTTATTACCTGGCGGGACTATTTTTCGCGTATTTTTATTCAAAGGAATTAAACGTCTTAATGCTTGGAGATGATCTGGCCGGCACGATGGGGGTTGATGTTTTAAAAACGCGGATGTTTTTAATTGTTATAGCAACCTTAATGACCTCCGCGGCGGTTTCGGTTTCAGGGCTTATCGGGTTTGTCGGGCTTATTATCCCGCATTTTGTAAGAATGTTTTGCGGGCAGAATTATCGGCTGATTTTAATTTACTCGGCATTATGCGGAGCATTGTTAATGCTGGTTGCTGACGCATTGGCGCGGACAGTCCTTTCGCCGATGGAAATCCCGATCGGGATAATAATGGCTTTAATCGGCGCGCCTTTCTTTTTATATATTTTGCGAAGGAATAAAAGATGACCAGTTTATCGGTTAAAAAATTAACTTGCGGGTACGGCGATAAGGTTGTTTTAAATAATATTTCTTTTGAAGTGGAAAGCGGGACTTTTTTAGGGATTGTAGGACCCAATGGATGCGGAAAAACAACTTTATTAAAAGCAATTGGCGGGATTATCAAATCTGATGGGGTTGAAATCAGCGAAAAAAACAGGAATTTATTTTCTCTGGCAGAAATCGCGCGTGAAATCGCATACGTGCCGCAATTGCTTGAGCCGATAGACGGGTTAAAAGTAAAAGATTTGGTAATGCTTGGAAGAAGCCCGCATCAAAAAAGGCTTAGCGTTGAATCTGATGAGGACAATAAAATCGCCGATTGGGCGATGGAACGGTTAAAGGTTAAAGGGATTAAAGATATGCAGTCAGCAAGCATTTCCGGCGGGGAATTTCAAAGGGTAAGCATCGCGAGAGCCTTGGCGCAGCAGACAAATCTGTTGTTGCTGGATGAGCCAACTTCCCACTTGGATATTAGGCATCAAATTGGTATTATTAAGATATTAGCAGAGCTTGAGATTACAGTTGTTGCCGCTTTTCATGACCTAAATCTTGCGGCGAGATTCTGCCAAAAAATCTTATTAATGAAGAAGGGAGAAATTAAAGCAATCGGAAAGCCGGAAGATATTTTAACTGCGGAAAACATTTGGGATGTTTATAAAATAAAAGCAGAGGTCAATAAAAAATCCGGCCATATAAAATTACTACCATGAAAAAGATAATATCAATTTTAGGCTCAACCGGATCCATTGGCAGGCAGGTTCTTGAAGTTGTTTCCGCGTATCCCAGCTCTTTTAGGGTGGCGGCAATCGCGGCAAAGGATGAAGTTGATTTAATCGCGGAGCAAATAAATAAATTCAACCCGTCTATTATCGCGGTTGAGTCGGAAAAAGTAAAAGAAAAGCTTGAAGAAAAAATAAAAGGAAAAAATATTTATTTTGGGGAAGAAGGCCTGTTCAAAGCGGCAACCGCGCAGGAAGCGGAGCTTTTAGTAGCCGCAGTCCCCGGATCAATTACTCTTGTGCCGATAATTGAGGCGATAAGGGCAAAAAAGAATATTGCGCTGGCAACAAAAGAGGTGCTGGTGGCCTCCGGCGATATTTTTATGGAAGAAATAAAGAACGCGAAAGTAAAAATATTTCCAATTGATTCGGAGCATTCGGCTGTTGCGCAGTGTTTGGCGGGGGAGAAGCCGGAGAAAATAAAAAAGATAATCCTGACTGCCTCCGGCGGGCCGTTTTTAAAAACCCCAGTTGAAAAACTTGCCAAGATGACGGCAAAAGACGCCTTGGCCCATCCAACCTGGAAAATGGGGGCAAAAATAACAATTGATTCAGCCACCTTGATGAATAAAGGCTTTGAAGTGATTGAAGCCCATTACCTTTTTGGGGTAGATTATTCAAAAATTGAAGTTGTTGTCCATCCCCAAAGTATTATCCATTCCATGGTTGAGTTTATTGATGGATCGATCAAGGCTCAGCTCTCGAACCCGGATATGCGCATACCGATCCAGTACGCGTTATTTAACATGGAAAGGGTTTCCAATTTATGGGGAGGAACAGATTTAAGCAAGGTTGGCTCGTTAACCTTTCAAAAACCCGACCTTTTAAAATTCCCCTGCCTTGGTTTTGCTTATGAGGCAGGCAAGCTTGGCGGAACCATGCCGGCGGTGCTTAACGCGGCTAATGAAGAAGCGGTAAATTTGTTTTTAAAAGATAAGATTTCATATAATGACATTGCGGTTAAAATAAAAGAAGTATTAAACAGCCATAAGCTTATTGAAAGACCAAGCATCCTACAGATACTTGAAGCAGATTCCTGGGCTAGGGCACAAGTTGTCAGGATGTAGCTATTTACTGCCAAAGCGAGTCACAAAAACCGCGCCAAGCCCCATTATTGAGAACAGGCCTTTTATAATAAATCCAAAAACGGGCAGGAATCCAATTACATAAAGGGCAATAAGGCCAACAGCTGTTTCAAACATGATTGGCTTGTTATAAACCCTAACTGTGCGCAAAACCACTTTGCCGATAAGCTGTGACGAAGCAACATAGCCAAAAATAAAAGCTGACGCAATAATTATGAAAAATAGGGGAATAAACGGAATTCCTATAATGCTAAGCACCATCATTACAATTGCCGGAATTATAAGAAACGCGGCCAATACTCCCCATAGCAGAGCGTGCCCTGGAAGTTTTTCAACATAATAAGAAACAACCCCAAGCGGCTTGACAAAGAAAGCAACGATTATAAGGGCAAAGACTAAAAACGAAATAAATGATAACACGCTAATGAGCGCAAGACCAAAGCCAAGCCCCTTTGTAATTATTGCCGCCGGGAATTTTATTTCAGTCAATTCGCCTTTTAATGTCGCGCCGGCTTCTTTTTCAACTTTTCCTCCAACCGCCACGGCACTGCCGTTAACAACTGCCGTCTTTTTTAAAATTATATCGCCGCCCACAGTCACCACGTCTTCCTTAACCCTGCCTGCGATGGTAACGGTTCCGCCCACAGCAACTACAGCTTTGGTTTCTACCCCCTCCGGCACGTCAACATTTTCTCCGACCTTGACAATACTATTGTCAGATAAGTTTTCTAATCCTTTAAGTGCGGCAAATGAGGGGACAAAAAGCAAAAGGGTAATTAATAGAGCAACGATTCTCTTGGGCATTCAAAACACGCTCCTTTTATTCAAATTTACATGGATTATACTGCGATGGAAAATATCTGTCAAATGAAAAATCCTCACCCCGTCGATATATTATTTTATACCGGGGATAAAAAGCAAACCAGCCATAATTAAAATGCCAAAAACAACTGAAAAAAATTGTATAAGCGACCTTCGTATGCTGACTTCTTTTTTTAATTCAGGGATAAGGTCAGATCCGGCAATATAGATAAACCCGCCGGCTGTGATAGGAAGAAGGAAAGAAGAAATCATTTCTGATTTTAAGCTTAGAATAAGAACCAAAAATGCCCCAATAAAGGCGGCGGCGGCGGAAGCAAAGTTAAGTGCCAGAGCCTTTGGTTTTGAAAAGCCCCCATAAATTAAAACGCCAAAATCCCCGATTTCTTGGGGGACTTCATGGATTAAAACAGCAAGGGTGGTTGCGATGCCAAGCGGAATGCTTGCTAAATAGCTTCCTGCGATCAGCATGCCGTCGAGAAAATTGTGAAACCCGTCCCCGATAAGATTTAAATAAGTAACGGGGTGGGGATGGCTTTTTGAGGTTGGGATGTGGCAATGCCTCCAGAAAATTATTTTTTCAAGCGCGAAAAATATTAAAATGCCTGAGAGGATATAAAATGAAAGGATGGGCGTAAATCCGGTTTCTTTTACTGCTTCAGGCAGGATATGGATAAATGCCCCGCCCAAAAGCGAGCCTGCCGAAAAACTTACAAGGACAAGCAATATTTCTTTTAGCCAGGATTCTTTCGCGCTGATAAAAAAGATTCCAATCAGCGAAACCAAGCTCACTAAAAGTACTGATAATAATGTGTAAGCCCAAACCATAAGGACTATTCTACTTTAAAATGGGGGAGTTTTGAAGGGGTTATTTTAGGATTATTTTAGTAATAAGAGATTGTAAAAATCCTTTGGACATTATACTATTATAACTAATGATAGAAAGATTTAGCGTGTCAGCGCCAAAAGCTTTATTGAACATACTCGACCAGTTTATGCAAAGAAGTGGCTATCAAAACCGCTCTGAAGCAATACGTGATTTGATAAGGGGCCTGGCGGTTGAAGAGGAGTGGAAAGGAGGAAAGCATGAAGTAGTTGGGACAATCACCTTGGTTTATAGTCACGATGCACATGATCTTGCTGATAAATTAACTGATATACAGCATTCTCACTATAAAAGCATTATTTCGACTACCCACATTCACCTTGATGCGCATAACTGCCTTGAAACCTTAGTGGTTAGGGGAAAAGCGAAAAAAGTGAAAGAAATTGCCGACCGGCTTATTTCTTCAAAAGGTGTTAAGCACGGCAAATTAGTAACCGCTACAACCGGAAAAGAATTAGTTTAGCTTAAAACTTCTACTCTCAAGCCAATCTCAATAACCAGTCAAATTACGCTTGACAACTATCATTACAAGTATTACGATTATATTATTCGTATTATCCTAATATGGCGGGGAGATCATAGCTTGAATCTGGTCAAATGGAAGGAGAGAAGAACTTGGTTAAATTACTAACGGCTCTTGTAATTGGATTGGTTTTAATTGCCCCATCCTATGCCTGTCGCCCGCTCGTCACCGATGACTGCCCGATCGTAGATCCCGGAAAGTGGGAAATAGAAAGCGGATATACCGCTGCTAATCCGAGGGGTGGGGCTGTTAGTACCAACGGATTAAACCTCCAGATAAAACGGGGAATGTTTCAGAACTTTGATTTTGCGGTTGAAACACCCTATCGCTTGACCGGTCCCATCGGATTGCAGGATGCAGTCCTGCACTTTAAATATAAACTGCTTGGCAGGGAGGGCCTAACTTTGCGGGGAGACGTTAAGCTAACCAATGAAGATGCAAATCAGGGATTAGGAAGCGGATACGCTGATTACACAATCTTTCTAATTAATTCCTCAAGTTTTGGAATATTTTCAATACATACCAATTTGCTTTACAGTTTTATCGGCGTAGCCCCTGGTTTCCTGTCAGCGAATTTTATCCAGGCCTCAATTGCCGGAGAATATCCAACCCGTGAAGATAAGTTAAATATTGTAACCGAAATTGTTTGGAACAATTCTACTGCTCCGAATCCTGTCACTTTGCTGCTGGGCGGTTATTATTATTTAATCGAAGAATTGAGAATTGACGCCGGCTTAACGGTTGGCATAACGGAAAGCGCCAGCCAAAGTGTGGCAACCTTCGGTTTAACGAAGGAATTATAAAGGAGGAGGGAAATATTATGCACATTCCGGACGGGTTTCTTGATCCAAAAATATCGGCGGGGATGATGGGGGCGGCGGCAATGGCTCTTGGTTATTGCTTCTCTAAGTTAAAAGCCGCGGTTACAGCGGTTGTTTCCCAGCATGCTTTGGCTGTGGCAGGGAAAGGAGTCCAGTCGATAGCGTCGGGAGGGAGAAGGGTTTTAACAAAATTGGGCGAGCAAAAAATCTACCAGATGGGAATGACAGCCTCGCTAATTTTTGCAGCGCAGATGTTTAACTTTCCGATCAGCAGTGGAACCTCGGGTCATTTGATTGGCGGTGTTTTTGCCTCGGTCATCCTTGGCCCTTTTGCCGGAGCAATTGTAATTGCCTCAGTGCTTCTGGTTCAATCATTTTTCTTTGCAGACGGCGGACTGCTTGCGCTGGGCGCTAATATCATTAACATGGCTGTCCTCGGCTCTCTGGTTTGCTATTACATATATTATTATTTAAAAAAGATCGCGCCGGAAGTTGTTGCCATAATGGCGGCCGCTTGGACTTCGGTGGTTTTAGCCGCGCTGGCCTGTTCATTGCAGATCGGTTTTTCCGGCACAATAGCGTTATCAGAGATTATTCCCGCAATGATGCGGGTTCATATGGTGATCGGAATTGCTGAAGCATTAATTACGCTTGCGCTAGTTAATGTTTTCCGCTCCATGCTGAAAGAAGAGTAATAGTCATGAAAAAACTATTCTGGGTCTCAATTGGCATCGCTGCCTTGGCTGCTTTTTTTGCTTCTTCTCATCCAGATGGCCTTGAAAAAACAGCAGAACAATTAGGATTTCTAGCAAAAGGGGCAGCTTGGCGATCATTGATGGCAGGTTATTCCGTTCCATTTATTTCAAACCAAATGTTTTCAACCGCTTTTGCGGGGGTTGCCGGAATTTTAATAATATTTTGTGGGTGTGTGGGGATTACACGGTTGATGAGGAAAGAATGAGCTGGGAGGCTTGCCTGCCGGTCGGCAGGCAAATTCTTTTAATTATTTGTGAGTATAAACAATTATTCCATCTACACCAAGAAAATCCCAATCCAATGAGACAAAATTATCTATACCCTTATGTCTGGCCTCAATAATTATTCGGGCGTCATCAGATAATATTTTGTATTTCTTACAATATTCCGCAATCTCAGAAGTGTAAGTAAGATTCTTTTGAGGCATTATGCTTAATGTAGGATCATGTGAAAACGGTAATATGTATATTTTATGATCTCCAAGCCATTTGTGAAACTTTTCAATCGAATCGTTTAGCCTGTTATCCAAGCCAGGGATCTTCTTTTTATTAGCCTTATAATAATCTCTCCATATTGACCTATAATTGCGAAGGCCGATATGGCTGTATATATTCTCGGCAATTACATCTTCAATAATCTTATCGATCATTTCTCCATAAACAGAAAATGTAATATGGCAAGGCTTTCCTTCTTTTATTAATTGATCCAAGAATGCATCGCAATTTGTTTTTCTTGATGTTGCCTGCGCAGGGTCTTTTGGTGAGTAATAAACCTCGACTACAAAACTTGTGTCAAAACATAACTTATCAGAAGTGATTTTAGCACAGGGGAATCCTATCCTTTTGGCGGGCATTACGACTGGTACTTATCAAAAACTAATTTATAAAGATGGTGTTCGACCTTAACAACGCCGGAAAGCGGGGTTTTTTGTTTTTTTGATCTAGCTAATTGAATTGAATGTCTATTCTCGATCAGCATTTCTTTTTCCTCATAACTTGTGATATTGTTTTCTTTACAGTAATCCCTGAGTATTTTATCCTTTTGAATTATGTGATCGATTGCGGCTTTATCTAAAGTGCGAGGACTCATATTTCAACCCCCTTACTAATAATCATCGATAAAGTATCCAGTGGATTTCAGTTGTTCGACCCTGACATTATTCTATATATTATATCGGATGCTGTCAAACGAAAGTTGCATCCTCTCCGTTATTCAGTGATGGCGACCTATGTATTCTTTATTGCTTTTGCCGAGATTGCATTCTTGACATAGTGTTTGTAAGTTGTCAATCGTAGTTTTCCCTCCTTTTGAAAAGGGGGTGATGTGGTCTATATGAAGCTTGATACCAATATCAGTCGTGGGGCTTCTCCCACAGAAAACACAGCGAAAATTATCCCTATCCAATACTCGAATCCGCATACTCAAAGGGATATTTCTTGAATAACTGATTTTTAGAGATTTTGTCCTGCCCTCTGAGAGGATACTTGAATTATCTTCTACGATCTCATTATTATTTGGTTCAACAATAATACTTCCGCCCATCTTGTACTCAATAAATTTGAGACATGCATTTGTCCAGCCGTTAAATCTGTAGCGATATGTTCCATAACTAAATTTTGGGCTTGAAGCTTTCCATTCAGAAGAAGAAGGACGATGCCCTAGCTTTTTCCAAATTCCATCCATCTCCTCGAATAGTTGTTCTTCTGTCGGGTGTAATAAATTGCTCCTCGATTTTCTAGGCGACAAATCTAGACCTTTTTCGCGTAGCTTGTCTTTAAGGATGGTTAGTGCCTTATACCAAGACCCAAATTCATTTTTTACTGTTCCGGAACTGATTTCAGAATTTTTATTAAATTCATCAGAACTATATTCTTGATAATTAAAATGACTAGCTACTTTCTCAAGCTCTGCGAGAACTTTTTCCCTAGGAATTTTATCTGCCCTATATCTTTGAAAATCATAGTCCATAGATTTATTTCAATAACTCCTCAATAGAAACGCTCAACGCCTTTGCAATCCTCGCCATAATGAGAACTGATGGTTTTTTTATTACATTGCTCTCAATTTTGGTCAGCGTTGTATATTTAACAGCAGCTTTTTGAGCAAAGACCTCTTGTGACAACCCTAACTTTGCCCGATATTTCTTTATGTTTTCACTTATATTATTTTCTGTTGACATGGTATCACTATATTGATAGCATATTGATGATATGCCGCTCTTTCAATATAATACTATCAAATTAACAAGATGCTTTCAATTCCTCGAATTAAATCATGTAAAATCTAACCATAGCTGCATACGTTAAATCATATAATATCTAACCCAAAATATGAGGGATTCGGAGCTATGTTTAAGGATTTG
>WPAF01000052.1 GCA_009772965.1 Candidatus Saganbacteria bacterium
CAGAGAAAAAAACTCCACCCCATCGAGTTTGCAGCCTGGATGCATAATCAATTTATCAATATTCATCCCTTTGTAGACGGGAACGGACGGGTCGCGCGATTGCTTATGAATCTATCGCTTCTTCGTGCTGGATATGTTATTACCATCATCCCTCCCGTCATACGTTCTGATTACATAGAAATCATCAGAACTGCCCAAAAGAGTGACGACCCCAAACCCTTTTATGACCTTATTTCCAACCTTGTCTGGGAAGCGTTAAAAGAACAATTAAGGTTAATAAAGGGCAAAAAATAAATTTTTCGATCCCAGTAGTGCGCAATCTTTAAATTAGCGTTTTGTGCGAATTAAATTGTCAATTTGTGCATAAGTGTCAAGGCGATTATTGTTATTGCTTATATTTTACACAATATGTTATACTTGACGATAGCAACAAAAGTCAAATGTGGAGAAATAAAATGGCTAATAATGATGATGAATTTCTGAAAAATGCTGATATTCAAAAAATTGCTGAAAAAGGGGCAAGGATTTATGATTGTCTTAAAATTAAATATGAACCTCATGAAAATGGCAAGTTTTTAGCAATAGATGTTGACAGTGAAACCGAATACATTGGAAAAACAAGTGCCGAGGCTTTGATGCTAGCCAGAGAAAAACACCCTAACAAAGTATTTTATGTGGTAAAAATAGGATTTGATGTTGTTGAAACTATGGCAAAATCCTTTATTGATACTTGCCAATAAAAATGATAAGTGGCATTTTCTATGGCAATACGCCTGTTATATCTCTTCTTGTAGCCTGGGGACAATCTGTTAAAAATCAAGCTTTTATTTTAGATACGGGTTTTACTGGAGACTTGCAAGTAACCCCAGAAATATCGAAAGAATTAAGTCTGAAGGAAGGCGGTGTTGAGCGTGTGGGAATAGCTGACGGGAGCAAGGTTTTTATGCCTTCAGCCCTTGCTATTGCTTCAATGGAAGGTTCGTCCAATTCTGTTAATGTTCTAATATCCAAGGGGAGTCCATTAGCTGGCATAGGCTTATTATCGAAGTTCGGCTATAAGGCAATAGTAGATTGCAAACATAGAACCGTCAGCTTAGAAAAAGTAGATTAAGAATATCTCGAGTTTCCTCTAAAAATCAAACCAAGTTTAGGTCTTTTGACAGGCAAGGGTTTGTCCTGAGCGAAGTCGAAGGGTAGCGCGCAATCTTTTAGGTTTTTAATCGAGCCGCATAATTGAACTGAAGAAAATATTTTTGCCAGCTTTCAGCAGTGGAATTGTAAGTATTATCAAAAACAAAATAATCGGCCAAAACCTCTCTTACTCGCAATAATTCCCTTAATCGGGAAATGTTTTTCTTGTCAGAGATTGTTAAATCTAAAAGTTCCAAAGCCCTTTCAAAAGCATGCTTGCTATAATCTGGCTGGTCTTTTTTATTCCAGCTTATTGCGCGTTCAATATCACTCCCAATATTTGCCATCTGCTCAACAAAGGAAAATGTATTCCATCTGCCGGAAGCAAGTTCTTTGTGTTGATAATTCATTTTATTAAATTATTTACAATTTCGGTGATTTTTACTCTGATTTCTGGGTTCTCAACACTGCGGCTGCGGTTTTGATGGGCTGGCTTTAAGTTTATCATTGAATCGAATTCAATCCATTTTTCTTTTGTGTGTTCCGGGTAAATATTTATGCCCCACAAAACTTCTTGTCGTGAACCTTTTTCAATTAATAACGCTTCTTCATCGGCATGAAGTTCCGCATCAACTGCCATAATCCTTTTTTCAATATCAACTACTGCTTTAACTAAGTCCCCAAACCTGTTTTGCGCCATCTGTTCCAATTCTTCTAGAGTTATTTTATCATTGATTATTTTCATATTTTAAATTATAGCATATTAAAAAATTTGCGCTATTTTTAAAAATACTTTTATGGTAAAATCTACAATTAAATGTTTGAATTTACCAATAAAATCAAGGAATGTGACGAATTAAAAGTTGAACTTGATTCTTTTCGGCCATTTTCTCCTGCCATAGTTAATCAGCTTAAGGGATATTATAAAATCAGCCTGACCTACACGAGCAATGCCATTGAGGGCAATTCCTTAACTGAATCGGAAACTAAAGTAGTTGTTGAAGACGGCTTAACGATCGGCGGAAAACCGCTGAAAGATCATCTTGAAGCCCTAGGTCACGCTTCGGCATATGATTTTATTTACAACTTGGCAAATGCAAAAAAGGAAATTTCTGAAGAAGAGATTTTAAGAATGCATCATCTTTTTTATGAGAAAATAGATGAAGACAATGCCGGGAAATATCGAAAAGTGCCGGTTTTTGTCTCGGGCACTGATTATATTTTTCCCGCGCCTGACACTGTTTCTGCTCTGATGAAAGCATTTGTCAATGCGATCGCCGGCCAGAGAAAAAAACTCCACCCCATCGAGTTTGCAGCCTGGATGCATAATCAATTTATCAATATTCATCCCTTTGTAGACGGGAACGGACGGGTCGCGCGA
>WPAF01000032.1 GCA_009772965.1 Candidatus Saganbacteria bacterium
AGCCTGTCAAGCCCCTTCAGGCCTAAATTGATATAAGCTTCGGGAGAAACCCCCTTCAGATGCTATTTTCTTTCGATTTAACTGCCGATAAATATTTATGAGTAAAAAAACAATATTTTAAGAATAAACGCAACCACGCTTCTCCGTTTCATTTTCTGCTTTTTTGGCATTCTGTATAATGGTATTACAGCGCCGACCCCGACGCGCGTTTCGGCTGCAAGGGCAAAAAGAAATTCTGGTTTGGCTACAAACGAAATATTTGTGCTGATATGCGGGAAGGGTTAATTGTCAGAATTGCCGCCACCCCCGCCAATGTGCCGGACGGAGAGGCTCTTTTGAAGGACTCTTTTCAAAAGATGAAAAAAGAGCGCGCTATCGTGGAACGGCAAAGGTTCAATAACAAATCCAATCCCCGCTAATCCCCATCATTTTGCAACAGTCCCTTGATGTAATTATATTATAACATTATTATGAGGCCGAATTACCCTGAAGTTAGGTTTTTAGATAGCTTGACAGGAAGGCCGTCAATTTTAAAAACTAGTACACGTGACTGTGTGGGTCTTTGAGGCATAAGATAATTCAGAAAGAAAGACCGTAAAATTAAAATTCGCTGTCCCCAGTCCTGAAATATTTCCTAAAGATTCCACTTTTCCACCAATCTGCCCCCCTTCCTCATTAAAATATTGATAAATTATAGAAACCCCTTTGGCTTCGGTTGAACCATTATTACACACCACGCCTACAACAGTTATAGTATTATCAGACTTACTTTCATATTCATTAGCGATAGATAAACGCGGCATAAGGGTCAGATTGCAAGAAGCTGTTTCTCCGGTCGAGACAAAAACACTTGAAGAAGCAGCAACATAAACCGCAGTTTCCCTGGTTTTTACTTCAACCGTGCCGGAGGAAATGCCGCTGATTGTATATTTACCATAAGAATCCGTTTGGGCAGATAAGCTCGGCTCCGCTGTCACATATGCCGTTATGCCGGAAACTACCCCGCCATCAGAATTTCTAATTGTCCCAGTTATAAAACCTTTTTTTGTGACAGAAACAGTGGCACTGCCCGAAATCCCCTGTGCGGTTGCGGTAATACTACCGCTTAGTTCGGATGCCCCGCTATAAAATAAGCCGCTGGCGTCAATTGTGCCTATGCTGTTCGTAACGCTCCAGGTAAAATCCGTTGAAAGCTGGATCCCTTTTTGGTCATACCCTATGGCGCTAAATTGTTTTGATTGTGAAACTCCAATTGTTGTGGGATTTGGCGAAACAGAAATGCTGGTTAACGTCCTCTGGTCTCCGCCGCAGCCAAAAGCCATAATGCAGCACCCCGCCAACAAAATGCAAAGTATTTTAAAACGCAAGCTTTCCATCTTTAACGATAATCCTGCCGCCAACAATTGTGTAGAGGACTTTTCCTTTTAGCGTCCAGCCGTGATAAGGCGAGTTTTTTGATTTTGAGGCAAATTTATTGACATCAACCGTCCATTCCGCATTTGGGTCAATTACCGCGATGTCGGCGTCCCACCCTTCTTTTAGGACTCCTTTTTTAATATTTAAAATTTTGGCGGGGTTGACTGTCATTTTTTCAATCGCGTTGATAATTGATAAAAATCCTGTCCCGACCAATTCGGTTAAAACCAAAGCCAGGGCGGTTTCAAACCCCACCATGCCATTCGCCGCCGCGCCAAACTCGATATTTTTTTCTTCGCTCCTGTGCGGGGCATGGTCGGTTGCAATTACGTCAATTGAGCCGTCTTTTAATCCTTTAACAACCGCCTCAAGGTCTTTTTCTGACCGCAAAGGAGGATTGACCTTGGCATCGGTGTTAAATTCTTCAACTTCTTCTTCAGTAAGGGTAAAATAATGGGGGCAAGTTTCCGCGGTAATATTTATCCCTTCTTTTTTTGCTCCGCGGATCAGCTCTACTGATTTTTTTGAGGAAACATGGGCAATATGGAGCCGGCCGAATTCTTTTGCCAGCATAATATCCCTAGCCACCATCGTTTCTTCGGCTAAAGAAGGAATGCCCTTAAGCCCAAGGACGGTTGAAGTATAGGATTCATTCATCAGCCCGCCTTTTGTGAGTCCCAGATCCTCGCAGTGTGAAATAATTGTCGCATCAAACTGCCGGACATATTCCAGCGCCCGGCGCATAATCTCGGAATTCATTATGGGCTGCCCGTCGTCAGAAAAAGCTACCGCTCCCTCTTGGATCATCCTGCCGATTTCAACAAGCTCTTCCCCTTTTAGCCCTTTGCTTACCGCCCCAATTGGAAAAACATTTATGATCCCTTCCATGCGCGCTTTTGAAGTAATGTATTTTATTAGGGCCGGGGAATCAATTGGAGGAAGGGTATTTGCCATGCAGGCAATAGAAGTAAATCCGCCCAGAGCGGCGGAACGAGTCCCAGAAACGATTGTTTCTTCTTCGGGATCTCCGGGATCCCTTAAATGGCAGTGCATATCAATTAATCCGGGAATAACCAAAAGGCCGTCAGCATCAAGGGTGGGCATGTTTTTTGCCGCGGATAATTTTTTGCTTATCGCTTTTATTTTTCCGTTTATGACTAATACATCGGCTTTGTCGTCAAAACTTGTGGCCGGATCAATTACCCTTCCGGATTTTATTAAAAGATCCATAAGCGCTTTTTCACCTTGCTGACCACGCCTTTTGTTATGGGTTTCTTTTCTTCAAGTTTTAATCTTTTCAGCGCTTGCTGAGCCGCTTTCTGCTCAGCTTCTTTCTTGTTGGCTCCCCTGCCTTTGCCCAGCGCCCTGCCCTTTATTTTAACATCTATCTCAAAAATCCTGTTATGCCTTGGCCCTGATTCCATTACAACTTTATAATGGGGCAAATCCCATTTCTTTTTCTGCACAAATTCCTGCAGGGTTGATTTAAAGTCGCTGATATATCCCTCTTTGCTTACGCGCTCGACTTCTCCCCTTAAATGCTCGAGTATAAAGTCGCGCGCTTTGCCGATTCCCGCGTCAAGATAAATCGCCCCAAGCAGAGCCTCAAACACATTGGCCAAATTTGACTTTCTTTTGGCTCCACCCGACATTCTTTCGTTTTCCGATAATAAAAGCGCCTCGCCCAAATTGATGCTTTCAGAAATTTTTGCCAGCGTATCGTCAGAAATTATCGTGGCGCGGTATTTGGTAAGATCGCCTTCCGGTTTTGTGGGAAATAAATTATATATGTATTCTGAAATTGCTAATTTCAATATCGCATCGCCCAAAAATTCCAGCCTTTCATTGTCTGGAACCCCTGCCTCATGCGCGAAGGATGAATGGGTTAATGATTGGTTTAAAAGGGATTTATTGAAGAAAGACATCTTCAACCTTTTTTCCAATTCCTCCAATTCTTTATTTCTCTCCATTGACTTTATATTATACTTAATATAGAATTTATTTTCAATGGATGATTTATGGGCATAATTTCACCAATAATTAGTTCCGCGGTAGATCTCGAAGCAGATTTTCCGGCTCCATCCGAGCGCGAAAAAATCCAGAAGCTTATTGAAAAATACCGCACAATTTTGCGCAAATATCCCGGCCGCCCCGACATTGGAGAAATAAAATTCGGCCTGGCTGATTTATACGTCGGCCGCGGCGATGCCGGAGATTATGATAAGGCAAAATATTTTTATGAAGATATTTTAAAAACCTGCTCCTCTCCCTTTCTTAGGGCAAGGGCGTTTGTCGGCAAGGCAGAGCTCTCGGTTCCCGGCATAAAAAAAGAAGAAATCCAGGACGCGATAGACATGTGCGCAACCGCGAGAAAAAATCTGGGCGATGATATTTCTGATTTTTTTACCGCTAAAACATATATCGTCGAAGCTGACCTTCGGCTGGTAAGAAACGACAAGGGAGACCACGGCAAAGCGCTTAAAATGCATGAGAAGCTAATACAAGAAAGAAAAGCAAATTGGTATTTTAGGGCGCGCGCCCTGCTTGGCAAGGCGGAACTAATCCTTTACCATTATCCGGCAAAACTAACCGATGCTATTGGACTTTGCGCAAGGTCTTCAAAGCTTTTAAAAGATCGTCCTGCGGATTATTTTTCCGTTAAAACAAAAACAATTGAATCTGAGTTAAGAATACGCAGAGCCAAAGCGGAAGATTTTAAAGCCGCGGAAAATCTTTTAAAAGAAGTAATTAGAATTCCCCATGCTTTTGCCGATCTTACCGCTCGCGCAAAAACCAACCTGGCGGAAATATCCAAGCATCCCCTCGCAAGCAAGCTTTTAAAAGAACTCCATCAGATGGAAGGCTTGGATCCTTACTTAACCGATAAAATCAAGCAAATCGAAGCTGGCTTAAAAACCAAGTAATCAAATGGGAAAAACAATCGCGGAAAAGATTTTATCAAACCATTCAGGAAAAGACGCCCATGCCGGAGACATTGTAATCGCGAATCTTGACTTTATGATCGGACAGGACGGGACATCGGGAGTGGCGATTGATTCGTTCAAAAAAATGTCCGCCAAAAAAGTATTTGATCCTTCAAAAATCGCTATTATCATTGACCACAGCTCCCCTTCTCCAAACGAAGGCGTTTCTGCAATCCATAAAAAGATCAGGGAATTTTCAAAAGAGCAGGGAATAAAATTATATGACATCGGCTGCGGAGTTTGCCATCAAATAACACCTGAACAGGGACATGTGGCGCCGGGAGATTTGGTTATCGGCGCGGATTCGCATACCTGCACCTACGGCGCGATTAATGTTTTTTCTACCGGCATTGGATCAACTGATCTTGCCGCCGGGATGATTTCAGGCAAACTTTGGTTTAAAGTACCGGAAACTATTAAAGTAATTTTTAACGGCAAACTGCCAAAAGGCGTTTACTCAAAAGATTTAATTTTAAATTTGATCGGCAAAATCGGCTCGGACGGCGCAACTTACGCGGCGCTTGAAATTGGCGGGCAGGCGATTGATGATATGTCCGTTGACGCCAGATTTACCCTTTCAAATATGGCAATTGAATGCGGGGCAAAAGCCGGGCTGATGAATGCGGATAAAAAAGTTACCGATTGGGTAAATAAACACCTGCCTGCCGGCAGGCAAGGTTCAAAAAAGAAACCAAATCCAATCTCAGCAGATAAAGACGCAATTTATATAAAAACAATTGAAATCGATGTTTCGGCAATGGAACCGCAAATCGCAAAACCTCATACAGTTGATAATGTCTGCAATGTTTCCGAGGTTGCGGGGACGCCGATACAGCAGGGATACATTGGCACCTGCACCAACGGCCGGCTTGAAGATTTTGAAATCGCCGCGAAAATTTTAAAAGGAAAGAAAATCAGCAAAGATTGCCGGCTGATTATCGCTCCTGCATCAAAGGAAATAATGCTCGAAATGATTAAAACTGGTATTTACCAATCCCTGATCGAATCAGGGGCTGTGGCAGTAACACCCGGCTGCGGGCCATGTGTTGGCACTCACAACGGTGTGCCGTCTGACGGTGAAAACATTATCTCAACCGCCAACCGCAATTTTTTGGGTAGGATGGGAAACCGGAATTCCTTTATATATCTTGCCTCTCCCGCAACTGTCGCAGCCTCAATGATTGAAGGAAAAATTGCAGATCCGAGGGAATAATTAATTTCCTCTCACTCATATCATCAACCTATTCATCAACCCATTCGTCAACTACATATTTAGCATTATTATGCCAAAATATACAAGATTGACCGGCCTTGACCCTGACTTTTTATGACTTTCATTTTCACAAGCTTTGATAACTCTTTATGCACAGCTTGGGCAGAGATATTGAAGATTGTTTGCAGTTCACGGTTAGTAACTTTCCCGTACTTATTGATATGCTCGATAATTTTCATCTGTTTTGGGGTAAGCGCAACTTGAGGACTTGATCCTCTTTTGCTTTTTGCTCCCAGCCGTAAAACAGCCTCCTTTGCCACATTGACGGAAAAGGCAACGCCCTCGGTAAAATATTCAAGCCACTTTGTAATATCTCTCGTTTCTTTATCAACTGTGCCCAAAGCGGCATAATAGCCCTGTCGATCCCGGTCATAATAATCATCCAGAGCAAAAATCCTCCTATGGTCAAAACCGCTTAAATACAGGATAAGAGTAGCCAGTAATCTGGCGGAGCGGCCATTGCCATCGACAAAAGGATGGATACGGGCAATTTCATAATGAGCAATGCCCGCCAATAAAACAGGATTTATAATGTCTTTCTTGCCCAGCATTAAGTTTAGCCAAGCAATAAATTCATTAACAAGTTCAGGAACTTTACTTGTCTCCGGGGGCATATAAACAAGAAAAACATGCTTACCCACATAAACTTGCCGATTTCTGAGGGCTCCGCTGTCAGAGGAATTATCCAATGTTTTTGTAGTAATTATTTTATGAATTTCCAGCAAAGTCCTTACGCTAATTTTCCCAAGAGAGGCAAAATCAGGAATTTTTTCTAGTGCGTTAATATAGTTCAATACTTCTTGCTTGTCTTTTTGGGCGGCAAGAACTTCTTTCCCCTGGCTTAAATCTTGGACTTGGTTAAGAGTTAACTTGTTGCCTTCGATGGCGGTCGAGGAATGGGTATTTTGCAGCAAAGCCTGGCGTCGGAGTTTTACTTCCCACTGGGGAATCAACGAGGCCTGCTCAATAACTTCTCTGGCAGCAGCAATGGCGGTAAGATTATTTAAAATTTTATCGGTTATCACATATTTTGGTTTAAATAAACTTTCGCCCATTTTATTCCCCCCTGTATTACTTAACATTTTATCACAGCTTCCCAGTAAAAAATGGAAGATCATGGATCCGAGGAAATAGGAGATCTTTAAACTTATTTCTAATTATTGTATAATTGAAACATGAAATTGGCTGGACACGCGAGAACGCTGTCAACAAAAGACGACATAAATACCGATTACATTATCTCCGGCCGCTACAAATTTAAAATCCAGGATCCTTTTGAGCTTGCAAAACACGTAATGGAAGATATTGCCCCAAGTTTTGCCGGCAGGGTTCAAAAAGGAGATATTTTGGTTGCCGGCCGCAACTTTGGCTGCGGCTCATCCCGCGAACAGGCGCCTATGGCCATAAAATATTCGGGGATTTCTGTAATTTTAGCCAAGTCGTTTGCCCGTATTTTTTATCGCAACTGTTTTAACCTCGGCTTGCCTGCTGTCGAATGTGACACGGACAGCATTAGCGAAGGCGACGAGCTTGATGTAGACTTTGATTCCGGCAAAATTAAAAACTTGACAAAAAATGCTGAAATAAATATTCCCGCTATCCCCAAAACTATGCAAATATTGCTTGAGGACGGCGGGCTTGTAGAACATTTTAAAAAACACGGAGGTTTTCAAATAGCATAATGAATTTATTTCTTATTGTTGTCAGCGCTGTATTAATCAATAATTTTATCTTGACCAAATTCCTCGGGCTTTGCCCGTTTGTCGGGGTTTCAAACCAGATCGACGCCAGCATTGGAATGGGCGGAGCGGTAATATTTGTTATGACCATAGCATCGGCCGTCGCCTGGCTCTTTCAAACATATATCCTCAATCCGTTAAATATCGGATTTTTGCAGACTATATCTTACATATTAGTAATTGCCGCGCTTGTCCAGTTTTGCGAAGTTGTGATTAATAAAGTTTCCCCCTCCCTCAAGCAGGCGCTTGGAATATATCTGCCGCTTATTACCACCAATTGCGCCGTTCTTGGCGTTGCAATATTAAACTTCCGTTCAAACTATACCTTTATCGAATCTGTTTTTAACGGCTTTGGCTCAGGTTTGGGCTTTACCATGGCGCTCCTGCTAATGGCCGGCATCAGGGAAAGGATCGAACTTGCGCCAATCCCAAGGTCATTAAAAGGCGCTAGCATAACATTTATTACCGCGTCTTTAATGAGTCTTGCCTTCCTGGGCTTTTCGGGGTTGATACCTCAATGATATTATTTGCAATTATTGCCCTGGCACTGCTTGGGCTTGCCTCCGGCCTGTTGCTTGGTTTCGCTTACCAAAAATTTGCCGTTGAAGAAGATCCAAAATTCGTAAAAGTACTTTCCCTTTTGCCGGGATCAAACTGCGGGGCATGCGGGTTTGCGGGATGCCGCGGGCTTGCAGAAGCCTTGGTTGCCGGAAAAGCCGAAGTAACCGGCTGCCTGCTTGGCGGGGCGGAAGTAGGCAAAGCCATAGCTGAGGCGCTTGGCATAGAAGGAAATGAAAGGGAACCAAAAGCTGCCTATTTGCGCTGCGGCGGCGGCAGGGAACAATCAACCCTTAACTTTGATTACCAGGGAGTCCCAAACTGCAAAGCGGCAAACGCCCTCGGCAGAGGATGTAAAACCTGTTCCTATGGCTGTCTTGGCTTTGGCGACTGCGTTTTAGTTTGTCCGGTAGACGCGATAACGATGTCTAAAGACGGATTACCTGTGGTTGATATTAAAAAATGCATTGCCTGCGGAAAATGTCTAAAAGAATGCCCCAGGAATATATTTACTCTTCTTCCAAAAAAGACGCATTATTTTGTGAACTGCAATTCCAATGATTCCGGCGCGGCAACCAGAAAAGCCTGCAAAGTCGGCTGTATCGCCTGCAAGCTTTGCATAAAGGCCTGCTCAAGCGCGGCTATCACGGTTGAAAACAATCTTGCCGTCATTGACCAGTATAAATGCCAAAACGGCAAAGATTGCTGTATGAAAGTTTGTCCCACTAAATGCATCATCGAATTTAAAAGTTAATGGATATCCGCGGATTTATTGAAACCTCTTTAATCGACTGGGACGGAAAAATTTCTTCCGTCATATTTGTCCCAAACTGCAACTTTCGCTGTCCCTTTTGCAGTAATGCCCCACTTTTAAATAATATCGAATCACTTCCGCAAATAATGCCGGCCAAGATAGATGAATTCCTCAAGCAAAGAGATAAATTTATAGACGGGGTTGTTATTACCGGTGGCGAGCCGACACTGCAAAACGACTTGCCTGAATATATTAAACATTTAAAGTCGTTGGGATTTTTGATAAAGCTCGATACAAACGGCTCAAATCCTCAAATGCTTAAATCCCTGATCGAAAATAAATTGATTGATTATGCAGCCATGGACATTAAGGCGCCGCTTGATGAAAGGTATTTAAAATCCGTCGGGATTCCCCAGACTTTAGTCTGGGGTGCATTACATAACAGTCTTTTAGAAAGTCTCCGATTTTTAATTGATTCAAGCTTTGATTATGAATTCCGCACGACGGTTGTCCCAACTTTTCACGATACGGCAGACATTGAGGAAATAGCAAAAACCATCAATGGCGCAAAACGATATATGCTGCAGCAATTTAATCCCAAAGACACCCTTGATCCGTCTTTGGTTCTAATCAAACCCTATCTCAAAGAAAAAATGATAGAAATTAAAAATTCCTGCCAAAAATATGTAAAAACCTCGTTGAGGGGGATTTGAAATATTCATTATGGGATCTGCTACGATAGGACATATGTCGCAATCGTTGCTATTGATTTTATAGGACATATGTCCTATCGGGAAATATGGGGGGATTTTAAAAATTTAACTCAGATGGTTTGCGACAGCGTTATCAAGGGATATAATTTATTGTTTGCTGGATAGAGTATTGCTGCCTTAAAAATTATTCCACTTTCAGGACGTGCGCAGCAAAAAGCAGGGAGAACCATAAAGTTATTTTACACCTCAATTCCGCACTTAGAACACTTGATTTTCGCATTAATAATATCAAGCTCGGGGCAGCCGCCTTCAATGATCAGGCCTTTCTTTCCAGTTGATATTGTCACTTCTTCCTTGAAATTTGCCGCTCCTTCCTGGAGAAACGAATTGCTGCCGCAGGAACAAACATAAGCTTCTTTTTCTTTTTTTTGTTTACCCTTTTTCTTTTCCATCGTTTTTCATCTTCTTTTTATCAATTTCAAACATTCGATCTTCAAAAAACCGTCTGACCATAGAACCGACACAGCGCCCGCCCATTTCTTCGTAAGATTTATCAATTAGAATAATTGAATGGATAATTTCAGTATAAACATTCATATCATCGACACCCATAACCAGATAATTTGAATATTCTTCAACCTCTCGCCGCACAAGATTTTTGATTACTTCTCCTGAAAGCGGATCAAGCCGGAGGATATTGCCCAGTCTGTTGGCAAATTCTGGAATAAAACCAAATTTTACCAAATCTTCTTGGCTGATCGTATCATTATTCCTTAACCGATTGAAAGCGCCGCCAAAAATAAAAAGAAGATTACTGCAATCGAACTTTTTTCTTGAATAGTCATCATGATCAGGCTCGTAAAAAAACTCCCCACCATCAATCACAGAAAGAAGGTCTTGCTGAACTCCATCCGAGCTTGCGTCAATATAATCATCAAGCCCGTGTTTGGCAATTTTATCTATCTCATCCAAAAAAACAATTGCATGGTCAGCTGTTTCTTTCTTGCCTTGCGCCGCAGAAAGGATAAAGATCAATGATTTGCTCCACATGCATACCACCTCGATAGCCTCGCTGGGCAAAGTTGACGGCATCAATTCTGACAAAAGGGAGCTTGACGACCTCCGCCATTGTCCTAGCCAGCAACGTCTTGCCGCAACCGGTCGGACCGATCAGCAGAGCGTTAGTTTTGGGCAATCGAATCTCTTTTCTGGACAATGAATAGCGCTTGAGATGCTGGTAAAGAATGACCGATAAACTCTTTTTTGCCTCTTCCTGTCCCAGAACCATCTTGTCCAGTTCCGCGCAGATTTCTTTTGGCGTTAGTAAACTAATTTCGGGGCATAGTTTGGCAGGCAATGCCATATCAGTTTGCAATTCAGCCCCCGCTAATTTCTTTATTTCTGCAGAATCGCGGATTTTCGATAAGGGCTCTATTCCCATAAAGATCAGATGAACTTTGTCGCACTTTAAAGCGGGATCCGTTACGCACAGGTAATTATATCCAAACTCTCCGGCTATCTTTTCATTTAGCAGTGAAAGTAGATACTCTTTAAGATCATTATTTTTCTCCCAGCTGGAAGACTCTATCATTACCCAGGATTTCTTAATCTTTGGATAAATAACTTCGCCCGGCAAAGCAATGCCCAAAAAGCTATTGACCGAAAAAGAATGGTAATAAAGATGCGTATTTTTCCCCAGGAGCACTTCCAGATATTTTTCATGGCTGACTTTTTGGATCTTTGCGGCAGTCTTTATTTTTCCTGCCACCGTCTCGACCCTATCTCCTTCAATCTGTACCTTTGCCAATAAACATTGATTATATTTCAAATAAAAACGGGGAATTCGACCTTACTTTAATTGACCTTCTTTTTGTTAAGAACTTCAAGGGAGGTAATGCTACAATTAATGAGAAGGCCTCTATTGTAAACGCCAAATTAAAGGCATATTCAAATTTTCTTGTAGGAATTAACAGAGAATTTGGCAAAAAGCAACTTAGAGATTTAACAACCGAACAGCTTGAGTCAATAAAAACGCATGCAAAGACATTTCTTTCATTAACAACCGATGAAAACACGTCTATAGATGGGTTAAAAAGCTCATACGCCTCTGCTCTTCTGCATTTTTATTTTCCAAACTTAATTCCAATTTTAGATAGACGAGTCTTAAATGGCGCCAAGATTTCTGTTGAGAAGAATTCTCAAGGACAAGTTATTGATATACAAAAGCATTATCCCGAACTTATTGATAAGTTTTATAAATATTTGAAAGTTTATCCGGAGAAATCATTAAGAGATTATGATAAAGAATGTTTCATAAAATCAATTAAATAATGGAACGACATACATATATTAGGCTTGCAAAAATAGACGAATTAATCCGCGGAAAGAGATATCCCAACTGTCGAAAGATGGCTGAAGAGTTTGAAGTTTCTCAGCGGACGATCCTGCGTGATATTGAAGCAATGAAGGATTCGCTTGGCGCCCCGATCCTTTTCAGCAAAGAGAAAAATGGCTATTATTATGGAAGCTCTGGTTTTTCTCTTCCCGAATTAAAACTATCGGAAGGCGAACTGCTGGCGGTACTTCTTGGCGCGGAGATCATGAGCAAATACAAAAACACTCCTTTTGAAGCAGCAATTAGCAGAGCGTTTGAGAAATTGCAGCTTCTCCTCCCCAATTCTGTTACAATCAACCCCACAAAGATCGACGAATTTATTTCTTTTGATATCAGGCAAACCAGAGAATTGGACAAAGAATCAGCAAAGGTTTTTGAGGTTTTGGTAAAAGCGATCAAAGACAAAAACGGTGTTGAAGTTAATTATTATGTTATCGGGCGTAACGCGATGCAAAAAAGAGTAATTGATCCCTATCATCTTCGTCATACGCAAGGATCATGGTATTTGATCGGTTACTGCCATTTGAGAAAGGATATCAGAACATTTTCGGTTAATCAGATAAAGGGAATAAAAGCATTACCGCAGAAATTTGAAGTACAAAAAGACTTCTCGGTTGAAAAGTTTTTTGCTGATTCATGGAGCTTTCAGGAAGGCGGATCAATTACAAAAGTTGTAGTCAAATTAGACAAAGCAGTTGCCCGATGGTTTGTTGATCGCAAGCTCCACGCCAGCCAGCAGACCAAAGAAAACAAAGACGGCTCGCTCACCCTAACCTTTAAAGTTGCCGGAACCAATGAGATAAAGCGGTGGATATTGAGTCAGGGGCATTGGGCAAAGATGATTGAGCCGGAAAGTTTGAGGAAGGAGATCAGGGAGGAAACGAGGAGGATGTACAATAAATAAATGAAGAAGATAACTACAGTTGTCGATCAATTTTATTCCTTTATTAAAAAAGACAAAAAGGGGAATAATTCTAACCATCGCTTTTCGCAATGGGACTATTGCTATAACTTTTTTAAAAATAATCGTGAAGTTTTACAGGCAAAACCCACTAAAGAGCTGAAATATCAAGCCTGTCTTCAGCTAGCATTCTATCTTGCCAGCTGGGGGATGTTTCGAGGGTCAACGGGATTGCTTTGGAAGTCATCCAATACGTTTGAGCCAATAGTTCAGATTCTTTGTAAAGATAAATATGATGGCCTGATATATCAATCGGGAAAGAATCCCTTACTCAACCCTTCAAAATACTGCAAATGCTTAGAAGCCCTTTATGAAGAGCTCTCAAAATGTATTAGAAGTATTAAATATTTTAAGCCTGGCAAAAATACCCAAAAAATCAGTCCGACCCCAACCCTAATTACAAAAATCATCCTTGGAACATTAGGTGCTGCTCCTGCTTTTGATAATTATTTTAGCAAAGGGCTAAGAAAAATGAAAAAAGAATTCTATCAGAGGGATAAAAACACTCAATCCAAATCTCACCACGAAGATAAAATGCATAACATATTTGAAAGAGACATAACTTGGCTTATTCTTTTCTTTTATGACAACAACAAAGAAGAAATAAATAAATTATGCAAAGATCACAATGCGACTCCCATGAAAATCATAGATACATATATTTGGCAGATTGGGAAACCCATATAAAACAAAAATAGGTGCAACCATGAAAAAGCAAAAAACAAAAGATTGCCAATGAGTTTTGTTTATTCATATCTCGTAATTATATATTAATCTCGATAACCTTGGTAGCATTTTTGCCAAAAATATTTAAAAACAGCGTTGAGGGGTTAAAAGGTCCGGCTTGCAATAGGACATATGTCCTATAAAGTATTACTTGGTGGTGGATATGGGGGATTTTAAGAATTTAACCCAGATGGCTTGACAGAACTAATACGGCGATATAGAATCGTTTCATAATCTTATTAAATATAATAACAAAATGAAATACACGGAATTTTGTAAAAAGATCAGCGTTCCTTTGTTTACCAGCCAGGATATCCGTTTGGCCGGAGGGAAGGTTTTTGCCTATCAGCTCTCCTTGTGGCAGAAGCAGGGGTATATCATTAAGTTAAAAAACGGGGTTTATCTCTTTAGTGATAAAGTGAATGACATGGCGCCGGAGGAGGTGGGCGGGGTGCTTTATGGCCCCAGCTATGTCAGTTTGGAAAAAGCCCTCTCTGCCTATGGTTTGATACCAGAAATGGTTTATTCCATAACAATGGTAACGCCAAAAACCACCAGGGATTACAAGACAAAAGTTGGGAACTTCCTTTTCCGTCATGTTAAACCGGCATTGTTCTTTGGTTATACGCAGCGGCAGGGGAGATCGCGCGCCTATCTTTTGGCCGAACCGGAAAAAGCGCTTCTTGACACCTTCTACCTGAATAAGATCAAGGACAATTCCGGTTTGGCTGCCTTAAGAATTAACTGGCGGACGGCCAGAGAGCTTATTAATAAAAAGAAATTAAGTGGGTATTTGGCAAAATACGATTCTCAAACAATGGCGAGAGTCGGCGCCTTGCTCATGGAGAAATTAAAATGCTCAACTTAAGCCAGATCAAGGAGTATTTTGCGACAGCCGGCCACAGCCAGAAAGGGATGCTGGTTGAGTATTTACAGTATGAATTGCTCGATTCGCTCTTTAAACAGGCCGGGTCGGAAAAACTAAGCTTTATCGGCGGGACGGCTATCAGGATCATCCACAACAGCCAGCGATTTTCCGAAGACCTCGACTTTGATAATTTTGGCCTTAGCGCTTCCGCCTTTCAGGCCTTGCTTGGTAAAGCGCTGGCAGAAATGCGGCTCAAGGGCTTTGACATGGAATCCAGATTTCTGCATAAAGGCGATAATTATCATCTGTATATAAAATTTCCGCGGCTGCTTTTTTCTCTTGGCCTTTCCGGCCATGGAGAAGAAAAAATATTTGTCGCGGTTGACGCGCAAAAAAAGAAGAAGATCTTTCGGACGGAAATCGGCTTGCTCAATAAATTCGGTGTTTTTCGCAATATCGTTGTTGACCCGCCGGAGGTCATAATGGCGCAGAAATTATTAGCCATCTTATATCGCCCCAGGGCTAAAGGGCGTGATTTTTATGATGTTTCCTTCCTTTCGGGCAAGGCAAAGCCGGATTTTGCTTATATTAAAAAAACAACCGGATTTAATAAAGAGCAGTTTGCCGAAAAGATAGTCAAGCATTGCCAAAAATTAAATTTAAAGAATTTGGCCAAAGATGTTGAGCCTTTCCTCTTTGATCCGAGCCAGAAAGAACGGGTTGTCCTTTTCAGGGAGAGCCTCCCGTCTATTCTAAAGCCTGTCAAGCCATCTAAAAACCTAACTTTAGGGTGATTCGTTGAGACATCTAAGAATCTAACCCTAGCGAGTTACACATATTGACCTCTACTCCAAGCA
>WPAF01000033.1 GCA_009772965.1 Candidatus Saganbacteria bacterium
CTGCGGAAGCAAAAGGAGTCAAAGCATCATAAACTTCTTTCATTTTCGGGGGAAACAGAATTTTACTAATATCAACAATTTTATCGGGCAACTCGTCAAGTTCCTTTCTTGAAGTAAATCTGATATTATTGATGCGGCTTAATATGTGGGGAGGAAGAGATTTTAGTAATTCTTTCACGGATAATTTCAATCCACTTTCAGCCATATCCAGCCCACCCATAAGTTCACTTTTTGAGGTTATAGAAATATCTTCCCAGTTTTTTTCTCCTATAGGATGATTGAGAGGAGGTTTGCTCTCACATCCTGGGATCCCCCAAAAAGCACCTAGCCCTACCATTCCTAATCTTCCTAAAGTTTGAAGCGTTTGCCTTTTTGCAGGATCAAATGGTGGTCTTATGCTTGCTGTGGGAATCTTTCCAATTCTCGAAGACATTTTTTTCTCCTTTTCCTCTTAAATTTTAACCTCTTCAACTTTGCTCATCCTGTCCCAATCATTATCGTGCCGTAAAATCAAAAATTTCACTTTTAAAGTTTTTTTTCAAGGCGTCTTATTAATTGGAGGGTAAATTGTTTCTTTTCTTCATTTAGTTTTTTCACTCGATCTGCTATTTGTTTTTCCTGCGGAGTTAATCTTTTTTTTGTTCCTACAAATCGTAAAAAATCGCAAATGCTTTTATTCCACTTTGCTTCTGGCAATAATCTATAGCCAGTTATTATGTATTGCCCCCAAATTTCTAACCGCCCTGTGTAATTCGCGTAATTAGGGTTATTAATTATAATTTCCCAGGTTTTCAATGCCCGGGAGGGGTTCCATTGGGCATGGGCTTTGGCTAAGTCCCTTAATAAATCCGGGGGAATCGGTTTTTTAGCGGCTTTTAATTCGGCAATTCTTTTTTCAATTTCTTTAGCTTTGAGATAAAATTGCCTGCTCAAAGCATTTCGCTGGGCTTGATTAGTATTATTATCTTGCGGCTGGCTGCTCGGCCCAGACAAAGACCAATGAACCTGCATTAACATTGGAAATATTAGCATAAAAAAACTCCTTTTTACCTTGGCTTGGATTTATTCCTAGCAGCCCCCAGCATTCCAACCTCATAAATTCGCTTAATTGCTAGTCCTTTGTTATGAATTTGTTCTAAATTTTTACGCAAAGACCGATGTTGTCGGATAAAATGGCTCAAGGCAATGCGCAAATTCCTGGGATTATTTATCCGGTATTTAATTTGCTGGCTGCCTTTTTGCATAGGAAGAGTAATTTTAACAAAGTTATTATTTTTTTTAATTAGACGGTTTCCCCGGTTTGCCAAATGCTTTAATAAAATCGCTAAATAATTCATCTTTTTGTGTAATTCATTTATTTTTGCTTTTCCTTCAGAGGTAAGCAGATAGGCGCTTTCTCTTTTCTGCAAATAAGCAATCTCCTCCAAAGTTTCGCTAACGGCGCTGTAATATTGATAGCTTAATAAGATCATAACAACATTATCAAACCTCTTATTGATCCTATTTTCGATTTCTTCCGGCTCATTGGCAGTTATTATTACTGGGGAAATAATTATATGCTCATGCTTGCCCAAGCTATTTTGATATATTCGGATCGCTTCTGCTTTGATATTTTGTTGATTTGTTTCAAAAGGAGAAATAGTATAAACTCTTTCATTATTAACAAAAATCACGGTTTCGGAAGCTGTTTTTTGAGCGGTCCTTTTTTCGGCAAATAAAATACAGTGTCCCATTACCAGACTTCTTTTTTGCAATAGGTTGGTATGATATAGCCCGACAAAAGTTCCTTTATAGCCGGCGGCTTTCAGCAAATAATTGGCTATAATGGCGTAAGTTGCGCAAGTTATCCGCGGCATGCCTTCTTTTACAACTCCCCGGGCGGCGCGCGAGAGCTTATAAAAATCCCGTAAAGGAAAGCTATAACTGACGCCGGGTTTTCCGGGATGGGCATAAAAAAACCGCAGATAGTAATTTATGAAAGTTGCCGTATCTTCAACAGAATTAATTTGCTGTACAATTTTTGCTACCTTTTCCAGGTTATAAGCGTCTCTTCTCCAGTCAAATGACCAACGATCGAAAAAAGCCCAGGCTTTCCCGACAAATTTACTAAAGTAGATGGGCTGAAGAACAGAGGGGCCTTTGTGCTGGACATCCCGCAGAATACCGCATATTTCAAGCAATAACTCCTTTATGGCCTTTTGCATGGCAGAATTTTTTAGGTGTATTTCGAGTGGAGTTTGGGCAGACCCGGGTAAAATTAAAGCAGTTAATTTTAAGATTTCCAGGATGGTTTTTCCCGGGCCAGACTTATCTTCCCCCAGCTTTTTTAGCGCTAAAGGAATATCGGTATACGTTGCAAGCAAATGTTCATTGGTTAAAGTCCGATTAGCAATCTTCTCCAGTAGAGCAATTAGCAAATCTATTTTTCCGGCATTCCTTAGGTCTAATGGCAGCAGGTGCAGGAAAAGAAAAATTTTTCTTTTTTCTTTTTCGGACAGAGCCGGCCCAAGATCAAACTCTTTATAAACCCCGTTGAATTTTGGTTGAAGATCGCCTTTTCCATTTATGTAGCCGTTGCTTAATAAGATATTCCAAACTTCTTTCCCCTCTATCCCAAAACGAGAAAAATCTTTTAGAGCAAGTCTTTTTCCTCTTAAGCTTAATCCGACTGCTTCTAATATTTTTAGGATAGCATTTGCCCGGTTAACTGCGTTTCTTAATATTATTAATGGTGTAACCCTTTGTTTTTGCATTGAAAGCATTAAATTTTTAGCATCGCTTTTTTCTTTATCCAGAATCCATTTAAGGGCTCGTTGACGTTCCTTTTCTCGAAGATCTAGATTTTCTCTTATTATCGTATAACGGCCGTGGGAAGTTTCTTCTGTATAATAATGCATTGGATTTCCGCGAAACGCTACAATTCTTAAGACTTCGTCGTTCCCCAAAGTTGTCCCATCTCCTTCTCCATTTCCAAAATCTTTAAAATACCTGACCATATTAAACCTGGAATCCAATATGGCTGTTTTTAATAATGAAAGCGGCAGGTTGATTCCGCCTTTTTTTAAAGTTATTTGCAATATAGAGAACATTACATCCGGCCGGCCGTCATGGTCTTTATCTCCTATACATCTGAATAAATTATTGAGAAGCAAATCCAAGTTATTTTTTTCGCGCCGGGTTAATTTTTGCGCTGCTGTGGAATTCCAAACCATCTGGTGTAAAATTTTGAGTTTGCGGCTAATGGAAGAAGAAATACGAAGGGAGGGATTATCCTTAAGATAATCGATAATTGATTGGAGCACTTCGACTAAAAGATCTTTTTTTAAATTATGGAGCCTATCAGCAATTGTATCAGCAATTGCTTGTCCTTTAATAATAGACGGCCAGTAGTATTGTGGGACATTCCATTCTGCCCCTTGATCATTATTGGAAAAGACATAAACTGGCATTTTTTATCCTTTATTCGAGTAAAGTATCTGGAGAATATTCTCGATCTAGTAAATAGTTTACCAGCAGACCTTCATACGCTGGCCAATCCAATTCAGCTAAAAATGGATTTGAATGCTGGAGTTCCATTAATTTAGTTACAGCTGTTTCTTGCCCCAATTCATCTGTGGTTGGATCATTGATTTTATTCCAGAGGGATAATGTTTTTTTAATTAATCCATAAAGCTCATATGGTTGATGGCTGAATATGAGCCGTAAACTAAAAAATTGTAATGAATGTTTACGATTCTCTGGTGGTTCTGTGTAACCAGTTATTTGCAAAAAAGGCAAGCCCTGAATATTACAAGCAATCTGCATTGAAAAATTCTGAAATTTTTCTAACAATTTTTCTGCTGTCTCTATATTGGGAGTAGTCAGCAGATATTTTAGAATGAGATTTCCAGGTTCAATGCCAGAAGCTTCGCGTATTGTGACAATTAAGCCTGGCATGGAAGATTTATCCCAGCTTGAAATCAACCCGCTTGAATCCCACAAACTTGCAGAACAAGTTGCAGGACTGGCAGGATTGGCTGTGCTTACTCTCAATTCTACAGGAATTAGCCCGCAAGCTCTGATAAGCGCTTCAACTTGAGTAACTTCTGTTAACTGGAGCGGCTTTTGAACAACGGAGCCAATCAATCCGGACTTTCTAAAAACAGGTCCTCCTTGGAGCCATTCGCCAGATGTTATTTGGGCTTTCCGGCTGGATATACCTGGCAGGGAATCTCTAAATCTAGAGCCGATATAAATACACGTCATTTTTATTTTTTACCTCCTGATTATTAATGCCTCCGGTTATGTATCGTGTACAAATTCAGGAAATTTCAGTTTTGAGAAAACATTTTGCCCGCGCCAAACACTTTTTAATCCGATCCATCACTTCTAATATGATAATGAACAGGCAATTCCGATAAATGGGCTTCAACCATTTGTTGTTCATGCCAGGAAATAAATCCTGCCAGTTCCCCTCTTATCCATGCTGTATTATATTGCCCCAACCATTGTTTAATATCACGCTCTGTCGCAAGGGCGCTTACATTTTCTGAATGTCCCATACTGCAATAATAATATTTAAAAGCTTTTCTTAAGCCGTTTCTTAAAGTTTTTAGATCAAAAAGGAATGCAACAAGTAAGGGGTCTTTTTTCGTTCCTTTGCCCCAATCATCACCAAATCCCTGCCGCACAGGCGTAGGATAGGTTATTAAACGGCAAATAAAATGAGGAATATCACATTTTTCTTTTCCGCGCACGGTAATCAGCCGCATAGAAAAATCATCCAAACCCCTATAATCCAGGATAAAATCACCTGCGTTTACTCCAAAATTAGAAACAAATTCTCCGCCGCTTCTAATATATAAAATAGTTAAAATCTTTATCATTTCTTCCAGCAAAGCGTCTTGTTCTTCCAAATTAAATGGACGAACTGTATTTTTTACTTTTGCGCTATTTATATGCAAACCGCATCTTCCAAACACACCATCAGGGTTATAATTAACCTCCAAATGCTCTGGATATAACCGCGTGCTGTAAACAGTAATTTTGGAATCAGTAAATAAGCTCAACGGCTCAACAACAAAATCCGGCGCTCTCAAATAAGCTTTTTGCAAATTATTAAAATCTTGTATAGTTAAGGCATCGTTTTCTCCGCCCTTGCTCAAAACAAAACAAAATTCAGCCTGATTAAAAAACCCCTTATTTACAACTGCTTTAAAAATGAATTGGAAGCTTCCCCATTGAAACAATTCTAAATCAACGGATCTCAATCTGAGCCATCTTTCATTTCTGGCCAATGCCGCGGACCTTTTTACAAAACTTCTTCCAGCAGGAGAAAGAACAAAATCTTTTATTTGCTGGTGAAGTAAACGAGTATCTAATCCATACATCGAACCCAATTTAAGATCTATCGGCGCCCGGATCCAAATCTGAGGATTTGTAGTGGTTATGGGTAATTTTAGCGGTTTTTTTATTATTTGAATCATTTTCTTTTTTTCATTTCCTAATGCAACAATTGGGATATTTTTCTGGGCGGAGTTTATCCGGCTATCCGCGCGGCTTCCTTAACGAAAACAAAAAATTAAGTGATTCTCCAGGTTTCAAATTCACATGTCCCCCGGGACCAAGCCCATTCGGATTCACAACCAAGACTAAACCAGACTGCCCAACTTGCTCAACTATTCTTTCTAGTTGCTCCGATATATTAGAAGGAGATGCTATAGATTCATTTTCTTTCGCATCTGATGATTGCGTATCTATTGGATGCCTTAAAATACTTAAAACCAAACCCCTTGATATTACACTTAATCTCCTTGTTCCAGGAAAATGACAAGTACTCTCTTCAAGTTTTATCCTTCCGAAACCAATTCTTGTCAACACTTTTTTAATTCTTTCATAATTTTCAATTCTTCTTTGGTCGATTTTTTCCACCGTTTCATCCGCGTAATCGGTAATCTGTACATATCCTGAATTATAAACAACCAAATATGAAGGCATTAACGAATCAGCCATAAAACGAATCTTATGATTATCGTGTTTATTTGCGTTGATTTTTTCAAGAAGGGTCAATATATCCTTTATTGTCTTTTCATTTGCCCTAGTTGGCTCGCTTGTAGCTGTGTGAACGACAAATAAAATCTTTAAGATCCTTTGGGCAATTTCTCTGTTTCTTTGATCCTCAATTATGGAAAATTGTGGGGCACTTACTAATTGATACAACCGAAGAATAAATTCCTTAAACTGAAATAATCCATTACTAACACACTTCTCAATCAATTTTGATATACCCGCGGAGCGAATTTCCAATTTTTCCGCTATACTGATGGTGTTTTCCCCATAATTTCCCATATATTCATGTAAAGAAAGAAGATACGGCACCTTAAACATTTGAAAATCAAAAACCACAGCTTGTCTTTTTTTTTCCGATACGCGTGGGTTTTTTAATATTCCCGCAAGTGTTTTTAGAGATATTCGCCTACTATTAAAAGCATCAATTAACATTTTAGAATAATTACGGCTGTCCCCCATCCCTACTAACTCAGAAACGGTAAATCTTTTATTATAATATGAACTTTCAAAACTAATCAGACGGGAAGGCCGAAATAAATGCTTTCTTTCTCTAAATATACGTAATCGTGGGGGAGTCCTATTCATCTCCCAGCACAAGTTATGCGAACCATAATTTTTCCCTCTTATAACCTTTATTCCCATAATTTTCCCTCCCTTATTTCCTCTTTAGCAACTTTAATTGTATTTTCCCCTCCTCCCTCACCTCCGCCTGCTTCTTGAATGCCTTCTAATAACTTTTTAAATCCTTCAAATAGATGAATCATTCCTTTTTCTAGTTCTACGGAAAATCCCCAACAAGGCCTGCCGGATAATCTGTCTGTCGGGGGTTGAAAGCTTCTTAATTGATCCAAAAAAGAACTCGGCGACAATAATTGTTGTGCGTGTGACTTGCATGGCAATTTTATTTTTAAACCCCCCATCAATTCCTCGACCAGCAATTCCTCGAATCGTGTGTGTTATTGTCATGATTCATTATCGTATGCAAATTTAGGAAATTTCAGTTGGCGGGAAAAAAATTTTTGCGCACATCTTATCCCCTGAAATTTTCCCATTCTTATAGCGATAAGGCATATAGATATGGATATAAAAATTAGAGGTAAAAACCAAAACCCAACTAACCTACAAACATCTCAAATGCCACAAGCCTCTATTTCGGCAAATATTTCTGCTGAAGGACATATTCCCATTATTGGCCCACCAATATCACTCATTCCTTCTTTTAAACCAGTAATCCATTTGGGTGGAGAAATAAAATACATTGAAGAAAGAGAAATCCAAGCTCAAATTAGGCATGGGGAGATATCTTTTGGATTAAGCCCTGAAATAAATGGTGAATCATTGTCATATCGGAAAGCACATGAAAAACAGAAAAAAGGAGAAACTGTTTCTTTTCAAGAAACTTTAATAGCTCAAGAAGCTTATGATGAGTTTTCGCGACATATTTATGCTTTTGATAAAGCATATGCAATAAGAAAAATTGACGCAAATTCTGCTTCAACCTCATCTAATAATTCTGATTTTATAAAGTCTGTATTTCTAAAAATAGAGTATAAATTATTGCTAATGGAAAACCCATCTTCAAATAGGCTAAGGCATCTATCTTTTATGTTTAAGCAAATCGCAAACATGGGTGGGGATTATATTACCGCAACAGCAATATTGCTTCACAATTGCACACCACAAGACATTGAAAAAATAATTAATAAAGGGGTCAAAAAAAGTAGGATCATAAAAATACTTACAAATGAAATAAAAGAAATTGTTAAGATTTTTCGGATTTTAAATGCTATTCCATATTTGCCCCCAAAAGAGAGGCTTTCATATGACATACAAGACTCAATGAATGCGATTATAAAATTATCAAAAGGCAATGGCCGTGCTTTTGGATTGTTTTTAGTCCATAAATTATCAGAAATAATGATAAAGCCAGATGATAAAAAAGATGTAACAATTAAATCTATCGAAGAGCTTTATGCTCCTTTGGCAGAGAGATTTGGCTTGGATGAGGTAGCATCAAGTCTTAGGAATGAAGCTTTAAAGCTTCATAACCCAGAACAGTATAAACAAACAGAAACAGAAATATTAAATACATTGGAGATGAGCCGAAAAGAAGCAGAAGACAAGTTATCAGCTTTTTGCGACAATCTTCAACATATTCTTTCTGCAAATCAAAAGGAGCCCCAAAAAGTGTTTGGCCGCGTTAAAACTCCTTGGAGCGTTAACTTGAAACAAGAAATAAAATCAGAAGAATATGGCGAAGTTTTGTTGATGGATGATAAATTAGCCTGCACAGCAATTACCGAAAATCCAATTAGCATAGAAAATGCTATCTCCTTTGCCATAGAAGCAACAGGTGATGAATACAAAAGAATCGGACATGAGCAAACAGAAACAAAAACACATAATATTCAAGGTGCAAATATTGAAGTCCATCATGTTTGTATTATTTTAAAGGATGGAAATGCTGTTGAGTTTCAATTTGTTGATCGAGAAGGCTATCATGCTTTAAAGTTTGGGGAGAAAGCACATTGGGTATATAAAATAATGAATTCAATAAAAGGCCAACTTTTTAATGAATCACTTCTAAATGAATGCGCCAGAAAAATGACCGGCAATCTTCTGGAAGATATAAAAATGATGTATGAATTGGTGTTAAATGGTTTTATTTATGTATTTATTGCAAATAACTGCAATAGAATTAGAGCAGTTAGGGTTAAAGAAGACATAATTCCATTGGAATTTTTCTTGGGCTATATGGGGAGACAATTATCAGATTATGGAGGAATAAAGAAAAAACCAATATATGATTCTCAGGTAATCCCTCAAAAAGCCAGCGAAAAAGAACCTCTGAGTAATGGTGATATGATAGTTTTACTGCCTCGAGAATCTGGATATGGCGAAAATATTTTATTAGAGGAAGGTATTTTGCATCTAATACATGATGCAGAAATAAAAATGAGACTTTATAGACCACGTCGTCATCAGAATAAGAAAAAAGCTTGATAAACAACTAGTTATTTGGTAAAATACAATTTAACATGAAGGATGAAATTCACCCAAAATATTTTAAGACAATGGCTGTTTGCGCCTGCGGCGCTAAGTACGAAATCGGCTCTACCAAAGAAAACGTTAGGGTTGATATTTGCTCAAACTGCCATCCCCTATTTACCGGCAAGCAAAAGCTGTTAGACCTGGAAGGGCGCGTCCAAAAGTTCAAAAAGAAATACGCGAATGTCAAAGCAAAGCCCAAAACCGCGAAAAAGAAAAAATTAACCGTCAAGAAAAAATCCACTGCTAAAAAGTAACCTATTAGATGCTTCAAGAAAAGCTTTCTAAAATTGAAGAACGATACAAAGAACTCGAACAGCTTCTCAACCAAAAAGAAATCATAGAAGACCGAGAAAAACTGCATAAATTTTCCAAAGAAATGAAAGACATGGAGGATCTGGTTTTTAAAATAAGGGAATACCGGAAAACCGAAAAAGAAATTATTGGCGCCAAAGAAATGCTAAAAGATCCCGATATGGCTGATTTGGCAAAATCAGAAATCAAAAAGCTTGAAGAAACCCTGTTTAAAATAACAAAAGAAATAGAAATATTTTTAATTCCCAAAGACCCGCTTGATGAAAAAAATATCATCATGGAAATTCGCGCCGGCACCGGAGGTGATGAAGCGGCGCTGTTTGCCGGAGACCTCTTACGGATGTATCTAAAATTTTCTGAAAATAAAGGATTTAAAACTGAAATTATCGACTCAAGCCCTACCGGCCTTGGAGGATTTAAAGATGTTGTCTTTTCAATAATAGGGAAAGGCGCGTATAATGTTTTTAAATACGAAGGCGGCACACACAGGGTTCAAAGGGTGCCCAAAACCGAAGCCAGCGGCAGGATACACACCTCGGCTGTTACTGTCGCGGTGCTGCCTGAAGCGGAAGATGTTGACGTTAAAATTGATGAAAAAGATTTAAGGGTTGATACCTATCGGGCAAGCGGACCCGGCGGCCAAAATGTAAACAAGGTCAGCTCTGCTATAAGGATTACTCATATCCCCACCAACATAGTTGTGGCCTGCCAGGAAGAAAGAAGCCAGCACCAAAACAGAGCCAAAGCAATGAAGCTTTTGCGCGCCAAGCTGTTTGAGATCGAAAAAGAAAAAGAAAGAAAAAAACGCGAGTCAGCCCGCAAAATAATGGTTGGCTCCGGCGACAGGTCTGAAAAAATCAGGACTTACAATTTCCCGCAGGGAAGGATTACCGACCACCGCATAGGGTTTACTATGCACCAGCTCCAGGATGCGCTTGACGGAAATATTGATGAAATAATTAAAGCCCTGGCTGATGCTGATCGTATCGCAAAACTCGAAAAACCCCTATGATCTTAATGTGCCATGCCCTAAAAATAAGCCATTCTCATCTGGCCGCCCACCCTGAATTATTTGATAAAAACAATCCAATCTACAAAAAATATTTAGAAAGAAGGAAAAACCATGAGCCAATCGCTTATATCCTGGGATTCCAACCCTTTTTAGGATTGAACATCCAAGTTAATAAAAATGTGCTGATCCCCCGCCCAGAAACCGAATATATGGCCGAACTGGCTATAAAATATCTTCCAAAGAATAAAAATACTATAATTGCGGATATTGGATGCGGATCGGGATGCCTTTCAATCGCTCTTGCCCACTATCTTACAAAATCTAAATTATTTGCGGTTGACCCATCAAAAAAGGCCTTAAACATTGCAAAGCTTAATGCTAATAGCCATAATTTATCTAAAAGGATAAAATTTATAAAAGGTGATTTATTTTCAAAACTCCATTCAAAATTTGATTGCATAATATCTAATCCCCCCTATATACCAACCGGTGAAATCGATAAGCTTATGCCGGATGTTTCACATTGGGAGCCAAAAATCGCACTAAATGGAGGCAAAGACGGCCAAAAGTTTATTAAAAGAATAATTGCCGACAGCCCAAAACATCTAAAGCCAAACGGCTTCCTCCTTGTGGAATTCGGCTATAAGCAATCAAAAGCAGTTGAAAAATTGGCAAATAAATATTTTAATTGCGTAGAAATCATAAAAGATTTATCTGGCATAAAACGATATTTACTAGCAAGAGAAAAATTATGAAAACAATAAAAGCAAACAAAAAGGCCATAAAGATTGCCTGTGAAATTATTAAATCCGGCGGAATTATAATTTTCCCGACTGAAACAGTTTACGGCATTGGGGCATCAGCATTAAATAAATCTGCAATTAAGAAGATTTATAAAATAAAAGGACGCTCTTTTGATAAGCCCTTGCAGGTTTTAATCTCAGATAAAAAGCAAATCGCAGAATTCGCGAAAGAAATAAGCACTTCCGCTCAAGAACTAATAAAAAAATATTGGCCAGGATCATTGACCCTTGTACTTAAAAAAAGAGGAAGTAGAAATAATACTGTTGGGCTGAGAATGCCAGATCACAAATTCATCCTTAAATTGATAAAAGAAACCGGGCCGCTGGCAGCAACTTCCGCAAATATATCAGGCAAGCCGGCGCCAATTAATGCTAAAGAAGTAAATATCACTGCTGATTTATTGATTGACGGGGGAAAATGCAAACAGGGGCTTGCTTCAACCGTTATCGATGCAACGGCTGAAAAACTTATTGTATTGCGAAATGGCTCTATAAAAATATAAGTTATACTTCGTAAAACCATGAAGATAAACCAAATAAAAATATGTAGGGCAAGGGTTTATCCCTTGCCGTTAATTTTAATAATGTTATTATTTCATCCTGACTTTGACCAATTAGTACGCGACTGGAGATATTCTTCCCTGATTTCCGCAAGGCAACACCCAAATCGTAACATTTCACGAGTCAGGAAGAATTCCGTCTTCTTTAGGGACAAGTCGCGACTTGTCCCTATGATATCGGTTTCAAAAATATTGAATTTTACTTGTGATACGCAAAAGTTTATCCCTTGCGGTTTAATCAACGGCAACGGACAAGCCGTTGCCCTACTTTTTTTGATATTTTATCTTAGTACGCGCTTTTTTGTTTTTGCTTCATTTTTTTGTTGATCTTATACGGTTTTTATTTTTCGCTACTCTGCTTGGTCAAAGTCAGGAAAATATGTAGGGCAAGGGTTTATCCCTTGCCGTTAATTTTAATAATGTTATTATTTCATGATGGATACCAAACCAAAACGCAAGATAATTAGATAATCCTGTTAGAAAAGGAATTGTGTCAAAATGGGAAGATTATAAATTTATTGGGTTAGTCGACAGTTGGTTGTAATTCTCGCTTGCGGCAATGGACAAGCCATTGCCCTACATCTTTGACTAATCGCGTAAGTTACAATTAAAATATAATCTTTACTTCATAGAACTGTGTTTCAACCACCCTGCCTAAAACAGGATCATAAGCTTTTTTGAAATTGGTCACAAGCATTGTATTTGGATTGACTTTATAACCAACCGACCCGCCCAGTATCGCCCCCTGCTCAAAGGATAAAGACCTAAAATCCTGGAAGTTCGGCTGTTTATAATATAATGTCGTTTTAATTTTATCATACTCTGTCTCAGCATCAGCATTTAATGAAGCATTGCTTCCGTTATAACATTCATATAAAGCATTAAATTTTAACAGGTTTGCCGCTAAGAGCTTTAATTCTGCAATATATCCATCTTTTGATTTGCCTGTTGCCTCATATGAAGTCAAACTAATTGGGTTGGTTTCATAGTCAGTATTAAAATATCCCGGCACAAATTTATTATCTATTGAGCGGTAACCGGCATCAAGGGCGGCAGAAAACACTAAAATATCCATTGCCCAATTTAAGCCAAAAGTTATGCCAGATCCATGGTTTACCAACTGAGCCGCTTCTGCATAACCTTCAAAGTTTAACGGCAAAGGAACTGAGGCATCAATTGCATAACCGGTTACAGAAGGAGAAGTTAAAACAGTCCCATTTGTCTGCTTTACTGAAGTCCCGTCGGAATCAGTTATAAAAGACTGTCCAAGCGTAAACATGGGATTAATCTTTTCTGTAAACCTAAGGGCAAAAATATGCGACCAGGTAGATAATGCCTGAACACCAATCCGGTCTGCGTTAATAAATCCTTTTAATGCCGTCTGCTCATTGCTTTGGATGATTGAGCCGGCAGTCCGACTTGAATAATTTTTCATGAGCAAGCCCTTTCCCCAGGTTAAATTATCCAGTACCCCGTATCTTAAGCCCTTTTGCCCATCGTTATATTCAGCATAACGAAATACAATTGACTCATAACCTTCGGGCTTATTATTTCCCAAAGGAAAATTACAATTGACCCCTAAAGCCCATGCTCCAAGTTTAAAATCAGGATTCCATGAAATCGATCCAACTTCCGAAGTACCCGCTTTAATATACCCTATGCCAATTGCGTTATTTATGGCATTTAATGAACCTATTTCAGCAAAAGATATCGATTGAAAAAGAATCAAAACTATCATTAATATTTTCCAAAGCATACATTTTCCTCCTAGTGCCTAAAATGGCGGCGGCCGGTAAATACCATGGGAATACCATGTTCGTTTGCCGCTTTAATTGAATCATCATCTTTTATGCTTCCTCCGGGCTGGATGATGGCCGATATGCCAATTTTTGCCGCAAGATCAACATTATCCCTGAATGGAAAAAACGCGTCTGATGACATTACAGCCCCTTTGGTTTTTTCCCCTGCTTTTTTTGCCGCGATTTCTGTTGAATCAATCCTGCTCATCTGCCCCGCCCCTATCCCCACTGCCGCGCCTTCTTTTACAAAAATAATGGCATTGCTCTTTACATATTTGCATATCCCCCAGGCAAAAAAGAGATCGTCCATCTGCCCCAGCGTCGGCTCTTTTTCGGTAACTGTTTTTATTTCATTTATCCCCAGTTGGGCGGCATCAGCATCCTGGATTAAAAATCCGCCGGAAATCCGCTTGTAATCAAGCACTGAATGCTTTGGCCCCATCAGCTCTAATTTCATAATCCTCAAGTTCTTTTTTTTCTTTAATAAATCAAGCGCTTCCTGGTCATATTCTGGAGCAATAATCGCCTCAATAAATAAATCCCCTATCGCTTTTGCAAGATTCACATCTACTTCCCTGTTAACCGCTATTATTCCGCCAAAAGCGGACACTTTATCGCATTCATAGGCCTTTTTATACGCCTCAACAATTGTTTTGGCTTTTGCCGCTCCGCAAGGATTATTATGTTTAATTATGGCAACTGTAGGCTCGGCAAAATAATTAACAATGCTCCATGCTGAATCCAAATCAACAATGTTATTAAAAGAAAGCTCCTTGCCGGAAATTTGTTTGGCATCAACAATAGAACCTTTATGGACGTGTCCGTTGTCTTTATAAAATGCCGCTTTTTGATGGGGATTTTCTCCATACCGTAAATCTTGTATCTTTTTGATGCTTAATCTAATTTGACCTGGGAATTTTTCAATTCCATCAAACATTTTTGCCAGATATTCGCTGATTGCAGTATCATAAATCATTGTATGGCTAAATGCGGCCAAAGCAAGCTTTTGCCTGGTTTCCAAAGTGGTCTTTCCGTCATTTTCTTCAAGCTCTTTTAGGATTGCAGGGTATTCTTCGGGATTGACAATAATTGCCACATCTTTAAAGTTTTTTGCGGCTGCCCTCACCATAGCCGGACCGCCAATGTCAATCTGTTCAACAGCTTCCTCTAGGGTGCATTTTGGTTTTGCGATGGTCGATTCAAACGGGTATAGGTTGCAAGCCACAATATCAATCGGCCTGATTTTAAACTTCTTCATGTCTTTTAGATGGTCTTTTAGGCTCCTGTTTGCCAATATTCCCCCATGTATTACGGGATGAAGCGTTTTTACGCGGCCGCCGAGCATGGAAGGATAATTGGTTAATTTTGCCGCTTCTGTGACTTTGACGCCGGATTTTCTTAAGAATTTTGCGGTACCACCGGAGGATACTATATCAAAACCCAGTTTTTTTAATCCCTTGGCAAATTGCGCCAACCCCTTTTTGTCTGAAACCGATAAAAGAGCTAAGGGGGAATTAGCAACTATTTTTTGTTTTCTTTTAATTTTTGGCTTGGACTTTTTTATTTTTTTTCTTTTCATTGGATTATTACTCTTCTCCCTTCAATTTTCAATTTACCTTCAGCAAAATATTTTACTGCCAAAGGATACAATTTATGT
>WPAF01000002.1 GCA_009772965.1 Candidatus Saganbacteria bacterium
AGGATTGGCAACTCAAGAATACCTGAAAATGGATACGTGCTTTCAGCAGGGTCTCTTTATGCTGAACAGTTAGCTTCAGTTGTAAAAATTGGTGATGATGTTGGCACATTTCTTAATTTAATACCTTATTCAGCAAATATAAGCAATAAAGTTGCCCATCTTGTGGGCGGCGGCCCCAGGCTTTTAAAGGGCGGCAGGGTCTATATTTCAAAATATGAAGAAAAATTCCGCCCTGATATTGCAAAGGGCAGGGCGGCAAGGACAGCAGTTGGGATTACTAAAAACGGAAAAATTTTATTTGTTACCGTTGACGGAAGACCCAGGAAAAAAATTAAAAAGAAAGAAGGTTTCAGCATCGGGATGACGCTTACTGAGCTTGCATATTTCATGCTTTCCCAGGGAGCAGTTGATGCCCTGAACTTAGATGGGGGCAGCTCATCAACTATGTCAATTAATGGAGTAGTTATTAACCGCCCGGCCGGCGGCTATGAGCAGAATGTCAGCAACGCGATTATACTGAAGCCTCGAAATACTTTTTAAATTCTTCGGAAAGCGGGACTTGTCCGTCCCAGCGCGCGAGCAGTTCTCCGTTTTTTTCAATTATAGTTGATGGGATTTTAGAAACTGAGTAAAACGCCCCTTCCGCCAACCCGTCAACCGTTTCCATATCAAAAAAAGAAAGCAATGCCGATCTTTCTATTTTCCAGCGGTCAAAAAATGTTTCAAATTTTTTCATGGTTGTCTTGCAAAACTCGCATCCCGGTTTTCCAAAAACTTTAACTTTCATTTTTATACCTCCGATATCCTATATCGGTCTTTAAGCTCGCCGATTTTTCCTTTGTTCCAGCCCGAAACCCTTGAAAAATAACCAGTAATCCTGGTAATGCATTCAATATTCTTGGAGGAGCAAATTGGACAGTTTTCACGGAGGCCGCGCGAGGTTTTGCCGCATCCGCCGCAAACCGTGAACTCCGGCGAAAAAGTGATCTGGCTGTTTTGGGTTTCCCTAAAAACTTTTATTACAAAGTTAGATATGCTTTTTGCGTTTGGCCTGCTTTCCCCGAGCCAAACGTGAGTCAACGCGCCGGCGTCAATTAAAGGGTGAAAAAGCCCTTCCATGCGGACCCTGTCAATCAAGTTCAAGGTGTAAGAAACATTCAAATAGGTTGAATTTGTATAGTAAAAGTCCCCGCTTTCAAGGTTACCTTTAAGGACTTTGCCGGCAGCTTTTGGAAAATGCTTCTGGTCAAGCTTGGCAAATCTATAGGCGGTTGATTCTGCCGGAGTTTGCTCCAGCACAAACTTTAAATCGTATTTTTCGGAAAGCTCGGAGCATTTTATTCTCATAAATGAAATAATTTTTAGCCCGATTTTTATCGCTTCGGGATTTTCATGCAATTCAGCGCCGGTATAATGCTGAACCATTTCATTAAGGCCCAAGATGCCGATTAAATGGGTAACTCTCCTAAGCCGCAAATAAGATTCGCCGTCGCGGTTTAACGTAAGAAGCGAAAGCGGGCCGTCTATCCCTTCCGCTAAAAGGCTTTCAATAAAAGCGCGTTTTTGCTTATGCGCCTTTGCGGCAAGCTCAAGCGCCGCTTCCAAGTGCTTAAAAAGTTCTTCGTCATTGTTTGATAAATAGGCGATCCTTGGCAGGTTGATGGTGATATTTTGAATGGCGGAGTAGCGCATGCGCCAAGGTTCTTTCGCATCCTGAAGATCCGAATATTCAAGCTTAAACGAAAGGCGGCAGCATTCGGAAATTTTCGCGGTATCGCCGCGGTCAAAAACATAATAGGTGTTTCCCTTTTCCGCGGCAACTTCCGCGGTTAAATCCAAAAATTCTTCATGCCCTTCTTCTTTAAAAAACTTTTCGGTAATATGAAGCAGGGGTTTTGGAAAAAAATACGGCCTGCCCGCGCCATCGCCCTCTAAATAAACCTCAAACAGCGCCCTAGCAAAAGCCTGCGCTTCTTTTTTATAATCCCCATACTTTTTACCGGTATATTTTCCGTTCCTGCCGATTGCCGGGGTTTCTTCGAAGTGCTTGGGGATTTCGTAATATATGTTTAAATCGGAAAAAAGACCCTGTCCGCCCCGGGATATGGCAACGGTTGAGAACTCCGTTATAAGCTGGCGGGCAAGCTTTCTTAGTTCGTTTTGTCCCATGCCTTCAATCTGCGGAGCGACAAACATATTAACCGCATCCCAGCCGATCGCGCCGGCAAAAAAGCCGTGCAAAGTTATGGAAAATTTAACAATCTGCGAAATTAAATCTTCCGCGTCTTCGGGTGGGCGGGCGGATAGAGGAGCATCGGGCAAATCCAGACCGAATTTTTTAATGTATTCAACCGACTGGCCTGAGCAATAAGGCCGATCAATAAATCCGAGATCGTGAAGATGGATGGTTCCAACCATATGGGCGTCCGCGATATCAGGGCTAAAAACATTCAGCAGAGCGAATTCTTTTTTGATATTTTCCGCCAGAGTTAAATTGGTTGCTTCGGGGGAGTGGGGGGTGTTGGCGTTTTCTTTGTTTTTGTGGTGGATTATTTTATTAACATCAAAAACCGGAGAGCCAAGCCGCGTGTGTTTCCTGCGCGCGTCTTCAAGCCCATAGGCCAAAAGCTTAACATCCACCAGCTCCCTGATCAGCGGAGCGGTAATACTTTTTAAATTCAGCCCCAAAATTTCTTTTTCTACTTCAACCCCGATGATGTTGGCTATTTCCGGCCTGATTCCTGTTTCCTTCACCAGAGCCTCGATTATTCGGTTTCGATCCCAGGCGATAATATCGTCAGTTGATGTCCTGACAAACATGGAAAGATCGGTAGTTTCTCTTTGGAGAACATCAGTTGGCATTAAAAAATCCTCCCACGCGGTGGCGGTCTTTTAATTCTGCTTTTTTGCCTTTGTTCCAGCCGGAAATCCTTGAAAAATATCCGGTGATCCTGGTAATGCCGTCAACATTTTCTGATTGGCAGTAAGGGCAGGCATCTTTTAAGCTTCGGGTGATTTTTCCGCAGTCGTTGCAGGACGTGAATTCAGGGGAAAAGGCGATCTGGCTGTTTTGGGTTTCTCTCATTGTTTTAACCACAAAATTAGCAAGGCTTTCAGGGCTTGGCTTTGATTCTCCAAGCCAAACGTGGGTCAACGCGCCGGCGTCAATTAACGGATGGAACAATCCCTCCTGCCTTACGCGGTCAACAGGGTTCATTTGGTTTTTAACGTTGAAGTAGGTTGAATTGGAATAATAAATTTCCCCATTTTCATAACTGCCCTTGATCACATTGCGGGCATGGCTTGTGTAATGCTGAAGATCGAGCTTCGCAAAGCGGTAGGCGGTTGATTCCGCGGGGGTTTGTTCCAGTACAAAATGTATGCCGTATTTTTTAGTCATTTCATCGCATTTTATTTTCATGTGGGAAATAACCTTCAGCCCAAATTTTAGCGCCTCCGTATTTTCATGGAGCTCGTATCCCATGTGCGCCTGAACCAGCTCATTTAACCCGAGAATTCCCATAAGGTACGATACTCTCCACATTCTAAGATAAGGATGGCTATCCCTTTGCATGGCAAGCATAGAAAGGGGGCCGTTTTTACCGGCGGCTAAAAGTTCTTCAATGAATTTTTTCTTTTGGAGGTGGGCTTTGGCCGCAAGCTCAAGCATTTCGTCAATTAATGAGAAAAGTTTTTCATTTTTAGCCTTGGCGCGAAACGCAATCCTGGGGAGGTTGATCGTCACATTTTGGAGGGCTGAATAACGCATTTTCCAAGGTTCCTTGGCGTCGTCAAGGTCTGATTGTTCAAGCTTGAACGAAAGGCGGCAGCATTCGGAAATTTTTGCGGTATCGCCGCGGTCAAAGACATAATAGGTATTTCCCATTTCAGAAGATACCTCTGCTATGTGGCGGAGAAAATCTTCGTGTCCCGGAGTTTTAAAGAATTTTTCAGTCATATGGACAAGGGGTTTTGGAAAAAAGAAAGGCCGGCCTGAGCCATCCCCTTCTTTGTAAACACTAAAAAGTTCCCAGCTGAATTTTTGCGCTTCTTTTTGGTACTCGCCATAAGTTTTGCCGGTGTAAAGCCCGCCCGGACCGATTGCCGGCACATTTTCAAAATGCTTGGGTATTTCATAGTAAATGTTGATGTCTGAAAAAATGGCTTGGCCGCCGCGGGCAACAGCTTGCTGGCTGTATTCATATATCATCATTTGGGCAAGCTGGTGAATTTCTTTGTCTGATTTGCCGACCAAGAAAGGGGCAAAAAAGATATTTACCGCGTCCCAGCCGATTGCCCCGGCAAAAACCCCCTGAAGGGCGGCGGAGAATTTTACCATTTGTGCAAGAAGCACTTCTGCGTGCTTTGCCGGTTTTGCTATTGATAAAGCGTTTGGAAGGTCAAGGCCGAATTTTTTTACATATTCTATTGACTGTCCCGAGCAGTAGGGGCGGTCAATAAAGCCCAAATCATGGAGATGCATATCTCCTCTCATGTGCGCGTCGCTTATATCCTGCGAAAAAACATGGAGAAGGGCAAATTCTTTTTTTATCCCTTCGGCCAAAGAAAGGTTGGTGGCTTCTGGTCCGTGGGGGACATTTGCATTCTCCTTGTTTGGGGAAAAAATAATCTGCTTGACATCAAAAAGAGGCGTTCCTAAACGAGTATGCTTCCTCCTGGCGTCTTCAAGACCGTATTCAAGCAGTTTAACGTCAACCAGCTCGCGGATAAGAGGCGCGGTAATTGAGCCGATTCTCAAATTAGCAATTTGCCTTTCAACCTCATGCCCGATTATTTCTGCGATATCGCGGCTGATTTCAGTTTCTCTTATAAGCGCTTCGATTATCTTTTCCCTGTCCCACAGGACTATATTTTCAGACGACGTCCGGACAAAAAGCGCTAAATCGGTAGCATCAGAAACATTTGTTTTTTCCTCGGTTAAAACACTCATTGTGAAACCTCCCTTACAACTTGGACAAAATCTGTCACATCCTTAAACTGCTTATACACGGACGCGAACCTGACATAAGACACCTGATCGATTTTTTGCAGTAATTCCATTACCAGCTCTCCTATCTGAGAAGTTTTAACTTCTTCCGTTGACCTTCGGACAAATTTTTCAACCTCGTCCACAATCCCTTCAATTACCTCAAGTTCTATCGGACGCTTTTCACAGGCGCGGACCAGTCCGGCTAAAACCTTATCGCGGTTAAATTCTTCGTGCCTCAAATCTCGTTTTACGATTAAAAGCGGCTTTTCTTCAACCCTCTCATATGAGGTGAAGCGGTTGCCGCATTCTACGCATTCCCTGCGGCGGCGGATGGCCAATCCGTCATCGGTTGGCCGGGAATCTAACACTTTATCGTTATCTTTTGCACATGCTGGGCATTTCATATAAACCACTATATTTAGTGGGTTTGAGGATTATAGGCCACAACCTGTTGGGCTGTCAAGCTTTGCTTTTCCCTTAATTAATAAGGGTTTAAAGCGAGATTACGCTATGAAGGAAGAGTTTCCCTTACAGATAAGCGGTGGCCGCGCACAAATTCTTGAGCAGGCATTTTTCTTCCGCCCTCAAGCTGGACTTCCATTAAATTAATTGCTCCCGGTTCACAGCAAACAGTTAAGTTTTCTTTTATGCCAATGATTTCTCCAGGCATAAAATTTTTGGAAATAGAAACAGGGTTTGCTTTAAATATTTTTAGCATTTTTCCATGATAAAAAGTATGCGCGCCGGGCCAGGGGACCATTGCTCGTATCCGGTTGTTTATTTCAGCCGCCGGTTTTTTCCAGTTTATTTCTCCGCTTTCTTTTGTGATAAGCGGGGCATAAGTCGCGAGCGATTCATTTTGCGGCGTTTTTTTTGCGGCGCCTTTTTTAATTTGGTCAATTGCGGCAAGCAGGGTTTGCGCTCCCTGCTTAAAAATTTTATCAAGCAAAGCTTCGGTTGTATCTTCTGGATCGATCGCTACTTTATCTTGAAGGATAATATCCCCCGTATCAAGGGATTCTGCCATTTGCATAATGGTGATGCCGGTTTCTGCCTCTCCTTTTATGATTGCCCATTGGACAGGAGCGGCTCCCCTATATTTGGGAAGCAGTGAAGCATGTACGTTTATTGATCCGAATTTGGGGGTATTTAAAATTTCTTTTGGCAGGATTTTCCCATAAGCTGCGGCAATGATTAAATCCGGAGCGAATGATTTTATTTTATCAATAAAAGACTGGTCTTTTACTTTTTCGGGAGTTAAAACAGGGATGTGGTATTTTTCGGCAAGTTCTTTTACCGGGGAGGATTTAACTTGCAAGTTTCTTCCTTTTGGCCGGTTGGGCTGGGTTACCGCGCATATTATTTGCTCCTGAGCCTCAACAAGCGCATTGAGGCAATACGCGGCGTGCTCAGGGGTTCCCATAAATATTATTTTAATTAGAGCAGTTCCTTATTCTCTTCTTCAAATTTTTTTGAAACTTCCCTGATTTGGGTTTTATCTTTAACTTTATCGATAAAAACAATTCCATCAAGATGGTCGATTTCGTGCTGGAGAATAGTTGCTAAGTACCTGTCCGCTTCAATTGTAATTTTTTTTCCCAAGCGGTCGAGTCCTTCAACTGTTATTTTTGACGGGCGGCTTACCGGGCCGACAATTCCGGGCAGGCATAGGCAGCCTTCTTCAAAGGTTTGCATAATTTTACTTTTGGATTTTATTTTTGGGTTGATAACCGCGAAGGGGCCTTCCCCTGTGTCCACGACAAACAATCTTATGCTTTCCCCGATTTGCGGGGCGGCAAGGCCAACGCCCGGTGCGGCATGCATGGTTTCTATCATATTTTTGATAAGTTTCCGTATTTTCTCATCAATCTTTTTTACGGCTTTTGCTTTCTTGCGGAGAAAAGGATTTGGATATCTAAGAATTTCCATTTGAGGAAATTATAACATGTTCAGAGGGTCAATATCGAGAGTAATTTTAACATCCCTTGGTGGATTTATCCCATTTATGGTGTTATCGCAAGCCCTTTTCATGGCGGGGATGTTTTCACCTTTAAGCAGAATTTGGTAGCGATACTGCCCGCGCAATTTTGAAATCGGGGCTTTGGCCGGGCCAAGCACCTTTGTGGTTTTAGCCTTTTCTAAAAATACTTTTGCCATTTGCTCTGAAATATCAGCGGCTTTGGAATCGTTTTTCGAGCTGACAATAATATTTATTAGCCTTGAGAATGGCGGATATTTTAACGCTTTCCTGTGTTCGATTTCCTCATTGTAAAATCCTTTGTAATCATTGTTTACAAAATATTTAAAAACATAATGATCGGGAGTAAATGTTTGAACCAGCAATTTTCCTGAGATATTAATTGTTCTTCCTGCCGCCTGGGTTAACTGCGCAAAGGTTCTTTCTGCCGCGCGAAAATCAGGCATATTGAGCGAAATATCGGCTGAAACAACACCCACAAGCGCGACTTTTTCCAAGCCTTTGGTTACCATTTGAGTTCCAATCAATATATTCGAGTCGCCTTTGGAGAATGATTCAATTATATTTTCCTGAGCCCCTTTTTTTAAGACTGAGTCCCGATCAAGGCGCAGTATTTTCGCGTCTTTATAAAATTTTGCGATTTCCTGTTCTATCCTCTGCGTGCCGATCCCAAAAAATCCTATGCTGCCGTTCCCGCACTTGGAGCAAAAGACTTTGGCTTCCATCTCAAAATCGCAGTGTCCGCAGCGCAGCTTCTTATCATCTGAATGGTAAACGAGCGATACCGAACATTTGGGGCATTCAATAGTTGCCCCGCATCCTTTGCAGACGGCAAAGGTAAAATAGCCGCGGCGATTGATAAAAAGGATTGCTTTTTCTCCCCGCGATAAAGTACCCGCTAATTCATCCCTTAATTTTCGAGAAAGCATGAATTCTTTTTCATAACGCATATCAATGATTTCAATCTGAGGGGAGGGGTTATCATCAATTTTATCCGGAAGTTCAGGGGTTTTATATTCTCCGGCTTGCGCTTTGTAATATGATTCAATAGAAGGGGTGGGGGAACCCAATATTATTGAAGTGTTTAATTGTTGGGCAATATCACGCACATGATAGCGCGGACTTTTTTCTTGTTTATATGCCTGATCGTGCTCCTCATCAATTATAATAAGTCCAAGATTTTTTATCGGGGCAAAAACAGCTGAACGGGTTCCTATTACAATCTTTGCTTCACCTTTTGCGATTCTTCCCCACTCAATTTCCCTTTGTTTAGGCGTCAAACTGCTGTGTAAAACCGCCACCAACCCTTCAAATCTTTCATTTAACCTTTGTAAAAAGCTGGAGATAAGGCCAATTTCAGGCACAAGCAAAATTGCGCCCTGATTATTTTTAATTGTATCTTCAATTGAGCGCAAATAAAATTCTGTTCTGGCTGAGCCGGAAGAATTATGCAAAAGAAGAGTTTCTATTCCCATCCCTATGCTCCTGCCTCGCCCTGCCTGACCGGCAGGCAGGCTTTTCCTTTTTTCCGATTTTGAAGCCCCCGGCGGCATAAACATTCTTAACGCGGTTATTAAAAAACAGCCGTAATATCCCGCCATCCATTTTGCTGTTGTTAGCGCCTCTAGCTGAAAAAGCGGATATTCCGAATTGATTGCTTTGACATCTTTTATCAATGAGACAGGAACGTCCGGCTTTTCTGAAAATCCAACCACATACCCAAGAGTTTCCCTTTTGCCAAAAGGGAGAACAACTTGATGTCCGACCATTAATTTTAATCCTTCAGGAATGCTGTAGTGGTATATTCTATCTAATTGCGGAGCGGCATTTGCAAGGATAATTTCTGCATACATTATGGACAGTATATCAGAAAGTATCTTGTTATTCCCGCAAAACCTGTCTGCCGACAGGCGGTGCGGGTATCTATATGTATGGCTTATATGAATTGTATTGCATTAAGTTATCATATATGTTAATATAATGCCATGAAATGGAAAGAATTTGTTGAAATTGCGGGTAATCTGCCAGTTATTGATACAGAGATGCTTTTGGCTGGGGTGGCTAATCCTAATTCTATTAAAGTTCAAATTAGCCGCTGGAAAAAACAAGGTAAGGTTATTCAAATTAAAAGGGGCATCTATGCTTTAGCTGAACCATATAAAAAATTGGATGTATATGAACCCTATCTGGCCGCACTTTTAAAGCAGCCTTCTTATATCAGCCTAGAAAAAGCTTTTGAATATCATGGCTTAATTCCAGAGGGAGTTAGTGTTTATACTTGTATTACAACCAAGCGGCCAGGTAAAATTATTTCTAAACTGGGCGTGTTTGATTATAAACATGTAAAGGCAAGTCTTTTTTGGGGCTATACAGCCATTACCGTAAATAAACAAACCGCGTTTATGGCTTTACCCGAAAAAGCATTGCTAGATTTTTTTTATTTAAAAGGCATTAAAATTTCTCCTGATTACCTTAATGAGATGAGACTGCAAAACTTAAGGGATATTGATTTGGATCAACTGCTGGCCTTTGCGAAAAAGTTTAAAAAACCGGGCATGTTAAATGTTGCAAAAGTAATAAGGGAATATGTTGGACAAGAAAAAGATAAGGACAAAGAATTATGAAAGAATATGTTTTAGAATTAGCGAACCAGCAGAAAAGTTTAAACGCAAAATTGAATATTATGAGAGAATATTTGCAGGCCTATGTTTTAAGAATATTAAGCGACGAAGGTTTTTTCCGCTATGCTGCTTTTTTAGGAGGCACGGCCTTAAGATTCCTGTATAACCTGCCCAGATTTTCTGAAGAGTTAGATTTTTCTCTGGAAGAAAAAAAAGAATATTCCTTTGAGCATTTGATTAAAAAAGTAAAAGATGAGTTTATGGCGGCTGGCTATAAGGTTTCGGTTTCTTATAACGATCAAAAAACTGTCCAGCATGCTTTTTTAAGCTTTGAAGAACTTATGTATGAAGCGAAAATTTCACCGATGAAGAACCAGAAAATTTCAATAAAGATTGAAATCGATACCAATCCTCCTCAAGGCGCAATCCATAAGAAATATATTATTAACAAATATTTTCCTATTGCTTTCTTATCTTATGATCTTTCTTCTCTTTTCACCGGCAAACTGCATGCTGTTTTTAGCAGAAAATATACTAAGGGCCGGGATTTTTTTGATATTGGCTGGTATCTTTCTAAGTGGAAAGATTTAACACCTAATTTTTTGCTGCTTAAAAATTCCTTACTGCAAACAAGCTATGGTAAAGAAATTCCCACGGAAGAAAATTGGCGCGGGCGTTTATCTGAGGTTATAAAAAGTACAGACTGGGATAAAGTTAGAAAAGATATTGAAAACTTTCTTGAACAGCCAAAAGACCTGGAAGTGTTTTCAAAAGAAAATATTTTATCGCTTATTTGAAATAATTTTCCCGACCCCAAATTCTGTTCTGCCCGGCAGGCCGGCGCATCCCGAATTACGAGTATCGAATTACGTCTTACGATTTTACAATTCTAAAAATATTTAAATTGCCTGAAATTATTTGTTGTATTTGAGGATGAATAAGTAGAAGATGGCTTAAAAGCCACAATTATCAGGTTCTTCAAAAGAGCGTGTATTATTGTGGTTTTTTTGTTTTTAAGGTTAACAAGAGAAAACAAGGAGGGTTTTTTATGTTTAGTGTAAATTTATTGCCTTTTCAAGTGTATGCGTTTGGGCAGGCAGGGTGTAATCCGCCCCAAAAACCGGACGAAGTTAAACAGTATATTGATGATTTAGGAAGTAAAAACCAGAAAAATGGTTGGAGAATTAGATTGAGGGGGGAAGATGGGTTGTTGCGAGTATTAAGGTCAAACATGGGAGGAGAAAAACGGGTTAATATTATTAATGAACTTTTAAAAAACTTAGCTAGTGGAGATTATGAAAAGCGAAAAGCAATTATTAGGATTTTAGTTATTTTACTAAGATCTGAAAAATCCGACTCGCCTTTATTTTCCGAACCATCTTTACGTCAACGGGTTGCTGATACTTTTATACGGATATTTGACCAAAGTGCATGGGGAATTAAAGAATTACTCGTTTTAGGACTTTCTACATTGGTAAAAAGGGGACTTCCGGATGAGTTGAGTTCTAGGATCTTCTTTTTACTCGTAGCTTCAGCTAAAAGTAATAATTGGAGAATAAGAACAGCTTCTATTGAGAGTTTAGGCAGTCTTTTTAAATCCAATTTGATTACCTTAAATCTACAAAAGCAGATTGAGGATAAAAAGAATGAAGTTATCCCAGTGCTAATAGCAGTAATGAAAGACTCACATAGTGATGGAGTTGTTAAACTTGTTGTAGCAAAAATATTAGTTAAATTAGGTGACAGAGAACAAGCAATTCCAGCCTTGATAGCAGCTTTGAATAGTCCTGAATGGTTTATTAGAAAAGCAGCAGCAGATGCATTAAGGAAATTACAAGTTATGGTAATAATTGACGATGGGATATTTTATGAATGAAGAATAATAATAATAGCGCATCAGATAAAAAGTAAATAAACGCATTATCCTGGGCTAGGCGTGACACCGGTTTTAACGCAACTTTTGCCCTGCTGGCAAAAGTGAAAAATACTGTTATAATATAAACTCTAGATATAAATATTAAGAGATTTATTATGCCAAATGTAAGAAAAATTTTAAAATTCCCAATTAACCAAAAGTTGTTGGATGAAATTACTGATCGGATTGTTGAAAAAATAAACCCCCTCAAGATAATTCTGTTTGGATCTTTCGCGTACGGAAAACCAAATAAAGATAGTGATTTGGATTTTTTTATAATAAAAAAAACAAAATTGCCTTTTAGGAAAAGATATGGAATGGTAAGCGATGCGCTTTATCCTCGAATGATCCCAATGGATTTTATTGTTAAAACCCCCAAAGAAATAAATGAAAGGTTGAAGAAGTTTGATCCGTTTATTAAAGAAGTCCTCAAAAGAGGCAAAGTATTGTATGAAAACAACAGAAACAGTTAATGAATGGGCTGAAAAAGCAGAAGGCGATTATGAAACGGTTTTGGATCTCAAAAAGAAAAATAAAAAGTGCCAGCAATATATTATTGCTTTTCATTGCCAGCAATGTATAGAAAAATATCTCAAAGCTATTTTAACTTCATACGAAATCCCTTTCCCGAAACAGCACGATTTAGAACAATTACTGGTATTGTTTCTCCCAAAAGATATTTTACTGGCTCCCATAAGAAAACAGCTGAAAATATTAACTCCATATGCTGTGTAGTTTAGGTATCCGGGAGAAGATATTACTTCTCAAGAAGTTAAAGAAGCTATTTTAATAACTAAACGATTGCGAACGATTTTGAGAAGAAGGCTCAATCTTAGCAAATAGGTTGATGCGCGGGAAACAACTAATTACATCTGCATGAAGAGCATCCGCCGGTTGCGCATGACGAGCATCCGCTTCCTGACGAAGATTTTGCAGAAAATGTTGAGATAGGATGAAAAATTCTTTGAATATCAACTGATTGGCAATGTTTACACTGCAGGCACTTTTCATTCATTCCGTGGACAGCTTCAAAGGCCTTTCTGCAGCTTTGACATTTATCCTGTGGGCGATTTCTTTTTTTGAAAATTTTGTTAAGGTTTCGATTTTACCTGACTTGTTGATTATTGTTGCTTCAGAATCATCCTGTTCAAAGGCGGAGATATCGTTAGCAACGATAATATCCAGGTTTTTCTTTTCCAGTTTTTCTTTCGCGTTGCTTATGTGGTCATTGCTTTCAGCCGCAAAACCGACCAAAAAAGTGCCGTTTTTATTTCTCCCTAGTTCTGCGAGAATATCAGAGGTTTTTGATAATTCAAGCGTAAAATTATTGCTGTCTTTTTTTAGCTTTTGCCAAAAAGTAATAGATGGCCGATAATCTGCCACTGCTGCCGCCATGATAATTGCCTTTTTGCCTTCGCGGTGTACAGCCACTTCATCGTGCATTTCTTGGGCGGACTCTACCATAATTGTTTTAACGCCTTCCGGAGGAGTCAGGGAGCATGGCCCGGAAATTAATGTGACCTCAGCGCCGCGGGAAACAGCCGCCTCGGCCAGGGTGTAACCCATTTTTCCGGAAGAACGGTTGCTGATAAACCTGACGGGGTCAATCTGCTCCCTGGTTCCGCCCGCGGTGATAAGTATAGACAATCCGCGCAAATCCTGGGTTGGAGATAAAATCTCATTTATTTTTTCAATAATTGAATTTGGCTCGGACATTCTGCCGATATCAATGTCCCCGCAGGCAAGCTTTCCGATTTCAGGTCCGACGAACTCAAACCGCATTTCTTTAAGCTTTTCCACGTTTTCCTGGACAACTGTGTTTCTCCACATGTTGCAATTCATTGCCGGAGCGACAAGTTTTTTTGCAGTTGATGCCAGTACAACTGTGGTTAGCGCGTCATCCGCAATACCCTGGGCGATTTTTCCAATAACATTGGCGGTGCAGGGAGCAATAACCAAAATATCGGCCATTTCGCTTAAAGCAATGTGGGGAAGGGTTATATGCCGGTAATCAAAAAGATCTATTATTGTCGGGTTTCCTGAGAGAGAACGAAAAATATGCGGGGATACAAGCTTAACTGCTTCTTTGGTCATAATCACATAAACATTTGCTCCGCGATCTTTAAGATGCGAAACCAAAGTGCAGGTTTTATACGCGGCTATGCCGCCAGAAACGCCTAAAAGAACGGTTTTTCCTTTAAGCATGATTTACTTCTTTTTGCTGTCTTTCTTTTTTTTGTCTTTTGCGAGCCGTTTTAGCGTGACCGGCTCTTCTTTTTCAAGCAATTCAACTTCCTGCGGCTTTTTTGAAGCGGCGGTTATCATCCTGATTTTTATTTTATCGCTCGCAATTTCACGGATCGCGGTAATTATGGGATTTGTAGGGTCAAAATTATTCACATAGGGGAGCGACCCTTCTGAGATTTGCTTGGCTCTGTCGGCTACTGCGTTGGACAAGAGAAACTTGTTTTTTGCTTTTGACAAAAGCGCGTCAATATTTTCTTCCATTAGTTTAACAACACCCTTTCTTTTTCAACATTAATAATTGCCTTTATTTTTTCTGCGGCAGAATCGACCTTGTCATTCACCACAATGTAATCGTATTTTTCCATAACCTGGAGTTCCGCGATGGCCGCGCGCAGGCGATAGTTTACAAGCTCTTCGCTTTCAGTTTTTCTCCTCCTCAGCCTAAAGGCCAATATGTCAACCGAGGGAGGGATAAGAAAAATAAAAACAGTCGCGCATTTTATTTTGCCGGAAGTGACGGATTCTTTTATCGAGGCCGCTCCCTGCACATCAACCTCGGAAATCACTGTTTGGTTTTTACTTATCTGCTCTTCAACAAAGTCCTTGGGCGTGCCGTAATAGTATCCATGAACTTTCGCCCATTCTAAAAAAAGATGCTTTTTATCGCGGTCAAAAAACTCTTCCTCAGTTATAAAAAAGTAATCAATGCCATGCTTTTCATTCGGCCTTGGCGGCCTGGTAGTTGCGGAAATAGACATTTTTAGCTTTAAATCAATCGAAAGCAGTTTTCTCACGACTGTTGATTTGCCAACGCCGGAGGGTCCGGAAATAACTACCAAAAGGCCTTTTCTGCCTTTTAATTTTTTGGGCATAATAACAAGTTTAATTATACCAATATCCCTTGACTTTGACAAGGCGGATTGTTAGTATTAAAAAATCGGAGGAACAAAATGAAAAAAGTAATTTTAGCTATTCTTCTTGTGTTTTTTGTAGTTTCGACTTCGCACGGCCAGTATTTGATCGGTGCGAGGGCGGCAGGCATGGGTGGGGCGGGGGTTGCGGCCTCAAGGGATTTAACGGCGGCCTACTACAATCCCGCGGCGATGATGAAAACCGGACAGCTTGGTTTTGAGGCATCGCTTGGGGCGGCGTATTCAGATATAGCCGAATTATCAAATTTATTAAATTCAACATCCAATCCCGCGAAAATAATCACGGATAATTTTGCAAAGAAAATAGATATTTACACCGGACTTGGCGGACTTTTAGGGTTTAGCGCTAATAAAATTGGCATAACCGTCCTTCCCAATTTGCAGATGGAAGTTAACAAAGAAGCAAATGCTTTAGCCGCCGGAGTTGGAGCGAATTTAAATTATCAAGGAATTATAACTTTGGGCCGCTCTTTTCAATTTATGGGTCTTTCATCAGTTGACCTTGGCGCGAATATAAAATATCTGGGAGGAAACAACGGTTCTGCAATTGTAGCTTTAGTTGGCATAGATAGCGTCGGCGTAAAAACAGTAACCAACAGCAGTGGTTTTGGTCTTGATGTAGGAGCATTAATGTCATTTGATATTCCTGCTGTCACTTCTTTGTCTGTGGGAATAGTTGGCAGGGATTTATTTGAAACCATTAACGATAAAATCCAAACCTGGGATTTAAACGCTTCGTTCGGGGCGCAAACCTTTACTGAAACCCAAAGGGCGGACACAACCGCAACAAGGGCTGTTAACTCAACTTACGCGATTGGCGCTTCAGGAAGCATTCCGGCGGTCGGCCTTTTGGTTGCCGCTGATTATGAAATGGGAAAGAATTTCAGCAATACGCATATGGGGATGGAATATCCGGTAATTGGGAACTTTGTGACGCTTAGAGCCGGGATTGCTTCGGGAACCAACCTTTCTATGACAACATTTGGCGCAAAATTAAGCATCCCGATTTTTGCCATAAACGTCGCTTACATCATGGATAACAAAGTCACTAAAAACAATCAAATTGTTGTGGATCTTGCCGGAGGATTATAGTTAAATGCTGAGGTTTGCATTACACCCCAGACCAGCTTGCTGTCAGGTGTCTTTTCCGAAGACCTTTTATATCATTAAAACTTCACATTTAAGAAATTATTTTAGAAATTATTTTTCGCACAATAAACTATGCTATAATATATTCTTAAAATGGAAAAAATAAAAGAGATAATTGATTATTGGTTAAAATGCGCTAAAGAAGATTTTAAGGTAATGGATCATCTTTTCGAAAAAGGAGATTATCATTACAGCCTTTTTTTAGGGCACTTACTATTAGAAAAAACCCTTAAAGCATATTACGTTAAAAAAACACATAAGCATGCTCCATTTACTCATAGGCTTACTTATCTTGCAGAAAATTCAAATTTGAAACTTAGCGAAGAACAACTATCTCTCCTTGAAGCTGCAAATCAATTCAATCTTGAAGCTAGATATCCGGATAAAAAGTTTGAATTTTATAAAGTTTGCACAAAAAATTTTACTTCTTCTTATTTAGTTAAAATTAAGGACTTTTATCAATGGTTATTGATCCAAATATAAAAGAAAAAGCGGAACGATTTATAGAAGAACTTCAAAAACATAAAATTAGAATATTAAGTGCTTTCATTTATGGCTCTTATGCTAAAGGTACGGCTCGGAAAGATAGTGATATTGATCTGGCCTTGATTTCCTCGGATTTTTCGGGGAATAGGTATTTAGATAGTATGAAAATTATTCCCTTTCGCCGAAAAATAGACAATCGCATTGAACCAGTAACTTTTAGACCTGAAGATTTTGACGAGATTGATCCTTTAGCCGCGGAAATAAAGAATAATAGCTTTAAACTAAAATAATTTGATCTATTCCAAACCACTATTCCCGCCAAAGGCGGGTCGCTCAGCAAAATTTCACTTCAGCCAAAAATTCATTCATGCTATAATTTAAAAGTAATGGATTTAGAAACTTTAAGACATAGCACTTCTCATATAATGGCCGCGGCGGTTAAAGAGCTTTACCCATCGGCAAAATTGGGCATCGGCCCCGCGATTGAAAGCGGCTTTTACTACGATTTTGACATACCCGATATTTCATTAACTGATGAAGATATTATTAAGATTGAAGATAGGATGAGAGAAATCATAAAGAGGGATGAACGCTTTCAAAGAAAAGAAATTCCAAAAAGCGAAGCCGTAAAATTATTTGAAGGCATGGGGGAAAAATACAAAGTTGAGCTGATAAAAGAAATACCTGATGAAAAAGTATCAACCTATGAAACCGGAAAATTTATTGATTTGTGCCGAGGCCCCCATGTTGAATCGAGCGGAAATATTAAAGCCTTTAAACTGCTTACTGTTGCCGGCGCGTATTGGAGAGGAGCGGAAACAAATCCCATGCTCCAGCGCATTTACGGCACTGCTTTTGAAACGGAAGAAGATTTAAAAAACCACATTACCAAGCTTGAAGAAGCAATAAAAAGAGACCATCGCAAGCTTGGGAGAGAATTAGATCTCTTCAATATATACCATGATGAAGCTGGGGCGGGACTGGTTTATTACCACCCGCGTGGAGCCAGATTACGGATTTTACTTGAGGATTTCCTGCGAAAAGAGCACTTAAAGCGCGGATATGAATTTGTGATTACGCCTCACATTGCCAAGGGGCATCTCTGGAATACCTCAGGCCATTCAAGCTATTACCGCGAAAATATGTATTATTTTGAAATTGACGAGCAGGAATATGTGTTAAAGCCCATGAATTGCCCCGGACATATTTTAATTTACCAGAGCAAACTGCACAGCTATCGCGAACTGCCGATAAGATTTTTTGAGCTTGGCAATGTGTATAGGTATGAGAGGTCAGGAGTCCTTCACGGTTTGCTGAGGGTTCGCGGATTTACCCAGGATGACGCGCATATTTTTTGCACTCAGGAGCAGTTGAATAAAGAAATTGCGGATGTTTTGGATTTCGCGTTTGAAATGCTGAAAATATTCGGCTTTGATTATGAAGTAGATCTTTCAACCCGCCCGGAAAAATTTTCCGGAACCGAAGAAAATTGGAAGCACGCAACTGACGCATTAACTTCTGCCCTTAATTCAAAAGGGATAAAGTTTAACATTGATGAAGGCGCGGGAGTATTTTACGGGCCCAAAATTGACATTAAAATGAAAGATGCTTTGGGCAGGCCATGGCAGGGACCTACCGTGCAGGTTGATTTTAACCTTCCTGAAAGGTTTGATCTCAGCTACATTGCGGATGACGGCAGCAAAAAAAGGCCGGTTATGGTGCATCGCGTGGTTTTGGGCTCGATGGAAAGATTCATTGGAGCCCTGATTGAGCATTATGGCGGGGCATTTCCACTTTGGATCGCGCCAACCCAGGTAATTATATTGCCGATTGCCGACCGGCACATTAATTACGCGGAAGAAATCAAGAAAATAATGGTTGAAAATGATATTAGGGTAGAAGTTGACGGCAGGAGAGAAAAAATAAACCTAAAAATCCGCGAAGCCCAGCTCCAAAAAATCCCTTATATGTTTATCGTCGGCGATAAAGAGGAACAAGGTAAAAAAATTGCCGTAAGAGCCAGAAAAGAAGGCGATTTGGGCTGTATGGACATTAAAGCGGTACTCGATAAGCTTAAAATTGAAATAGACAATAAAACAATTATTTGATATAATTACAAGATATTTTAGGGGTGAAAAATAGCTAGAGAATATTTTATTAATGAGCGGATTCGCGTACCGGAAGTAAGATTGCTTGACTTTGACGGAGCTCAGCTAGGGATTCAAAAAACTTTTGACGCATTAAGGATGGCAAGAGAAAAAGGGTTGGATTTAATTTTAATTTCTCCAAACGCTAACCCGCCGGTTGCGAAAATTACGGATTTTGGAAAATTCAGGTATGAAATCGCCAAGCATGAAAAAGAAGCGAAAAAGTCGCAAAAAGCGGTTATCCTGAAAGAAATAAAGCTTACTCCTAAAATAGGCGAGCATGACCTTAATGTAAGAATCGCGAAAACAATAGAATGCCTGCAGAAAAGAAACAAAGTTAAAGTTAATGTTTTTTTTAGGGGACGCGAAGTTACGCATAAAGAATTTGGGGAGAGGGTTTTAAACAAATTGGTAGAAGCTTCTGCCGAGTTTGGCAAGCCGGAAGCCCCGGCAAAAATTGAAGGGAGGAACATGGTGCTAGTTTTAGTGCCAAAATAACATATGCCGAAAATAAAAACAAGAAAAGCAGCAGCAAAAAGATTTAGGATAACCGGAAGCGGCAAGGTAATAAGAAGAAGAGCAGGAGCCAAGCATCTTTTAGAATGGAAAAGCTCGAGGCAAAAAAGAGCTTTGGGCAGGGATTTGATTGTTTCAAGCGGAGATAAAAGGAAAGTAAGGGTGATGATGCCATATGGTTAGGGTTAAAAGAGGAAATGTTGCCCGCAAACGCAGAAAAAAAGTATTAAAACGGGCCAAAGGATTTACTGGCTCATTAAGCAGGCTTTTTAGGCCGGCAAAACAGGCCGTAATGCACGCGATGAGTTATGCTACTGCCGACCGCAGGACGCAAAAAGGCAATATCCGAAAGCTTTGGATAACAAGGATAAACGGGGCGCTCAGGCAGTTTAATATTTCATACAACAAATTCATTAACGGCTTAAAAAAGAAAAAAATCGTGATTAACCGCAAAATGCTGTCTGACCTAGCGATATTTGACCCAAAGGCGTTTGCTAAAATTGTTGAGAGCGTAAAATGATACAAATGCAGGTTGGCGGATTGGGGTTTGATCCGCGCAACTTATCCCCGTTAGTCCTCCTAAGAGACGCCGAAGAGATGAACTTTTTACCCATTTGGATTGGAGTATTTGAAGCGGCAAGCATTGCCATGGTTTTGCAGGGGACAACTCCCCCGCGGCCAATGACCCACGATCTACTAGTGGAATTTATAAAAAAACTTGGCGGAGAAATCAGCCGGATTGTCATCAATGATGTCAAAGAAGGCACATTCTACTCAATTATTGAATTCACCACAAAAGACGGGAAAAAAGAATCAATAGACGCCAGGCCTTCTGATGCCATTGCTGTTGCGGTAAGATTAAACATTCCCATTTTTACGGCTGAAACGGTTATGATGCAGGCAAAGCTGGTTAATGCTGAAAAAGACGCCGAAGAAACCAAAAAATTCAAAGACTTCATCGAAAACATGCGCCCCGAAGATTTCACAAAATACTTTAAAAAAGATTAATTAATCTTATCCTGTGCCCTGGGCGGCTTGTTCCGAGCGAAGGCACTGAAAACTAAGACCTTGAAATTAAAACCACCCCGAAGCAAATTACCAGAACCCCCACCCACCTGATAAGCGCTACCTGTTCTTTAAAAAATATTATTGACGCGAATGTCACAACCACGTAAGCAATAGAAACCATCGGATATGCCAAGCTTAACTGCAAGCGCGATAATACCGCCAGCCAAAAAATTGAGGAAAACGCAAAAGCAACTAAGCCGGAAAATACCCACGGGTTTAAAAACATGGGGATTATCTTTGTGATGATTTGAGAAATGGGAAATGTGCCAAATTGGTTCATTCCCTGCTTCATAAGCAGCTGGCCCACAACAGCAAGCGATACGGAAACAACTAATATTAAATAATCAACCATTTTATTTTCTCCTTTTTGTTTTTCCTGTGATCTTGTCGACATATAAAAGCCCGACCTGGATAAAATATTCAAAAATTTCCGCAATTCCCATTTTTGATTTTGTAATGCTGCAATCCGCAAAAACTATCGGCACCTCAACGGCGTTTTTATATTTCCCTTTGGTTATGATTTCCAGGCATATTTTAAAGCCGATAGGGTTGAGGGTTACCCCCTCAACAACAGATCTTTTGAGCATAAAAAATCCCGAAGTGAAATCTTTTATGTCAGTAAGCGGCTTTGCGGCCAAACGGGCAAGCTCAGAAAATAATTTTTTCATAAAACTCCAATTCCTGCTTCCTCCGCCGGGGACAAACCTTGAGCCAATGACAAAATCCGCCTGCCCCGATTTTATTTTTTCAAGCATTTCGGGGATTACCTCGGGAGGGTGGGAGAGATCAGCGTCTAAAACGCAAATAATAGTCCCTTTCGCGATCTTAAAACCATCAATCACGGCCGATGAAAGGCCTTCCCTGGTAGGCCTGACGATTACTTTTAATCCCAAATGGCGGGCAAATTCGGCGGTGCCGTCAGGGGAATTGTCATCAATGACTATTAATTCTAAATCTTGGGATATGGCCTTTAGGCGGGAGACAAGCTCGGATAAATTATTCTTCTCGTTGTAAGTAGGAATTATTATTGATAACATCTAAATTAATTATAACACGAGCTTGTCCAACATATCCAATGCCGCGTGTTTTTTTGCTGTCTTTTATTACTTCAAAATAACCGTCTTTAGTTTTGATTTTTAAAAGAGGCGTTTGCCAGCCCTGGTTTGTTTTTAACTTGTCTTTTATGTATTCAATACCCGCTTCCGCCAGATAATAGGCCTTTAAGTGATTTTTAGATGCGGAAAGGGAGAATGTTGATGAAATTAAAATCGGGCAGGAAAAAGCAATTATCAAAACGACAATTGTTATCAGCAATATGCTGAAAATTAAAGCAAACCCGCTATTTTTCATTTCTCAAACATACTCCTGTTTCAAAAGAATCCAGATTAATAACCAAAAAGTTGTTCTTTGGCATTATAAAAGATATAGAATCAATTTCTCCGTTGTCAGTTAAATATTGCGAGTAGTTGTTTTTCTTTCTTCTGGCCTTTTTATCAAAGTAATCATATGCAATAGCTGTGTTATCTATTTTTATTACAACTTCTCTTGAGCTGAATTTGATTAAAGAATCAGCAGACCTTATTTCTTTTGCCATTTGCCGCAAAACTGACTGCTCAGTCTCCAATTTAGCTGTTTTTTTGTTTAATAAGCTGATATTTTTTGAATAATTGAGCATCAAAGGCGCGCCGAATAAAAGTATTGTTGAAGCAATGGCCAAGGAAACCAATAATTCAACCAGAGTAAAGCCTGCCTGCCGGCAGGCAAGCCCTTTTTTATTCATCTAGCCCTCAATGTGTATATTTCAAAAGCAGGTTTATCTATATATAAAATTATCTCTTTTAAATCAGAAGAAATATCTCTTATAACAATTTTACCGTTAGTAATATTTTTGCCGGCCAATGAATCAAAGGGCTGGGAGCGCAACTCTTCCATAATAAATTGGGCGTAATTTATGGAGTTTGCAAACCTTAGGGATCTTTTGTGCATCGCGGAAGCGGATTTAAAATATAATACAAAAGCGGAAGACAAAATCAAAATGAGCATGATTGAAATCAGGGATTCAATGATGGTAAATCCTCTTTGTCTCCGCTGCGAAGTATCATTCCCATCCTTTTTGTCATTCCCGCCCCGTGTCGTGGCACGGGGTAAACTCCAGCGGGAATCTATTTCCTGATCTGGATGCCCGATTAAGTCGGGCATGACACAAAGATATTTATGCATTTTGCAACCGTGCTCTTTTCATTGTATCCTTATCCTTCCGGCGGGTGAAATAACGACAGAAAGATTTTTCTTTTTCAAAGACAGGTTTATTGTCCCAAAATATCCTGGTTTGGGCATGCCGGATGGTGAAAATATTACAGTTTGAGGATTTAATATTATAACCGGCAATTCCCTTATTTTTCCTAAAAAAGAATATCTGTTTTTCTCAAAAACAATTGTCTTTTCTGATGATGAAGCAATGGCCGAAGATTTTGCTAACCTTAAATCGGAGGCAACTATTTGGGCGGCGGATTTAATTTTTATGCCGTCAATAAAGCCTGAAGATTGGATAATCGCATACCCGAGTGTTATGCCGATTATGCTTATTACAATTACCAGTTCAATAAGGCTAAACCCGCGATTTTTCATTAAATTAGAATGTTATCAATCAGCCGGGTTGAACCGATTTTTACCGCAATTAGTATTTGTGCCGCGCCATTTGCTTTTTTAACAATTGATGCATATTCCACTTTAATAAGCGGGCTGGCGGCGAGGAACCTTTTAATAAAAGAAATTATTTTTTCGGCATTTTTGCTTTTTGCCATTTTCTTTGCTGTTTTTAGGGCTTTATAAATCAGCGAGGCCGATTTTCTTTCCACTGGGCTTAAATAAGCATTCCTGCTGCTTAAAGCAAGCCCGTCTTTTTCCCTAATAGTGGGGCAGGTTACTATTTTAATATTGAGGTTTAAATCTTTTGCCATTTTTTTGATGAGCAGCTGCTGTTGGTAGTCTTTTTTCCCAAAAAAAGCAAAATCAGGTTTTACAATATTAAATAATTTTAAAACAACTGTCGCCACCCCCTTAAAATGTCCCGGGCGGAATTCCCCGCAAAGTTTACAGCTTAAGTCTTCCACATCGACAAAAGTGCCAAAATCATTAGGATAAATGTTTTTTGCGGAAGGGGCAAAAACTATCAAAGGAGCAAAGGGTTTCAAAAGCGCTAAATCCTTCTTTAAATTCCTTGGATATTTGGCAAAATCTTCTTTTGGCCCAAACTGTGTTGGGTTTACAAAAATTGAAACAATAACCGCATCGCCGGATTTCTTTGCTTTGGAAATTAATGAAAGATGCCCCCGGTGCAATGCTCCCATGGTTGGTACAAATGAAATGTTTTTACCGCTCTTTTTAATATTATCCGAAACCCTGGACATTTCTTTTGAGGTATTGATTACTTCGATCATTTATTAAAGAGGTTGGCGTGCGCCAATATCCAAAGTAAAACAGCGAGGACAATAGCTAAAATTTTTATATGAAGGTTTTTTAATAGGAAGTTTTTCATTCTTTTTTGTAATCGCAGGCTTTGTTGCTGCATTTAACAACCAGGTCGCCTTTTGCTTTTTTTTCTACCAGCAAAGCATGGCATTTGGGACATGCTTCTCCTGTCGGCTTGTCCCAATAGGCAACCGTGCACTTTGGCCAGCCGCTGCAGGAGTAAAATATTTTCCCTTTCCTGGTTCTCCTGACAAGTATTTCTCCGTCGCATCCTTCTCTTGGGCATTTAATATTAAGGGATTTAATAATGGGTTTGGTGAATTTGCAATCAGGAAATCCTGAGCAAGCCATAAATTCCCCAAAACGTCCCGCCCTGATGACAAGAAATTTTCCGCAATTGGGGCATTTCTCGTCAGTTTTAATCTCAACCTTGATGTTTTCCATTTTTTCGCTTGCCTCTTTTAAGGAAGCCTCAAAAGGGGGATAAAATTCTTTTAATACATCAAGGTATTCAAGCTTGCCGGCAACAATGTCATCAAGCGAATCTTCCATGTGGGCGGTAAATTCATAATTAAGGATAGATGGGAAATGCTTTACCAGCAGCATATTTGTGTTTTTGCCAAGCTCAGTCGGCGTAAAAACCCTGTTTTCCCTCAAAACATAACCCCTGTCTTCTATCGTGCTGATGGTTGGGGCATAAGTTGAAGGCCTTCCAATGCCCCTTTCTTCAAGCTCCTTGATTAATGATGCTTCATTGTATCTTGGCGGCGGTTCGGTAAAATGCTGTTTTGGCTCCAATGACTCAAGCTTTAATTTTTCGCCCTCGGTAAGTTCGGGAAGCATTCCGGAATCTTCGTCTTTTTTGTCATGTGATTCGGAATAAAGTTTTAAAAACCCGTCAAATTTAATGTTTTGTCCGTTCGCCCTAAAATTATATTGGTTAGCCAAAATGTCTGCCGCAACCAGGCTCATCACTGCATGGCTCATCTGGCAAGCGGTAAACCGGCTCCAAATGAGAGCATATAATTTAAGCTGGTCAGGGGTTAAGCTGTCTTTTAGCTTTTGCGGTTCCCTAAATGCTGAAGTTGGCCTGATGGCTTCGTGCGCGTCCTGAGCGGATTTTTTTGCTTTATAATGGCGAGCCGATTCGGGCAAATATTCCGCGCCAAAAATTTGTTCAATATATTTCCTGGCCTCCGCAAGCGCTTCATTTGCGATCCTGACCGAGTCTGTTCTCATGTAAGTGATAAGACCTACATGTCCTTCGCCTTTTATATCAATGCCTTCATATAACTGCTGTGCGATGGCCATAGTTTTTTTTGCCGAATAGCCAAGCTTTCGCGACGCGTCCTGCTGAAGGGTTGCAGTAATAAAAGGCGCTGACGGATTGCGCTTTTGTTCCTTATGGGTGATTTTCTTTACAATAAAATCGGCATTTTGGCAGGCGTCCTTTATTTTTTGCGCTTCAGCCTGGTTTGGAATTATATCCTTTGATTGGTATTTGGCGGTAAAAGCTGCGCTTAGTTTGCTAAGTAAAGCGGAAATTGACCAGTATTCCTGCGGTTTAAACTCTTCAATTTCTTTTTCTCTTTCACAAATCAACCTGACTACAACCGACTGCACCCTTCCGGCAGAAAGCCCTTTCCTTACTTTTTTCCATAAGAGAGGGGATATTTTATAGCCAACCAGCCTGTCGAGAATTCTTCTCACCTGCTGGGCGTTTACCCTGTTTAAATCAATTTCCCTGGGATGCTTTATAGCTTCCTGGACGGCATTTTTGGTTATTTCATGGAATTCTATCCTCTTGATTTTTGTGGCGTTTCCGAGAATAGCTTGCAAATGCCAGGCTATAGCTTCCCCTTCGCGGTCAGGATCAGGGGCGAGATATATTTTAGCGGCGCTATTGGCTTCTTTGGCCAATGCCTTTATTATTTTTGTCTTGCCTTTTATGGTTACATAAGTGGGGGCAAAATCATGCTCAACATCGACTCCCAGCTTGTTTCTGGGCAGATCCCTGATGTGTCCGCCGCAGGCAGTGACGGAAAAATCTTTGCCGAGAAATTTTTCAAGCGTCCTGGCTTTTGCCGGGGATTCTACGATTACTAGGTTTTTCATAAGAAATCCCATATTAACAAACAGCTTTGATTATGTCAAATTTATATGTCCCGATTGAACTTCGGGAATGATGGTAGTATAATTTCACCTTATGGAAAAAGCTTCGCTTTTTAAACTCAGGCATAACCCAAGTATTGTTATAATTTTCAGCTTTTTGTTGATAATTTTTATCGGGGCATTATTACTTTCGCTGCCTTTTTCCACAATTCCCGGCAAAACCACTTCATTTATTGACGCGTATTTTACCGCCAATTCCGCAACTTGCGTCACAGGCTTGGTGGTGGTTGATACCGGAACCCAGTATACATTTTGGGGGAAGCTAATAATATTAGGATTGATCCAGCTGGGCGGCTTGGGGTACATGACTTTTTCCACATTAATTGTTATCCTTTTGCGCCAAAAAGTATTTATCTCGCAGAGGCTGGCGGTAAAAGAGGCCTTAAATATGTTTTCATCGCAGGGCGCGGCAAGATTAATAATATATGTTTTCTCTGTCGTATTTTTAGTCGAGGGCACAGGCGCGTTTGTTTTGTTTTTAAGATGGCTGCCGGAAATGGGGGCGTTTAAAGCTCTTAAATTCGGCATTTTTCATTCTGTTTCTGCTTTTTGCAATGCCGGTTTTGACATTTTTGGCAATTTTAAAAGCTTGACCGAATTTGTGGGCGACCCGGTTGTAAATTTAACAATTATGAGTTTGATTGTAATTGGGGGCATTGGCTTTTCGGTAATCGCTGATATTATTGAAAGGCGGAAATTCTCGCTCCATTCTAAAATTGTAATTGTATCAACAATGCTTTTGATTGTTATCGGCGCCGCTTTGATATTTGCGTTTGAAAATAATAATATTAAAACCATTGCTAATTTATCCTTTGCCAATAAGATCTGGGCGTCTTTCTTTCAGTCTGTTTCCGCGCGTACGGCAGGCTTTAATTCAATTGACCTTGCCGGGTTAACCGGTCCCGGGATATTTACTATAATTGCCCTGATGTTTATTGGAGCGTCTCCCGGAGGGACTGGCGGCGGTATCAAAACTACAACATTTGCCATTCTTTTGCTTACCATGATTGCCAGTGTTTATGGCAGGTACAATACTGAAGTTTTTGGGCGCAAAATATCTTATGAGGTTGTGCGAAAAGCAATGACTATAGCTATGCTTTCTTTTGCGCTGGTTATAATTTCATCCGCAATTGTGAGCTTGCAGGGATTTAATTTTAGTTCCATACTGTTTGAGTCAACATCTGCGTTTGGAACAGTCGGCTTATCTATGGGTATTACGACCAGGCTGAACGACCTTAGTAAAATAATGATTGCGTTAACCATGTTTGTCGGCAGGGTTGGCCCGTTAACGCTTTTTGTGGGGTTGACTCTTACAAAAAAGGAAAAAAGGACAGAGTTTCCAAAAGAAGATATTTCAATAGGGTAAAGGGGGAAAAATATGGCAAAAAAACAATTTGCGGTTTTGGGGTTGGGGCGGTTTGGGCAAAAGGTGGCAAAAGAGCTTTGCATGCGCGGGCAGGAAGTAGTTGTAATGGACAAAGATGAATCAAAAGTAAATGTAATTAAAGACATGGTAACGCATGCTTATATCGGTGACATGACGGATGAATCGGCCATGCGCGAGGCCAATGTGCAAAATTGCGAAGTGGTTGTAATAGGCCAAAGCTCCAACATTGAATCAAATCTTTTGGCCGCCCAGCTTTGCAAAGAGCTGGCCGTAAAACAGCTGGTGGTAAAGGCCCAGTCAACACTTCATGGGAAGATATTGAAAAAACTTGGCGTGGACATGATAGTTTTTCCCGAGCAGGATACGGCCGTAAAGCTGGCCGACAAGCTTACCCTTAGGGGAATTATGGATTACATGGAAATAAGCAGTGAGTTTGATGTTATTGAAATGAAAGCGCCGCCGGATTTTGTCAATAAAAAATTAAAAGACCTGAATTTAAGGAAAAAATACAATGTAAATGTCTTGGCGATAAGAAGAGGTTCGGAAAGCATAATGTCTCCAGATGGAGAAACGACGATTTTGGCGGAAGATATTTTAATTATGCTCGGAAATATCCAGAGCATGGGGAAATTTTCCGGCTAGGAATTTTGTTTTGGTCAGGCATTCATTGTATTCCCCCTCCGGGGTTGAGTACCATGTAATGCCCCCGCCAATTCCCATTTCCCCTTTTCCACCCCTTGTTAGGAGCGTTCGTATGGGCACATTAAAAAATAAATCCCTTTGGGGAGTGATGTATCCAATTGCTCCTGTATAAATATCCCTTTCTTCTTTTTCGATTTCATTTATTATTTCCATTGACCTGATCTTTGGCGCTCCGGTAACTGACCCTGAAGGAAAAACCGCTTTAAAAAGAGCGTAAAATTTTATTTCCGGATCAATGGACGCGCAAACAGTTGAGGTCATTTGGCAAAGGGTGGTGTAGCACGCGGTTTCAAATAATTTTGGCGCGGCAACGGTTCCTGATTTTGCGATTTTCCCCAAATCATTCCTGAGCAGATCCGCAATCATTATGTTTTCTGCCCTGTTTTTTTGGTCAAAATGCAGCAGCCATTTTGAAAAAAGCCCTTTCGGCCAGGTGCCTTTCATTGGTTTTGTAATTACCCTGTCTTTGTTTTTCTTGATAAACATTTCCGGGGATAGGGAGCTTATCGTAAAGTCTTTTGTCCCAATATATGCGGGATAGGGGACTGGTTGGGTTTTTAATAATTCTTTATATAAAGCAAAAGGGCTGCCGGTGAAATCATATTTATATTTAATGCAGTAAGTTATCTGATAAGTTTCTCCTTCTCTAATATATGAACGGATTGTATTTATATTTTTAAAATAATCAGTGCGGGAAAGATTATAACCCTTGCCCCTAAACTCATATTGGGGCGTAGTCGAGGATGAGACCTGCCTGTCCGGCAGGCAGGCATCCTCGACTACGCGTAAACTAGGTTGTCCTCCCGCCGGGGTTTTAAAGACGCCGAAATATACTAATGGGAATGAATAAGTTTTGTTGTTAAACAAACCGGGTTCAAAAGCAAAACCGGATTCATAAGAAAGAAAACCAGCCAGATAATATCCGCTTGATACTGCCTTTTCCATTTCCTCAAAACAGCCGACTACCGAATCAAGCTTATTGCACGAAATGATTTTTTCGGGGTTTTTAAAACATATTGGTTTTTTCTCAAATTCAAATAATGCTAACATATTGAGGTCTGGATGCCGCGGCGGCTATTACATGACTGATTGAATTATATCATTTTTTATTATATAATTTACGGGTTTGTTTCATTTTTAATGAAAAAGAAAGTCGAAAGGAGTAAAAAATGTTAGCTTTATTGGTTTTGGGTTGCGGCCTGTTTGGTATCCTGTTTGCTTTTTACCTTTTATGGACGGTGCTCAGGGAGCCGGACGGCAATGAGCGCATGAAGGAAATATCCCAATATATTTATGATGGGGCAATGGCTTATTTAAAAAGGCAGTATATGAGTATTGCCGTTTTTATGGTGGTTGTTTTTGCCGCGTTAACTTACTTTATCAGCATTTATGTCGCGGCGGCATTTGTTTTTGGCGGATTCTTTTCTATGCTGGCCGGTTTTATCGGCATGACTTCTGCAACTAGGGCAAATGTCCGCACTGCCGCGGCAGCCAGCAAAAATGACCAGGGGCGTTCTCTTGGCACGGCTTTTAGGGGCGGGGCGGTTATGGGAATGGCAGTTGCCAGCCTTGGTGTTATCGGAATAGTTATTATTTGGATGGCATTTAAAGATGCCGCAACCAGGGCATTAGTTGTATCAGGCTTTTCAATGGGAGCTTCGTCAATCGCGCTTTTTGCTCGTGTCGGCGGCGGAATTTATACAAAATCAGCCGATGTCGGGGCGGATTTGGTTGGAAAAGTAGAAGCAGGAATCCCGGAAGATGATCCAAGAAATCCCGCGGTTATCGCGGATAATGTCGGGGACAATGTGGGAGATGTGGCCGGAATGGGAGCGGATCTTTTTGAATCATATGTTGGATCAGTTGTGGCAACCATTGCGTTGGGCGCTTTAATGGCGACCAATACTTTTAACTGGATGATTTTGCCGCTGGTTCTAATCGCGGCAGGGACAATTGCCTCAGTTGCAGGGGTAATCTTTTTGAATTTTATACAAGACACAAACCCGCAAGCGGCGTTAAGATATTCTACGTATGTTGCAATGGCGATTTTTATGGCCGCGGCCTATTTTATCATTGAAAGGATCCTGCCGGGCCATGTGGGTGTTTATTGGTCAGTGCTTTCGGGTATTTTAGTCGGCATGGCCATTGGCCTGCTTTCGGAAAAGTACACATCAGGAAAAACTGTTGAAGAATTAGCCGACTCATGCAAAACCGGCGCGGCAACAAATATCATTTCCGGGCTGGCGATTGGCATGAAAAGCACGGCGTTGCCTATGCTTTCAATCTGCGCGGCTATATTAGTTTCTTATAAATTTGCCGGCCTTTACGGAATTGCGATATCCGCGGTCGGCATGCTCGGTACGACAGGGATAATTATGTCGGTTGATGCTTACGGCCCAATAGCAGATAACGCCGGCGGCATTGCGACCATGGCTGGGCTTCCGCCGGAAGCAAGAAAGATTACTGACAAACTTGATTCGTTGGGAAATACAACCGCGGCGATTGGAAAGGGATTTGCGATTGGTTCCGCGGCGCTTACTGCGCTTGCCTTGTTTGCCGCCTATACCCAGGCGATTGGAATACATACCATAAATTTATTAGATGCCAATGTTGTGGTCGGATTCTTTATCGGAGCGCTTATGCCGTTTGTTTTTACCGCGTTAACCATGCAGGCGGTTGGACGCGCGGCTTTTTCTATGGTTCAAGAGGTGCGCAGGCAATTTAGGGAAATAAAAGGATTGATGGAAGGAAAAGCAAAGCCGGAAATAAATAAATGCATTGACATCTCAACTAAAGCGGCGCTTAAAGAAATGATTGTCCCCGGCATATCGGCGGTTATTGTGCCAATTGTCATAGGATTATTTTTAGGCCCAATTTCATTAGGCGGATTTTTAGCGGGGTCTCTTGGAACAGGGGTGCTTTTGGCTATTATGATGGCTAATGCTGGCGGCGCGTGGGATAACGCCAAAAAATTAATTGAGGACGGCTACCTGGGCGGTAAAGGAACTCCTATTCACGCGGCGGCAGTTGTTGGAGATACAGTGGGGGATCCTTTTAAAGACACCTCCGGCCCGTCAATTAATATTTTATTAAAGCTTATGTCTATCGTGGCCTTGGTTTTTGGACCGGTAATTGCAAAATTTCATCCGATTATCCTTACAATCTTGCGCGTTAAATGAAAATCAGCTGAAGAATATTATTTGAATCGCGATGATTAGTAGATAAATTCCAAACATTCTTTTTAACAAAAGATCAGGCATTGGCTGGGCTAAAGTTGCGCCAATCAATCCCCCGACTAAAAACCCCAATGCTAAATACAGGGAAAATTTGATATTGATATTTCCCGCCTGATAATATTTAAGTGCGGCAAGGATTCCAACCGGCAAAAGAAGCGCCGCGATTGAGGTTCCCTGTGCCATATGCTGGGTCATTTTATACATGATCAACAAGCAGGGGATTAGTATCGTAGCTCCGCCCACTCCCAGGAGCCCGCTTAAAGTCCCGCCTGCAAGCCCTATTAAAATCAGGCCGAGAATTTCTATCACTTCAGGTATTCCTCAACAATTTTTAATTCCGCCTCGGTTTTTTTTGCTGCTTCCGGGCGGTCAACTTTTTTTGCTTCTTCGATTGATTCTTTCAGTTCTTTCGCGTACTTGGCGATAATTTTAATAATTTCCGGATCCGGCAAATCTCCTCTTGCGTTGACATAGAGTATTTTACTTTTCATCATCCGCAAAACCGAGAGCCGCAGTTCTTCTTTTTCTTTCATAGCTTTGGCAATATCATTGCTTATCCCTGGAAGAATAGTCTTGTTATTTTCTGTGTTCATAGTAAATTGATTATAAATTGTTGCTTTTAATATAGCAAGCAAATATTGTATAATGGCTCCTATGGATGAAAATTTTAGTAAAATAAAATTGGTTCTCTGGCAGATATTGTTTCTAAACTGGCTGGTGGCGGCCATGAAAATATTCATTGGCTCGGTTTTCGGGCTTATATCCATGGTTGCTGACGGGTTCCATTCTTTAACAGACGGGGCAAGCAATATTATCGGACTGGTTGGATTGACCGCGGCTTCAAAGCCCGTAGATTCAGACCATCCATATGGGCATAAAAAAATTGAGAGCTTTACCGCCTTGGGGATATCTATGCTTCTTTTGATTGTATGCTATGAAGTTATACAATCTTCAATCTCAAGGATCTTTTCCCCGCAGAAGCCGGAAGCATCGCCTTTGGCCTTTGTCGTGATGATTATTACATTTGCGATAAACATATTTGTTGTCATTTACGAGCTTCGTAAAGGGAAAGAATATAAAAGCGATATTTTAGTTTCGGATTCGATGCATACAAGAAGCGATATTTTTGTATCTTCGGCCGTTATTGTTTCTTTAATTGGGATTAGGATGGGGTTCCCGATTGTTGACCCAATTGCGTCGCTTATTATAGTCCTAATGATTTTATATTCCGCATTTAGGATTCTAATGAACATTTTTGGGGTGCTTGTTGACAGGGCGGCTGTTGACAGGATGAAAATTGAAGAAATTGCGCGTTCCCATCCTAAGGTAATAGTCTGCCATAAGGTGCGTACCCGGGGAAGGGAAGACGATATACATGTTGACCTCCATATAAGCGTAGATTCAAATATGAGCGTTTTACATTCCCACGGCTTGTCCCATGAGCTCCAGGAGAACATAAAAAAGGAAATAGCCGGCGTCACAGACGTAATAATCCATATTGAGCCCTGGCATAAAAAATGACCAGGATCCTCTTTGCCGCGTTTATTGTCCTTCTTAATTATAATTCTTTTGCCTTAAATCCCGTCCAACTAGAAAAAAAGCTTGAGCAATTAGTAGATAAAGAAAAAGCAGGGATGGTTTTTATCGATTTAAAAAGCGGGTGTGAATTAAGCATTGGCGGGTCGCGGGAATTTCCTGCGGCATCAGTTGCTAAACTGCCGGTTATGGCGGCGGCATACCATTTGTCGCAAAATGGAATTATTAATTTAAATAACAAGATACAGTTTAGGGAAGCTGACAGGATGGAAGGATCAGGGGTTTTGCGCTGGATGAAAGCAGGGAGAAGTTATACTATTTTCAACCTCATTCGCTTGATGATTGTCTTGTCTGATAATTCCGCCACAAAAATGCTTGTTGATTGTATTGGGGCGCCAGTTGTAAATGGATATCTGGCGGAGGCAGGGATAACAAAAACCAGGATCACCGACCATACCATGCTGGTTGAGCCTCCATCTGCCGAGGTAAATATGACTACGCCATATGAAATGGCGGTTCTGGTCAGGAAAATATTCAAGCAGGACGGATTTAACAAGGAATCCGCAAGGCAAATGCTTTCTTTTATGAAAAGCCAGAAATACCGCTGGGGTATTTGGAGGGGAGTCCCTCCAGGCGTGATTGTGGCGGATAAAACCGGCAACCTTGAAAAAATATTAAATGATGTCGGCATAGTTTATACCAAAAACGGCTGTTATATCCTATCGATATTTACCCACGGGTATGCCAAACAAAGGGATGCCAGGATAATGATTAACGAAATATCAAAAGTGGTGTATGAGGAATATACCGGCGAAAAAGTCATACAAAAGAAGAAGAAAATAATTAGAAAATATAAAAAAAAGCTATCAAGAAAGCGCCGCTATAACCGCATCCGCCATTTGCGAAGTGCCAAGTTTACCCATTAACTTCGATTTTGCTACAAACCTGTCGCGATGGTAACAAACGCAATATTTAATACACCACAATTATTTTTTTAAGCCCAGACTTGATTAGTGTATTGCGATAAGCTACCATATATCAGCCATAAAGTAATATTTAGTTAATCAGATAAGGAGTTGATTTATGTTTAATAGGCCAAAATATATTGAAAGTGCTATAAATATTGTATTTGATAGACAGTCGGGAATTCGAAGGAAAGCAAATGAATTTGAAGATTTATTGAAAGGGAAATATAGTCAACCTGATATTATTTCAGTGCCGGATGATCTAGACCCAGAGGTTCCACGAATGATTTTTACTTCTACTCATGGATATAGTCGGATAATTGCAACGCAAGTAAATATATCATTAAATGTTCGATATTCTGAAGATGAATGGCAAAACAATATAGACAAAGGTAAAGAATATATGGAAGAAAGGATACCAATTCTTTTTGGCTTATTAGCAAAACTCTCTCCAGATGTTAGGGTAAATTATTGTGGATTTAATACAAGAACACGATTATTGTTTAGTGATTCCGATAAAGAGTTTATTGGAGTGTTAATAAAAAAATATTTCAATGAATCAATCTCCACGGAAGATTTGTTTGAATTAAGGCTAAAAAAAGTTAAGATGATTGAGCAGAAGTATTTTAGCAATATAGAGATATCTATGTACAAAAAATGGAATATTGAGGAAATAAAAAAAACAAAAAAGTTTGACACAAGAAATATTGCAGAGAAAGCCTTAGATATATTTATTGATTATAACGATAAATTTGCATTTAACCATACTGATAATTATATTTCCCAAGAAAGCATATTAAAACAAGTATTGAGAAATGCCTTGGCTGAGCTACAAAAGGAAATCATAAATGCAAGTAGTTAATGAAATAGATACAAACACAACAGCCATATGTGCGATGCAAAGCAGGACAGGATTGGCTGAAAATATTAACCAATGGACTAAAGCGTATCCCGATGTATTAACGACAAGTAGTTTTTCTTTTTGGGGTAAAGATGAGGTGCAAGTTAAAGAAGAAAGGTTGTCCTTATCTAATACCAGCTTGAATAAAGAATGGTACGATATTGGAAGAAATTGGACAAATCGCAGGTTGGTTTACAGGGGAGTAAATACGACAGACAACGAATCCTTTTCAACGGTAAGAGGGGATAAATGGATTAGGCCTAAAAAATCAACTATTGGAGCATTGGTTAAAGGGGCTGTGGGTTGGGTTGGGAATGATTTGGATGAATTATTAAATGAAATAAAAAAACTAAGAGGAAATATAGAATTATAACAAATATATGTTTCTACTTGATACAACGTATTGTAGCAAAATAATCGATAAAGACCGGTCACTTATGGAACATATTTCAAATAATGTGCCTAAAGATTCATATGTTGCTACAAGTGTGGTTTCAAAAGGTGAATTAGTTTATATGGTTGAAAAGTCAGAACGAAAGGAAGATAACAAAAGGGTTGTTAGAAACTTTTTGGAAAATATTGACATTCAACCGGTGACCTCAAAAGTTGCGGATGTTTATGGCGAGTTGAAGTATAATATATTTTCAAAATATGCACCTAAAGAAAAAACCAAGAGAAACAAGTATACCTTAGCAAGGCTTGGTATTACAGAAAACGATGCGTGGATTGCTGCTCTGGCAATATCTATGGGATTAACTGTAATCACTAAGGATTCGGATTTTCAAAGAATTAAAGACGCGGATAACAGATTGAATTATGAAGAATGGCCTGTTTCATAAAACCTCAAAGCGCCGCTATAACCGCATCCGCCATCTGAGAAGTTCCGACAGCAGTGGGGTCGTCACGGTTAAGCTTTAAATCATATGTGACACTTTTCCCTTCTGCAATAACTTTTGCGGCTGCTTTTTCCAATTTATCGGCGGAAGCCTGTTCGCCAATATGCCTGAGCATTAACACAGCCGAAAGAAGCACGGCGGTGGGGTTGACTTTATTTAATCCGGCATATTTTGGGGCGCTGCCGTGGATTGCTTCAAAAACAGCAAGCCCATTCCCAAAGTTTGCTCCAGGAGCAACCCCCAATCCTCCGATAAGCCCCGCGCACAAATCAGAAATAATATCGCCGTAAAGGTTGGGAAGCACTAAAACGTCGTATAATTCCGGCTTTTGGACCAGCTGCATGCACATATTGTCAATCAGCCGTTCTTCGTATTCGATTGTATTGTATTCTTTTGCAACTTCTCTCGCGGCGTGGAAAAATAGCCCGTCAGTGAATTTCATGATATTTGCTTTTGTCACGGCGGTTACTTTTTTCCGGTTGTTTTTTACGGCATAATCAAAAGCAAACTTAACAATCCTTTTTGTCCCTGAGATGGAAATCGGCTTAATGCTGATGCCCGAATCTTTGCTTATTTTTTTCTTTGAAAGCTTTTCAATTTCAGAAATAAGCCCGAGAGTTTCAGTTTTTCCTTCTTCAAATTCTATTCCAGCGTATAAATCTTCTGTGTTTTCACGGACAACCACAAGGTCGATATTTTTATATTTGCTTCTGACGCCTGTTAGCGATTTGCAAGGCCTTAAACAAACAAAAAGATCCAGCTCTTTCCTGATTGCCACATTTACAGAGCGAAAACCGGTGCCGATGGGTGTGGTGATGGGGCCTTTTAACGCGACTTTATTTTTTCTTATTGACTCAAGGGTTGATTCCGGCAGGGGTGTGCCGTATTTTTTCAAAACGTCCGCACCAGCTTCCGCGACTTCCCAATTAATTTTGACGCCAGCAGCAATAACACAACGCTTTACTGCCTCGCAAATTTCAGGGCCGATGCCGTCGCCGGGGATCAAAGTAATATTATGTGTCATAATACAAATTATTATATCTTATTTATTACTAAATAAAAAGTGTGATATAATGCAGGCAAAGTTCAGGGAACCCCAGACCTGCCTGCCGGCAGGCAAGGCTGAAGTCTGGGGAATTATTTAATAAAGTCTGGAGGACAACTATGGAAGCAGCGAAAAAAGAAGTACTAGAAAGGGCAAAAAGCGACGGCGTAAAATTTATCAACCTTCAATTTACCGATATTTTAGGGACAATAAAATCAGTTTCCATTCCTGCCGCCAGGCTTTCCGATGTTTTAGAAAAAGGAATTTGGTTTGACGGCTCATCAATTGAAGGCTTTGTCAGGATTTGCGAATCGGACATGATTTTAGTTCCGGATCCAGCAACTTACCAGGTAACCCCATGGACGCCGGCTGAGCGAAAATCCGCGAGATTTATTTGCGATGTCCATACCCCTGAGGGCGTGCCTTTTGAAGGGGATCCAAGGTCAATCCTGAAAAAAGCAGTTAATGAAGCAAAAAAGCTCGGATATGATTATAATTGTGGGCCGGAAGTTGAATTTTATTTATTTAAAAAAGAAGAAGGCAAAATTACAACCGATCCCCATGATTTAGGCGGATATTTTGATTATTCGCCGCGTGATATGGCAAGCAATGTCAGAAAAGATATTATAATTGCGCTTGAACAGATGGGAATGGAAGCGGAGATGGGGCATCACGAATGCGGGCCGGGACAGCATGAAATAGATATCAGGTTTGGAGACGCAGTAACCGCGGCGGACAACGCAATCACATTAAAATATACCATAAAAGCCATTGCCAACAAGCATGACCTTTATGCTTCTTTTATGCCTAAACCTTTATTCGGGCAAGCGGGGTCAGGCATGCATGTCCACCAGTCATTTTTTGACAATAAAGGAAAAAATATATTTTTTGACGCGAAGGACAAATATAAACTTTCTAAGCTGGCTTACAATTTCATTGCTGGGCAACTGCTCCATGCAAAAGCTTTAACCGCCATTGTTGCTCCTACCATTAATTCATATAAGCGATTGGTTTCAGGCTACGAGGCTCCGGTTTATATTTGCTGGGCGCAGATTAACCGTTCTTCGCTTATCAGGATCCCAAGATATTCTCCCGGCAGAGAGCAATCCACAAGGTGCGAGCTTAGGTGCCCTGATCCTTCCTGCAACCCTTATTTGGCTTTTGCGGCAATGCTCATGGCAGGCCTGGATGGGATAAAAAACAAAATGACTCCTCCTCCTCCGGTTGAAGAAGATGTTTATAAAATTGAAGAAACAAGGCTTCAAGAGTTAAATATTGATATGCTCCCATTTTCCATAAAGCGCGCCATCGAGGAACTTAAAAAAGATAGTGTTGTTAAAGATGCAATGGGAAAACATGCCTTTGAAAAATTTGTAAAAGCAAAGCTCAAAGAATTTGATGAATACAGGATGCAGATTACGCCCTGGGAGATTGAAAAATACCTAGAATGCCTCTAAAAATATAAGAGGGGGAACTATGGAAAAAGCAAAATATCTTGATAAGAATTTAGAATTCATAGATTTGGTTTTGCCCCTCGACAGGATTGCAAGAAAGCTTTTGGTTCCGGTGTTGTTTCTTATTGCCACGAGTTCGTTTTTTTATAAACTGCATTATCCAATATTCCCTTTAACTGTTATCCTTGTGCTGTATTTAATTATAAGCGCTCTGGCCTTTTGGATTATAAAGAAAGGCGTGGTGCGGGCTGATTTGATGTATTTTTCCCTTTTGGTGGTCAATTGTATTTTGCTTGGCTTTGCCATTTATTTTAGCGGAGGCATAGAAAGTTTTGCGCTCCCGCTTTTTGCGGTTATCGGTGTTTTGGCCGGCTTAACCCTTCCTCTCTGGGCGATTGTGGGGGTAATAATAATTCCCGGGACTATTTATATAATTGAACTGGCAGCCGAATATCTTGGAATCATCCCTCATGTAGAAATATTTAAGGAATTTATTCAGCCCTCAGAATATGCAACTTCTATGTACATGAGGATTATGCCGATATCAAATTTTGTGGTTGCGGTGGCGATTATCTTTATTGCCTACACCGTCGCGGAAAATTTACGAAGAAAAAAAGAAAACCTTGCGGAAACCAGCCGAGCCCTGGAGATTAAGTCAAAGCTTCTTGTAGATAGGGATCAAGAGCTGATCAAGCTAAACCAGCAATTAAATATAAAAATCGGCGAACAGGAGGTCTTAAAAAAAGATCTTGAGATGAAAGTTGCGGAAAGGACAGCCAGCCTTAATGTGACAATCAGCGAATTACAGAAGAAAGAAAATGAGCTTAAAGACAAGCTTGAAGAACTTGAGCAGTTTAGAAAACTGACTGTAGGCAGGGAGCTTAAGATGATTGATCTTGAAAAAGAAATTGATAGGACTCTTATTCAATCCGGAGAGCTCCCTAAATATAATGTCTAAACAGGACATATATGTTCGCGTCAAATGGCTGATGATTGCGGCTTCCATGCCGTTTTACTTATTTGGATCTTTTTGGGGAGGGATAAAGCCGCCTGCTGTTTACGCGATTGGTTTTTTGTTTCTTATTTCATTTATAAACAATTTAATCCTCCAATTATTCGCAAAACGAAAATTTGCCGATTATTTTATTTATTGGACTCTCATGATAGACGCGGCGCTTTCAATACAAGCAGTGTATTTTTCGGGATCAATTGAAACCGGGCTGATATTTTTGCCTTCGATCTTTATCTTCATTTCCGGCTTTATTTTTTCTCCAATGGCGACAATATTTTATGGTTTAAGCATGTTCCTGGCTATGGTTTCTACTTTTTATATGGAATATTTTGGCTATATACCTCATTTTGGGCATTCGATAAAATTTGCCTCTGAGTATTTGTGGATGCAGGTGCCGTTTTTTATGGATATTTTGGCCGGAATATTTATGCTTTACATGTTTTCTGCTTTCGCCAGCGGGTACCTCAACCAAATTGTCAAAGAAAATTTAATAAGAATGAAAAATTCGGTAAGAGAAATGAATAATGCAAAAAAAATGTCGGATGAGGCAAATCTTGCTTTGACAAAATCAAAAGAAGAACTGGAAAAGAGCGAACAAATGCGCGTGCGCGAACTTGTGGAGTTAAGAGCCAGCCTTGAGCAAAAAATGCTTTTAAGGACAGTTGAACTTGAGGAAAATAGAAGAGCGATACTGCATATGATGAAAGACCTAAAAGACGATGTCAACAAAATGCAGGAATTAGATAGGATGAAAGATGAATTTATTTCAAATGTATCGCATGAATTAAGGACGCCATTAACTCCGCTTATTGATTATGCCTCAATATTGGCTGAGGGCTTAGTAGGCTCGGCAAATGAAAAACAAAAAGAAATATATAACAGCATGTTGAGGCTGAGCAAAAGAGAAGTTATACTTATTAATAGCCTGCTTGAGGTGTCTCATCTCAAGTCCGGCTCAATGGCAATAAATAAGGTTCCTTTGGAGCTAAAGCAAATAGTAGTTGATGCGGTTAAAGATTTTACTAAGGAAGCCGGCGATCGAAAGATCAATTTATCAGCTGAGGAAAACGGTAATATCCCGACAGTTATGGGAGATGAAAACTTAATTGCCCGCCTGGTCTCTCAACTTATAAGCAATGCCCTGAAATTTACTCCTGAAGCAGGGTGGATCAGGGTAAAAGTGTTTGTAGAAAACAATCATGTTAGGGTTGAAATTGAAGATAACGGAATTGGCATAGCCAAAGAAAACATAAATAAGATATTTCATAAATTTTACCAGGTGGACAGCGGTTATTCGCGCAAATATGGCGGAATGGGATTGGGCTTGGCGATTTGCCAGCAAATTGTGAGCCTGCATAACGGAAAAATTTGGGTGGAAAGCCCGGGATTAGGAAAGGGAGCCAAGTTTGTTTTTGCCCTGCCGATTTAACTTATAATTTATGATATAATCTTTGTGATGGGCTTCAAAATACTAAGAAAAGAACAACTAGCTTCCAATATTCATTTTATAGAGGTTGACGCGCCAAGAATCGCAAAAGCCGCAAAGCCAGGGCAGTTTGTTGTCTTGCGCATAAATGAAAACGGAGAAAGAATTCCCCTCACCATTGCTGATAAAAATATCAAAAACGGAACCATAGAAATAATTTTCCAAGAAGCGGGAGCTTCAACAACGATTTTATCCAAGCTAAAAGCCGGCGATTCGATTTTAAATATTTTAGGCCCCCTGGGTGAGCCGTCCCACATTGAAAATATCGGGTCTGTTGTAGTGATCGGGGGAGGAGTTGGGATTGCCGAAATATTTCCGGCAATAAAAGAGTATAAAGCAAAAGGGAATAAAGTAACCGCGATTATCGGCGCGCGCAATAAACAACTCTTGCTGACAGAAGAAAAAATAAAAAATATGGCTGATGAGCTTCTCATCGCAACTGACGATGGCTCCTACGGCAGGAAAGGCTTTGTGACTGACATATTAAAAGAAATGATAGAGGATAAAAAAGAAATTAATTTGGTTTATGCGGTGGGTCCGGTACCTATGATGGAAGCGGTTTCAAACGTTACAAAAGCGGCAAAAATTAAAACTATGGTTTCTTTAAATACATTAATGCTTGATGCTACCGGCATGTGCGGGGTTTGCAGGATTACGGTAGGCGGGCAGATAAAGTTTGCCTGCGTCGATGGCCCAGAGTTTGATGCCCATTTAGTGGACTTTAAAGAGCTTAAAACCAGGCTCTCAACTTACAGGGATAAAGAAAAGGAAGCGATTGACCATATATGCAGCCTGGACAAAATAAAAGAGTAAAAATGCCGGAGAGGCCGGCTCAGGAAAGAATAAAAGACTTTAATGAAGTTGCTTTGGGCTTAAGCGAAAAAGATGCGATAAGCGAGGCAAAGCGATGCATACAATGCAAAAATCCGAAATGCGTTTCAAACTGCCCTGTTGAAATAAATATACCCGCGTTTATCAAGCTAATTGCTGAATCTGATTTTAAAGGGGCAAATAAAAAGATAAGGGGAAAAAATTCCCTCCCTGCGGTTTGCGGCAGGGTATGTCCGCAGGAAGACCAATGTGAAAAAACATGTATTTTAGGCATAAAAGGCGAGCCGATCGCGATTGGTTCGCTTGAGAGGTTTGCGGCCGAATATCCTCCATCAGAGACTCCTGTGCCGATTAAACTGGTTGGGCCAAAGGTTGCGATAATTGGTTCAGGTCCGGCAGGGCTTACCTGCGCGGGAGATTTGGCATTAAAGGGCTATCAAGTGAAAATATTTGAATCGCTCCACACCGCCGGCGGAGTTTTAAAATACGGCATTCCTGAATTCAGGCTTCCAAAGTCAATAGTTGATAACGAAATTGAATATGTTAAATCACTGGGCGTTGAATTGATAACTGATTTTCTTGCTGGGAAGACGGCTACAATTGAAGAATTGTTTAAAGAAAACTTTAAGGCAATTTTTATTGGGGCGGGAGCGGGACTTCCAAATTCATTAGGAATTCCAGGCGAAAATTTTCAGGGGGTTTATTCCGCCAACGAATTTCTTTTTAGGGTTAATATGATGAAAGCCTATAAATTCCCGGAATATTTGACTCCGGTTATAACAGGTAAAAAAGTTGTGGTTTTTGGCGCTGGTAATGTGGCGATGGATTCGGCAAGATGCGCGTTGAGGCTGGGCGCGGATAAAGTAATTATCGCGTATCGCAGGTCTAGGAAAGAAATGCCGGCAAGGGCGGAAGAAATTATTCGAGCAGAGGAAGAAGGAGTTGAATTTTTGCTTTTAACCGCGCCGGTTGAAATTATTCCGGATGACGCGGGCAGGGTCAAACAAGTAGAACTTTTAAAAATGGAGCTTGGCGAGCCGGATTCATCCGGCAGGCGCAGGCCCAAGGCTTTGCCGGGATCGGAATTTAAGCTTGATTGCGACCTGGCCATTTGTGCAATAGGCAATTCTCCAAACCCATTAATCCCAAAATCAACAGCCGACCTGAAAATCGAAAAATGGGGCGGCGTGATTGTTGCCGATAATAAAGAAACGTCTATAAAAGGGGTTTTTGCCGGCGGCGATATTGTTCGGGGTGCCGCGACTGTCATTTCCGCGATGGGAGACGGCAAAATTGCGGCAAGATCAATTGACGAGATGCTCAGCAAGAAATAAGGGGACTATTGCGAAAATATGATTTTCTCAACAGCCCCCTCAAAAAATCAGTTAACTTAAACTAAACCTTGCGCGAGCATAGAGCGCGCGACTTTGCTGAATCCGGCAATATTTGCCCCGACTACCAAATTCCCTGGCTGGCCGTATTCTTCTGCCGCTTCTTTTGACTGCTTATAAATGCTTTTCATTATCCTGTTTAAATAAGCATCTACTTCTTCAAAAGTCCAGGATAACCTCTGGCTGTTTTGGGTCATTTCAAGTCCGGATGTTGCCACGCCGCCGGCATTAGCCGCTTTTGCGGGGCCAAAGCAAACCTTATTTTTCAAGAAAAATTGAATGGCTTCAGGGGTTGATGGCATGTTAGCTCCCTCAGCAACCGCCCAAACGCCATTTTCAACTAATTTAGCTGCTGATTTTTCATCAATTTCATTTTGGGTGGCGTTTGGAAGCGCGATATCGCATTTAATGCTCCATATGTTATTGCATCCATCCTCATATTTCGCGTTAGGCTTGTGTTTTAAATATTCTTTTAACCTTTTCCTTTCAACTTCCTTAAGTTGTTTTACCGCTTTTAGGTCGATGCCGTCCTTATCATAGATATAGCCATTTGAATCACTCATGGCTACAACTTTTGCGCCTAATTCCTGGCACTTTTGAGCCGCATAAATGGACACATTGCCTGATCCAGATGAAACAACGGTAGCCCCTTTTATGCTTTTCCCTAAATCCTTGAGCATTTCAAGCAGGAAATAAATAAGGCCGTAACCAGTAGCCTCAGTCCTTACCAAGCTTCCTCCCCAGTCCAATCCCTTCCCTGTTAAAACTCCGGTGAATTCGTTTCTTATTTTTTTATACATTCCGTACATATATCCGATTTCCCTGCCGCCAACGCCGATATCTCCTGCCGGAACGTCAGTATCCGGACCGATATATTTGCAAAGCTCTGCCATAAAGCTTTGGCAGAATCTCATTACTTCAGAATCTGATTTTCCTTTTGGATCAAAATCTGATCCTCCTTTTCCTCCGCCCATTGGAAGGGTAGTTAAAGAATTTTTGAATATCTGTTCAAAACCCAAAAACTTGATAATTCCTATATAAACAGAAGGATGAAAACGCAATCCACCTTTGTATGGGCCAATAGCGCTGTTAAACTCAATCCGGAAACCGCGGTTTACCCGAAATTCCCCTTTATCGTCCTGCCAGGGCACTCTGAAAATTATTTGCCTTTCCGGTTCAACTAGCCTATCCAGAATCTTTGCTTCTTTGTACTCTGGATGCTTTTCAAGCACCGGAGCAACAGACTCAAGCACCTCTTTTACTGCTTGATGAAATTCCGGCTCGCCGGGATTTCTCTTGACAACCTGATCAATAACACCTTTTACCATTTCGACACCTCCATAAATTTAAGATTAATTATACGGCAAACAGTTGCCGTATGTCAAGAATTGATGTTATGCATAGATATGATACAATAAAAATATGTCAAATGAGATTGACAGGAAAATTAATGCAATATTAAAAATAATCTCCGATTCTGAAAACCCCATTGGATCAAATGAAATATCAATAAAACTTAAAAATATGGGAATTGACTTAACAGAGAGGTCTGTTAGATACCATCTTAAAATAATTGAAGAGAGGGGATTGATAAAAGGGTTTTGGAAAGAAGGCAGGGTCATTACAAAAAAGGGAATTGAAGAACTTGGCAATTCAATGGTTTCAGACCGCGTGGGATTTATTATCTCAAAAATTGAATCAATGTCTTATAAGATGGATTTTGACCTTGTAAAGAAAAAAGGAAAAATTGTCTTGAATGTTTCGCTTATACATAAGAGTGATTTTAATAAAGCAAAGAAAGTGATGAAATCTGTTTTCGAAAAGGGCTTATCTATGGGTAGTAAGGTTTTTGTTGCGCAAGCTGGCGAAAAAATAGGGGATTATTCGGTTCCCGCCGGCAAAATTGGTTTTGGAACCTTATGCAGTATTAACATTAACGGCATATTCATAAAAAGCGGCATCCCGATTGAAACGAAATATGGCGGGGTCCTGGAGATATTAAGCAATAAGCCATATCGTTTTACTGACCTGATTAATTATTCTCATTCCACCCTTGATCCGCATGAAATATTCCTTAAAAGCCGCATGCTGAGCGTCCTTGAGGCGGCAAAGGGAACGGGCAAGGTGCTTGCCGGATTTAGGGAAATTCCCGCAATTGCCAAAGATCGCGCGGAAAATAATATTGAATTAATGAAAGATGCCGGAATATGCAATGTGCTTATGGTTGGACGCCCGAGCCAGCCGGTTTTAGGCATCCAGATGGGGGTTGAAAGGATGGGGGTTGTTGTTCCGGGAGGTTTAAATCCTATTTCTGCCCTCGAGGAGTGGGGGATAGAAACAAAAAGCAAAGCGCTTGCAGTATTAATTGATTATGAAAAATTAGTTAGCTTTTGGGATATATAAAATGTTAGTTAGTACCGGCATAAAAGGGCTCGATATTATACTTCAAAACCTTCATTTGGGGGATAATGTAGTTTGGCAGGTTGACAAGATACTTGATTATAAGCATTTTGCGGGTTCGTATATTAAACAAGCATTAAAAGATGGAAGAAATATTGTTTATATCCGTTTTGCTAGACATTCCCCCCTTATTGCTAAAAATAATAAAATTAAGGAATACAGGATAAATGCGGAAGCTGGATTCGAGTCATTTACAAAAGAGGTGCATGCGATAATTAAAAAAGAAGGGGTGGGGGCTTTTTATGTTTTTGATTGTTTATCAGACCTTTTATCTTATTGGGCAACAGATCTGATGATCAGCAATTTTTTTATGGTAACCTGCCCTTACCTTTTTAAGCTCGATACTATAGCTTATTTTGCAATTTTTCGCGGGAACCATTTATTTAAAACAATTGCCCGCATACGTGAAACTACTCAATTATTGCTTGATGTTTATGATTTCAAAGGCAGTTTTTATCTTCAACCGTTAAAAGTATGGAATAGATATTCTCCGACAATGTTTCTTCCCCATATTGAGAAAATGAATAAGTTTATTCCGATCGTCAACAGCACTGATGCAATGAAGCTTTTTTCATGCATTTCAAAGAGCTCCGCGGAAAGCGCGAACAGAAATTTGGATTACTGGGACAGATTATTTATATCTGCGGAGGAGCTTATAAAAAAACCAAAGGCTCAAAAAGAAAAAAATAAAATGCTTGAAATATTGAGCCGCATCATGCTGGGCAAAGAGGAAAGGATGCTGTCGCTGATAAGAGAAAACCTTGCCATTGAGGATCTATTAGAAATAAAGGCGCGCATGGTTGGCACAGGATTTATTGGAGGAAAAGCATTAGGCATGCTTTTGGCAAGAGAAATCCTGTCAAAGGATAAAAGTTTTAATTGGCAGAAAATTCTTGAGCCGCACGACTCTTATTATATCGGTTCAGACGTGTTTTACTCTTATATTGTTGAGAACGGGTGGTGGGAATTATGGCTGGAGCAAAAATCAAAAGAAGGATATTTCAGTAAAGCGAAAGAATTGAGAGAAAAATTACTTAATGGCCGGTTTCCGCGGGAGATTAGCGAGCGTTTTCTCCAGATTGTTGAATATTATGGGCAGGCGCCGATAATTGTGCGTTCATCGAGTTTGCTTGAAGATGCTTTTGGCAATGCTTTTGCTGGAAAGTATGAAAGTATATTTGTGGTCAACCATGGAACACCCGATCAAAGATGCCAGAAATTTGAAGAAACAATGCGTCAGGTATTTGCCAGCACCTTGAATGATGATGCCTTGAACTATCGGCTTCAAAGGGGGCTTAGCCAGCAGGAGGAACAGATGGCGCTTTTGGTGCAAAGGGTATCAGGGAGCCATTATAAGCATTATTATTTTCCATATATCTCAGGAGTTGGTTTTTCATATAATACTTTTGTTTGGCACGCAGATATGGATGTTAAAGCAGGGATGCTAAGGCTGGTAATGGGGCTTGGAACCAGGGCGGTTAACAGGGTAGAAGGGGATTATCCGCGCATAGCCGCACTGGATGCGCCATTGCTTCGTCCCTATGCCGGCATGGAAAAGGCTAAAAAATTTTCCCAGCATGATGTTGACATTTTAGATATGGATAAAAATGACCTGCAGACAGTTTCAGTAGAAAAAATATTAAAGGATGAGCCGGGATTTGAAATTGGCCTTATTGGTGTGAGAGACATAGAAATTGGCAATTCGGGCGAATCCTGGATATTATCCTTTGATAAGCTTTTTTCAGCTACTGATTTTATTAAAGTCATGCGGAAAATGATGGAAATCCTCCAGAAAAATTACCGATATCCGGTTGACATTGAGTTTACAGTTAATTTTAGCAGGGATTCTGAAATGAAGATCAATCTCTTGCAATGTCGCCCCTTGCAGGCAAAAGGAGAAACCAGCCAAGTAAAAATACCAGACAACATCAAAAACGAGAAAGTAATCTTTAGGTCGCATGGTAATTTTATGGGCGGAAGTATTTCGCAGGCAATAGGAAGAATAATATATATTAACACAGAAGCATACAGGGATTTAATAATGTCTAAAAAATTCGAAGTAGCAAGGATAATTGGCCGCTTAAATAGGATAAGCGGAGGGAAAAGGCCTATTTTAATTGGGCCTGGCAGATGGGGGAGCCGCGACCCGTCGCTTGGGGTGCCGGTTAGCTTTGCTGAAATTAATAACATTTGCGCGTTGGTTGAGGTTGATGATCCAGAGGGAGGATTCCAGCCGGAGCTCTCTTTCGGGTCGCACTTTTTTCTTGATTTGGTTGAAACAGGCATCTTTTATGCCGCCCTTTTCCTTGATGACCAAGAAGTGCGCATTAATAATAAATGGTTAAAAAGTTTGCCAAACTTACTTTGTGAATTAATCCCTGAGGCGGGGGAATACGAAAAAGTGGTGCTGGTTAGCGATTTTAAAAAGGAAATAAAATTATTGTCTGATGTAACCGCCCAAAAGATTGTTTGTTTAATAGGATAATTAATGATAATTATTGACAAAACTACAAAATTGTAGTAATATACAATGTTGTATGAGCCCTACTAAAGATTCAAAAGTAAAAGTGCTGGTTGAGATAAGCAATGCCTTGTCTTCTTCATTAAATATTGAAAAGGCGCTCGATTCTATTCTTAAAGTGTTGTCTGACTCGTTTGAGATGCAAAGAGGCACGATAACGCTTGTGGATCCCCGCACAAATGAATTAAAAATTGAAGTTGCCCAAGGCCTGACTAAAGAAGAAAAAGAACGGGGCAGGTATAAGATCGGAGAAGGGATTACCGGACGCGTTGTAGCCACAGGAGAGCCAATGGTGGTAAAAGATATTGGCGCTGAACCGCTTTTTCTTAACCGCACTAAAGCAAGAAAAGAGATTGAAACCAGAAAGTTTGCTTTTCTTTGCGTCCCAATAAAAGTTGGCAATAAGATAATAGGGGCGCTTTCCGCCGACCATCTTTTTAAGGGTGATATTAAGTTTGAAGAAGACATAAAGCTTTTGACCATTATTTCGGCGATGATCGGGCAAGCGGTCAAAGTAAGGGAGCTTGCAGAAAAAGATAAGCAGGAAGTTGTTTTTGAAAACATTAAACTAAAAAAAGAGCTTAAAGGAAAATATAAATTTGGAAATATTGTTTATAACTCAGCGGTGATGGAATCAGTGGTTGAGGGGGCTTTGCAGGTAGCGGACAGCCAGGCAACAATTCTAATCAGGGGAGAATCAGGAACAGGCAAAGAACTAATTGCTTCGGCCATACATTATGCTTCAGCGCGAGCCAATAAAAACTTTATTAAAGTCGCCTGCGCGGCGCTTCCTGAAAACTTGCTTGAATCAGAGCTTTTTGGCTATGAAAGGGGGGCTTTTACCGGAGCGCTTGAGAGAAAGATAGGCAGGTTTGAAATGGCGGATAATGGAACGCTTTTTCTTGATGAAATAGGCGAAATGTCTCTTGCGATGCAGGTAAAATTATTAAGAGTTTTGCAGTCAAGGGATTTTGAGCGGCTTGGCGGCACCCAAACGATAAAAGTAAATATAAGACTGATCTGCGCGACCCATAGAAATCTTGAACTAATGGTAAAAGAGGGGAAATTCAGGGAGGATCTTTATTACCGCATAAATGTTTTTCCCGTTTTCTTACCAGGCCTTAGGGAAAGAAAAGAAGATATTCCCCTTCTTGCTGATCACTTCGTCCATAAGTTCAATAAAGAGAATAAAAAGAAAATAAGGGGAATGAATCGCGAAGCGCTTGATGTCCTTTTGGGCTATAATTGGCCGGGCAATGTTAGGGAGTTGGAAAATGTTATTGAGAGGGCGGTTGTGCTTTGCCAAAAGGAGATAATTTCGGCAAAAGAGCTCCCTCCGACCCTTTCTCAAGCTCCGGTTGCGGATATTGCTCCGATAGGGGCAACGCTTCCCCAAATAATTGCCGCGATTGAAAAACAAAAGATTGAAGAAGCAATAAACAAACATGGCACTCAGCGCTCTGCCGCAAAGGCGCTTGGAATTACTGAGAGAATGATGGGATATAAGATAGAAAAATACAAAATAGGGGAAAAATGAAAATAGCTTTAGCCCAAACAAACCCTATTGTTGGGGATATTTTTAATAACACTAGCAAAATAATTGAATTGACCAATAACGCCCATATCCAGCGCGCGGATATCGTTGTTTTCCCTGAGCTTGCGATAACCGGCTATCCTCCGGAAGACCTTTTATTAAAACCCCAATTTGTTGCAGATAATATTAAATGCTTAAAACAAATTGCGGCCTGCGCGAAAAATATTGCTGTTTATGTGGGGTTTGTTGATAAAAAAAATAAAGATATCTATAATGCCGGGGCTTTTATTGTTAAAGGAAAGATAATTAGGATATATCACAAGATGAACCTGCCGAATTATTCTGTTTTTGACGAAAAAAGGTATTTTAAAGAAGGAAAAAGCAATGCCGTTGTCGCATTTAAAGGGAAAAAAATCGGGCTTGGCATTTGCGAAGACATTTGGGTGGAAAGCGGAAAGCCAAAAAATAAACTAGATGTAATTATTAACATAAGCGCTTCTCCATATCATACCGGTAAAGTAAAAGAAAGGAAAAAAATGCTAAGCTTGCGCGCAAAAAGTTCAAAGGCAAGCATTATTTACGTAAATATGGTTGGAGGCCAGGATGAATTAGTGTTTGACGGGGGGAGTATGGCATTAAACCCCAAAGGAAAACTTATTGCAAAAGCAAACCAATTTATAGAAGAAATGGTTATTGTCGATCTTGAAAAACAAGAAAATACCGGCTGGCTTGATGAAAATTCTGAAATTTATAATGCCCTTATGCTTGGGACAAAAGATTACGTCGAAAAAAATAAATTTTCAGATGTTTTAATCGGGCTTTCCGGGGGAATTGATTCGGCATTAACTCTTGCCATTGCGGCTGACGCGCTTGGGGCAGATAGGGTTCATGCCTATTTTATGCCTTCGGAATTTTCTTCCGCGCAAAGTTTTAATGACGCTAAGCAAACCGCGGAAAACTTGGGAGTTGAATTCAAACAAATCCCAATAAGTGAAATATTCGCTGAGTATTTAAATAATTTAGAACCGCATTTTAAAGGAATGCCGCAAAATATTGCTGAGGAAAATTTACAGGCAAGGATAAGAGGGACTTTATTGATGGCGCTCTCAAATAAATTCAATTGGCTGGTGCTAGCAACCGGCAATAAATCAGAAATGTCTACCGGATACTGCACATTATACGGCGACATGGCCGGGGGATACGCGGTATTAAAGGATATCCCAAAAACCCTCGTTTATAAGCTTGTAGAATGGAGAAATAAAAAAAGTCTAGTTATTGGCGAATCGATCATTAAAAGGCCGCCTACGGCGGAGCTTAAGCCAAACCAAAAAGACCAAGATGTACTTCCTCCATACGATATGTTGGACGTAGTTATAAAAGAATATGTTGAAAAGAACCGGAACGCAAAAGAAATCGCAAACATGGGCTTTAAAGATGTCGTAGTACAAAAAGTAATATCAATGATAGATAATTCTGAATATAAAAGGCGTCAGGCTCCGCCCGGGCCCCGCATTACCTCGCGAGCCTTCGGAAAGGATTGGCGGCTTCCCATCACCAATAGATATTAAATGTTTTTCTTATTAGTAACTCTTTTTATCGTAATGGTGGGTTTTGGGGTAATTATCCCTGTTCTGCCTTTTATTGCCATAAATATGGGAGCCACACCGTTTTATGTCGGCCTTCTGATCGCAAGTTATTCTCTTATGCAGTTTATATTTTCACCAATCTGGGGGAGCTTGTCTGACAAGTACGGCAGGAAACCGATATTATTAATTGGCCTTTTTGGCTTTACCGTGACTTTTATTTTATTTGGTTTGGCAAATTCATTTTGGATGCTTTTTCTGGCCAGGATGGCTGGAGGAATATTGTCATCTGCCTGTCTTCCTTCCGCAATGGCTTATGTGGCGGATACGACATCCGAGGAAGAAAGAGGGGGAGGGATGGGGCTTATTGGGGCGGCAATGGGGTTGGGTTTGATTTTTGGCCCAGCATTGGGAGGGCTTTCTTCCATTTGGCATGTTGGGACGCCTTTTTTTGTTTCGGCGGGGATAGCCGGGATTAATTTTTTCTTTACGCTGTTTTTTTTAAAGGAATCCAGAAAGCGTCATAGCGCCAGTAAAATTAGATATAACAATTTTGGGCATCTACTTTCTTTAAGAGGGTATATGGCGTTTATTTTTTTTCTGGCGTTTCTTCTGTCTTATTCAATCAGCAATTTTGAGGTCATGTTTCCAATGTTTGCAAAGCAACGGTTTAATTTTGGCTCATTTGAAGTAGGAGCCGCTTTTACTTTGATGGGAATTATTGGGGTAGTGATCCAGGGGCTGATAATTGGACGATTGATAAAAGCCGCTGGCGAAGGATTAGTAATAAAAATCGGAATACTTCTTACAGCTTTAGGAATTGGCCTGTCGGTTTTTTCTTTTAATTTTATTTCGCTTATGTTTTTCTTGGGGGTGGCGGTGGTTGGACAGGGTTTTATGCGGCCCAGCTTAGCATCTTTGATTTCTAAAAACACAGAGCTTGAAGAGGGCTCAACGATGGGGCTTATGCAGTCTGTTGAAAGCCTTGGAAGGATAGTTGGGCCACTGGCTGGCGGGTATTTGCTTCAGATAGGGCTTTTATTGCCATACTCAAGCACCGGCGCATTAAACTTTATTTTCTTGGCGCTATCTATAGTGTTTTTATAGAAACAACTATTCAAGTGTACGTTGGGCTATTTCACAGTAACTACAGCCTTTCTAATTGTGGAGCCGGACTTTATATTATAAAATCCTGGCATAACTACTTTGCTAACGAGTGTCTTGCGGCTATAGGTAAAAGGTATTGTTTCGTCGGATATATGCTGTGTCTGTAAATCATATTCAGAATCAACCGCTGGCCTTAATATGCCAACATTATGTTCTTTATTTAAGTAACCCCCGATCGGGTTCAGTATATTCCCCCTTATTGCGCTTCTTTTCTCGGGCGGTTGTATGTTGTCAGTGATCTTATCCATTAGCAAGAAAAGATCCATTGCGGCAGATAGCTGCTCTCTCGGATTATGAGCTTGAGCTGGCGCTTTCTCTCCTAAATTAATTAACTGCTGAGTAACTTCCGCAACATCCTTATGTTCCTTTAACACCGTGCTTTGAAGTATTGTCCATTGCTCATCAATTTGTTTCAATAGCTGGCTGAAGGGGCCTCCCCCTTGGAGCCTAAAGATTGCTTCCTTGTTCCCTCCCCTTGCGGCAACGATATCGTCAAGCCATCTTTCCGAAGGTCTTCTATCAAAGCGTGCCAGGTCATCAACGCGAATAGTCAATTCTTGCCCATGATGCAGCAGCTTTACTCCAACAAAAATACCGGTTGTATTTATCCTTTGTTGTGGACCGAACCTTATTTCTCTAATCGCCATTTTTTTTCCTCCTGAATTTATTTTTCCCATCAAGCTAATCTCTCCGCTTATTATCGATCAAATTCCCTGAGAAATTTCACATTAATGTAAACAATCCTGCGGGAAAATACAATATTGTCCTTTTTATGGTTGTTTTCTAGGTTTAAAAATTGCGAATATAAAAGACAACAAGGTAGCAGGGTTGCATGGTTCAGGGAGAGGATAGAAAATGAAAACTGATTTGTTAAACATGTTTCTTAGAGTAATATTTTGTCTAATGTTTATGGTGTTTTTAATAAATTCGAGTTCTGCAACGCCGTCAACGCAAATTTGGAATCCTTCAACAGATATTCAGGCAAATAAATCTTGGCATTTAGGTATTGATAACTATTTTACAATAGATGGACCGCTCAACGGAGGGTACGCTTTTCCAACTGATATTGGATTAACTTACGGAGTAATTCTTGGTTTTGAAATAGGGGTCGATGTTTTTTTACCTCAAACCAGCCCGCTTTCCTTTAATGCCAAATATGGAATAACTGAAGCTGACAATCTGCCGGCAATTGCAATTGGCGGCTTTGGATTTGGTACACAAGTCGGGGTTACTGACCAAAATGTTTTATACGTAATTGCAGCAAAAACTTTTATTTTTGGAAGAATTTCAACTGGTTATTTTAAAGGCAACCCGACGTTACTAGGTTCAGATGGGTTCGGGATGATTTTAACCTGGGACAAAAGTTTGACTGATAAAATCTGGGCTTCAATTGATTTTGCCAGCGGGAATACAACTTTAGGTTCGCTGTTTGCTGGATTTTCTTATGCGTTTTCCAAAAATACATCAGTAATTTTTGGTTACGGCACATACAGCAATGGAGCAAAACCAACTATTACCACTCAACTGGATATTAATATTTAAGCCCCTCGACAAGCTCGGGGCAAGGAGGAAAGCGAAATGATAAATTCTGGCGATACAGCATGGGTTTTAATTTCAACGGCTCTGGTTATTCTGATGACGCCGGCAGTAGGATTCTTTTATGGGGGCATGGTGCGAAAAAAAAGCATACTTTCAACTATTATGATGTGTTTTGCCGCCTTGTTTTTGGTTAGTCTTCAGTGGGTTTTAATTGGGTTTACTTTAGCTTTTGGCCCAACTAAAGGCGGTTTGATTGGCGGCCTAAGCTGGTTAGGACTGAACGGCGTTGGTCAATTACCCAATCTTGATTATGCCGCCACGATTCCAGCTCTTTGTTTTATGGTTTTCCAGGCAGCTTTTGCTATTGTTACTCCATCATTGATTGTAGGCGCTTTTGTCGAAAGGATCAAATTTTCCGCTTTTCTGATATTTACAGTATTATGGTCGACTTTTATTTATGATCCTGTTGCGCATTGGGTGTGGGGAATGGGGGGATGGCTGAGAAATTTGGGGGCGCTTGATTTTGCCGGTGGTACAGTAGTGCATATCACAGCTGGATTTTCCGCCCTGGCGATTGCAATGGTCATCGGCAAACGCATCGGCTACGGCAAAGACAACATGGAGCCGAGCAATATACCGTTGGTCGTTTTAGGCGCGGTTCTGCTCTGGTTTGGCTGGTTTGGTTTTAATGGTGGGTCTGCTCTGGCTGCAAATGGTTTAGCTGTTTCTGCTTTTGTGGTAACTAATACTGCCGCAGCAGCTGCAGCCCTAGTTTGGATGATTTTAAGCTGGCTGCATAGGCGTCCAAGCGTTTTAGGTGTTGCAACCGGCGCCGTTGTTGGACTGGTTGCCATAACACCGGCCTCCGGCTATGTTAATCCGCTTTCGGCGATCGCAATTGGCGGAGTGGCTGCGGTCATTTCCTATTATATGATTGTCCTGCGTATGAAGTTTAGGATTGACGAATCGCTTGATGCTTTTGCCTGCCATGGCATGGGTGGATTGTGGGGAGCGCTTGCGACCGGAATATTTGCCGAAAAAGCAATTAATCCGGCGGGGGCAAACGGCTTGCTGTTTGGCAATCCTCATTTGTTTTGGGTACAACTGGTCTCCGTAATTGTTATTGCTTCTTTCTCTTTTGTCGCGAGCTATGTTCTTGCGACCCTGATCGATCTATTTATCGGCTTAAGGGTTACAGAAAATGAAGAGCTGGTCGGGCTCGATATTTCGCAACACGCTGAAAGTATTTAAGGAGGGACAACTATGAAAAAAATAGAAGCGATCATCCGTTCCGAAAAACTGGAAGAGATTAGGGAAGCGCTGGACGCGAAGAACCTAAGCCGCATGACGGTGACCGAGGTCAAGGGGCGCGGGACGCAGAAGGGAATTACCCTTGAGTGGCGGGTGGGGGAGTATACAGTTGAATTCCTGCCGAAAATAAAAGTTGAGCTTGTAGTGAATGATGAGCAGGTCGATCAAGTGGTAAAGATTATCATTTCTGCCTGTCAAACCGGCAAGATCGGCGACGGAAAAATATTTATCTCGCCAATTGAGGAGGCGATAAGGATCAGGACAAATGAGAGAGGGGAGAAAGTATTATAGTTATGCCAACTATATATTTCGCAGCACGCTGAAAGCGTTTAAGGCGTTATAAATGCTTTATAAATATTTAAAAACTGCTAAAATATACCCAATAGTTAAAAAGGGGGCAGTTATGAAAATATCGGAGCTTATGACCAAAGAGGTTTTTACTATCCCTCCAGACATGAGCGTAAAGGAAGCGGCAAGATTGCTGATGGATAAAGAGATCTCAGGCCTGCCGGTTGTTGACAAGGACAATAAAGTGATTGGCATGTTGACGGAAAAAGACATTATCAGCATGGCTATGCCCAAATACCTTGAAGAAAAAGATCTGCATGATTTTGCTTATATTCTTGATGATGGCCCGTTTTGGAAAAAAGCGGAAGAAGCGGATAAATTAAAAGTAAAAGACATCATGAGAAAGGAAGTCCTCTGCGTCTCTGAAAGTACGCCATTGCCTGAAGTTGCGAGGCTGATGATAAGCAAAAAAGTAAGAAGAATTCCGATAGTGACAGACGGAAAGCTTGTCGGGATAATTGCCAGAGCGGACATTGTTAAAGAAATCGCTAAAAAGACAGGAATTATATAATGGTCGTGCAGATTGTCGCGGCAGTATTATTTTTATTAGTGTATATATTGCTAGCAACAGATAAAATCCACAGGACTATAGTTGCGTTATGGGGAGCGCTTCTTTTTGCCACAATCCCGGTATTTACAAATCAAGGTATCCAGTATGGACTCCTTTCAAAAAGCGACCTTTTAAGATATGAAAACTGGGAAGCGCTGGGGCTGATTTTTGGCTTATTTACAATTGTCGCGGCGCTCCGCGAAAGCGGATTTTTTAGGTGGCTGGGTTTGGCCATACTTAAAGCGGCAAAATTTGATCCGCTTCGCGTCTTTATTCTTTTTTCATGCACTGCCGCGATTCTTTCTGCATTTATGGATTCGGTAACTGTGTTAATGTTCCTTACGGTTTTAACAATTGAAGCTTGCGGCATACTTCAAGTAAATCCATTGCCTTTTATCATAACCGAAATACTTTGCGCGAACATTGGCGGGACGTCAACCATAATCGGCAATCCTCCAAATATCATTATTGGCACGGGGCTTCACCTTTCTTTTGCCGACTTTATTTTTAATGTCTTTCCTTTTGTTTTGGTGGTTTTGGCTATTAATCTTGTTTTAAGCTATTTATTTTTCAAAAAGATTTTTATCAATAGAAAAAAAATTGCCAGTGAAACGTTTGAAAAAAACAAGGATATAAAACCGGAATCGGCGATTACCGATCCCCGGCTTATGAAAATATCTTCTATCATTTTTGGATTGGTTGTTGTTGCCTTGATGTTCCATAGTGTGTTTGGAATATCTCTGGCATTTATAGGCATATTGGGCGCGTCTCTGGTCTTGCTATTGGGCGGCAAAAAGATGCCTGAAGTAATAGAGAGGATTGATTGGCATACGCTTATCTTTTTTGCCTGCCTTTTTATCATGGTGGGCGGGCTTGAAAAAACCGGAGTTCTTCAAGAAGTGTCGAAATGGATAGGAATAATATCGGGCGGAAATATAGTTATCGCTTCATTTATAATATTGTGGTTTTCTGCTATTGCTTCCGCAGTAATTGATAATGTGCCTTTCGCGGCGGCAATGGTGCCTATTGTTTCTGATCTTGCGCATACATTTGCTATGCCTCTGCCGATTTTGACCTGGGCAATGGTGCTTGGAGTAAATATAGGCGGCAATGGCACGCCAATTGGAGCCTCGGCTAATGTGGTAGGCCTCTCAATATATGAAAAAAGAACCGGAAAAAAAGTTACATGGGCGGAATATTGTAAAACTGCCATTCCGCTGACATTAATATCAGTTATTGCCTGTACAATCTTATTTTTCTTCAGGTATTTATTGTAATTTATTGATGTGTCATACCCGCGGAGGCGGGTATCAATGACAAAAATGTATAATATTGAAAGATATATACAATAATGTATATGCCCTCATCATGAGTTTTTAGTTATTTGTTGTTATAAAGCCAAAAAGAAAATTCACAATCAAAGCATATAAATTGCTTCTAATGTTTCAAAAGGAGATGATTTATATGGCGACAAAGGCGACTACAAAAGAGGAAATATTAAAAACGATAAAAGATAACGATGTCCAATTTGTAAGGCTGTGGTTTACGGATATAAACGGGATATTAAAAAGTTTTGCGGTAGGATCCGACGAGATGGAAGAGGCATTAACGCAAGGGATGGGATTTGACGGGTCTTCGATTACCGGGTTCCAATCAATTGAAGAGTCCGATATGATTGCCATGCCCGATCCTGAAACTTTTTCAATTCTCCCATGGAGGCCGCAGGAAAAGGCGGTGGCAAGGATGATTTGCGATATCCTTACTCCATCTGCCGGCAAACATAAGCCCTATGAAGGTGATCCAAGATATGTTTTGAGGAGAGCGCTTGATAAAATGAAAAAAATGGGCTTTGACCATTTTTACGTTGGTCCCGAGCTTGAGTATTTCTATTTTAAATCCTCAAACAAACCCGAAATAATTGATGAAGGGGGATACTTTGACCTTACTCCGCTCGACATGGCATCAAATCTAAGAAGAGAAACCATTTTAGCGCTGAAAAAGCTTGGGGTAAGGGTTGAGTATTCTCATCACGAAGTTGCTCCCTCCCAGCATGAAATTGATATGCGATATGATGATGCGTTGAAAATGGCGGACAATACAATTACTTATCGCTTAACTGTAAAAGAAATTGCCACTCAACAGGGTGTTTATGCCACATTTATGCCAAAGCCGCTTTTTGGACAAAATGGTTCAGGAATGCATGTGCACCAATCACTCTTTAGGGGCAGTAAAAATGCTTTTTACGATGCGAATGACAAATATAATCTTTCTGATATTGGAAAGTCATATATTGCCGGCATTTTAAAGCATGCGCCGGAAATGAGTTCTATTCTTGCTCCCTGGGTCAATTCCTACAAAAGATTAGTTCCGGGGTATGAAGCGCCGGTTTATATTGCCTGGTCGCGCAGGAACCGCTCTGCTTTAGTAAGAGTTCCGATGTACCAGCCGGGCAAAGAAGCCGCCACCCGCATGGAGCTTAGATGTCCCGATCCTTCCGGCAATCCTTATCTCCAGTTTGCGGTAATGCTGAACGCGGGATTGAAAGGAATTGAAGAAGGGTATAAACTGCCAGAACCGATGGAATTAAACCTTTACCACCTTACTGAAGAAGAAAGGGCGGAAAGGGGAATTAAATCTTTGCCTGCTTCACTTGGCGAGGCAATAGCAAAAACAGAAAAAAGCGAGCTTGTCAGGGAAGCCCTTGGCGACCACTGCTTTGAAAGATTCATTGCGATAAAAAAACAAGAATGGGATGAATTTAGGATCCAGGTGACAGAGTACGAAATAAAAAAGTATCTGCCAATTTTATAATTTTCTAAGGGCAGGGGTCTTGTTAAAATGAATGAAAACAATAAAGGTTTATATTCCCCGCAGTTTGAACATGACAGCTGCGGTGTTGGCTTTGTTGTTAACATCAAAGGCAGAAAATCCAACGAGATAGTAAAACAGGGTCTTGAAATATTAAAGCGGTTAGCGCATAGAGGGGCGGTGGGGGCTGACCCAAAAACCGGGGATGGGGCGGGGATACTCCTTCAAATTCCCCATGAATTTCTTACTGAGGTTTGCGATAAAATAAAACTTCCTCCTCCCGGGGCGTACGGCACCGGCATAATATTTTTTCCTCAGGATTTGTCAGAAAAAGAAAAATATAAAAAAGCCATAAAAAAATATATAGAGCTTGAGGGGCAAATATTTCTTGGCTTTAGGCCGGTGCCGGTTGATGATTCAGATATCGGCAAAAGCGCAAAAGAAACACAGCCGTCAATTGAACAGGTTTTTATCCAAAAAGGGCAAAAGGTAAACACCCAATTAGAATTTGAAAGAAAGCTGTATTTAATCAGGAAACAGGTTGAAATAAGCGGATTAACTTTGACCCATCTGTCGTCGCGGACAATTATTTATAAAGGGCTATTGATGCCGCACCAGGTGGAAAAATATTTTCTGGATCTTCAAAATCCAAAATTTAAAAGCGCAGTCGCGCTGGTACATTCAAGATACAGCACAAATACTTTCCCTTCGTGGAACCTTTCCCAGCCGTTCCGATTTCTGGCGCACAACGGAGAAATAAATACCCTTCGCGGCAATATTAATTGGATGAAGGCAAGAGAAGGGATTTTGCACAGTAAAGTATTTGATATCGCAAAATTAAAACCCATAATTGTCCCAGAAGGTTCTGATTCCGCGTCGCTGGACAATATGCTGGAGCTTTTAGTGCTTTCCGGACGCACAATATCGCAGGCGATGATGATGCTGGTTCCCCAAGCTTGGGAGCGCAATAGGCAAATTCCAAAAAGTATTAAAGATTTCTATCAATTTAACTCTTGTTTTATGGAACCGTGGGATGGGCCTGCGGCTATAGCTTTTACTGACGGGGAAAAAATTGGGGCGATGCTTGATAGAAATGGATTAAGGCCGGCGCGATATATTATAACTAAAAGCGGAAACGCTGTGATGGCTTCAGAGGCGGGAGTCCTTGATATTGAACCAAGCGAAATAATTGTTTCCGGCAGGATTGAACCGGGAAAAATGCTCTTTATTGATTTTGAAGAAGGAAGAATCATAGCTGATGAGGAAATAAAAGATACGGCGGCATCAGCTAAGCCCTATGGCGAATGGCTTAAAAAAAATATATTAGAGCTTAGCAAACTGCCAAAAATATCATCTTCCCAAAAAGAAATTCCGCCGCGGCTTTTTAATGCCTTTGGGTACACGAGGGAGGATTTCAAATTCATTATCAAACCAATGGCGGAAAAAGGAAAAGAGCCGATTGGGTCAATGGGAAATGATACTCCGCACGCGTTTTTATCAAAAAAACCACAACTTCTTTTTTCCTATTTTAAGCAGCTTTTTGCCCAGGTAACCAATCCTCCAATCGATCCGATAAGAGAAGAAATTGTCATGAGCCTTGAGTGTTTGATCGGCCCCCAGAAAAATATGCTTGATGAAACTCCCGAGCATTGCCGTAAATTGTTAATCAAAGAACCGATCTTATTGGATGAAGAGGTAGAAAAAATCCGCGGTTTGAACAAAAAAGGATTCAAAACCAAGACAATAAATACATTTTTTAATTCCAAAAAAGATAACGGATTTATAGATGCATTAAATGATATTTGCCATGAGGCTGAAAAAGCAATTAATGATGGATATACTTTTATTGTTTTAAGCGACAGGGGAAATGAAAAAAATTCTCTCCCTATTCTTATGGCATGCGGGGCAGTGCACCATTATTTGGTTAATAAGTCACTAAGGACACAGGTTGGGATTATTATAGAAAGCGCGGAACCCCGCGAAGTACATCACTTTGCCCTGCTTTTTGGCTATGGAGCAGACTGTATTAACCCATATCTTGCTTATGAGGCTATTAGCCTGCTTGAAAAAGAAATAAATATTGACCATAAGACAGCTATAGGCAATTATCGCAGGGCGATTAACCACGGGATATTAAAAATTCTTTCAAAGATTGGTATTTCTACGCTTTCCAGCTACAAGGGGGCGCAGGTATTTGAAGCTTTGGGCTTGGCGGATGAAGTTATTGATAAATGCTTTGCAGGTACTGTATCAAGGGTTGGGGGATTGGATTTTAAAGCCATTGCCGACGAAACCATTATAAGACAGGAAATAACTAGTGATGTCCTTCTTCCTGCCGGAGGGATTTACCAATGGAAAAGAGATGGGGAATTCCACCTTTTAAACCCAGACAGCATTTCAGCTTTGCAGGATTCAGTGAGGAAAGAAGATTTTACAAAATACAAAGAATTTTCTCGTATGATAAATGACCAAAAAGACAACCCGACAACTTTACGCGGATTATTAAAATTCAAAAAAGCTAGTCCTATTCCAATTGATCAGGTTGAACCAATTGAAAGCATCATGAAGCGTTTTGTTACTGGAGCGATGAGCTTTGGATCTATCAGCAGGGAAGCGCACGAAACACTTGCTATAGCAATGAATAAAATCGGCGGAAAATCCAATACTGGCGAAGGGGGAGAAGATCCAGCCCGGTTTAAAGATGATCGCCGAAGCGCCGTTAAGCAAGTTGCTTCAGGCAGGTTCGGAGTTACCACTAATTATTTGGTTAACGCAGACGAATTGCAGATAAAAATTGCCCAGGGGGCAAAACCGGGGGAAGGTGGACAGCTTCCGGGATATAAAGTTTCCGCAATAATCGCGCGCACGCGTTATGTGACACCCGGGGTGACATTAATTTCACCTCCTCCTCACCACGACATTTATTCGATTGAAGATTTGGCTCAGTTGATCTTTGACCTTAAAAATGTAAATCCAACAGCAAGAATTAGCGTAAAACTGGTTTCTGAAGCCGGAGTCGGGACAGTTGCGGCAGGGGTGGCAAAAGGGCACGCGGATATGATTCTTATTTCAGGAGGAGATGGAGGAACGGGGGCAGCGCCTCAAACTTCCATCAGGTATGCAGGATTGCCGTGGGAGCTGGGGCTTTCAGAAACCCACCAAACTTTAATATTAAACGACTTGCGCGGCAGGGTGCGTTTGCAGACTGACGGGCAAATGAGAACCGGCAGGGATGTAGCAATTGCCGCGCTTTTAGGAGCTGAAGAATTTGGTTTTTGCACTTCGGTTTTAATTGTTTGCGGATGCGTGATGTTAAGGCACTGCCACTTAAATAATTGCTCGGTGGGTGTTGCGACGCAGGATGAATTTCTTGGCAAAAGGTTTTCCGGCCGCCCTGAATATGTAATTACTTATTTTAAATTTATTGCCCAGGAGCTGAGGGAAATAATGGCTGGCCTGGGGATAAAAACAGTAGATGAGATGATTGGGAGATCAGATCTTTTGGAGCAGGATAATATTTCCACGAAAGCTAAAACAATAGATTATTCAAAAATATTATGGAAGCCGGAAGTTTCCCATCCAATACGTTTTTCAAAACTGCAGAAACATGAGCTTGAAAATGTCCTTGATCGCAAGCTTATTGAAGGATGCGCTGAAGCATTAAATAATAAAAAGCCAGTTAGATTACAGTATGGGATAAAAAATAATAACAGGGCGGTAGGCGCTATGCTTAGCGGAGAAATTTGCCGGCGCTTTGGAGAAGCGGCATTACCAGAAAATACTATCAATGTAAAATTTAATGGAGTTGCCGGGCAGAGTTTTGGCGCCTGGCTCGTAAAAGGAGTGGTTTTTGAACTTGAAGGAATGGCAAATGATTATATAGGCAAAGGGATATCAGGCGGAAAAATAATAATCTATCCCGATAAAAAAGCTGGTTATGATCCATCAAAAAATGTCATCATCGGGAACACTTCTTTTTATGGCGCAATTGAGGGAGAGGCTTATATTAGAGGAATTGCGGGAGAAAGGTTTTGCATAAGGAACTCAGGGCTTTATGCGGTTATAGAGGGAGTGGGCGACCACGGATTAGAATATATGACAGGCGGAAGGGTAATTGTAATTGGATCAACAGGAAGAAATTTTGCCGCGGGAATGTCGGGCGGGATTGCTTATGTATATGATAAAAACGCTGATTTTTCTGAAAAGTGCAATTTACAAATGGTCGAACTTGAATCATTGAAAAAAGACGACGAAAAAATTATCCAGGAATTATTGCACAACCATTTTAAATATACCGGAAGCACAGTTGCCAAAAAAATCATTGATAATTTCATGAAAGAAAAAAGAAAGTTTGTTAAAGTGATGCCCATTGAGTATAAACGGGTGCTTCAGGAAAAAGTATTGGAAGAAAAAGAGCTGGAGCTTATGGAGATATCAGATGGGTAATCCAAAAGGATTTATAAAATATAGCAGGAAAAAGACGGAATACAGGCCGTCTTGCGAAAGAATAAAAGATTATGATTTAGTATTTAAACACAGGGCTGAAGCCGATTCTAAGGAACAGGCATCCCGCTGTATGGACTGCGGAACGCCATTTTGCCACTGGGGCTGTCCGCTGGCGAATTACATACCCGAATGGAATGATTATAATTCTTTCGGCTTTTGGAAAAAAGCTTATCAACTGCTCAGCCAAACAAATAACTTGCCTGAGATAACAGGAAGGGTTTGCCCCGCATTATGCGAATTTGCCTGCGTGCTTGGCATTAATGATGATCCTGTGACAATAAGAGAAAACGAGCTTTCAATAATTGAATACGCGTTTAAAAAAGAATGGGTAAGGCCAAATCCCCCCAAAATCAGGACCGGAAAAAAAGTCGCGATTATTGGGTCTGGGCCGGCCGGGATTTCCTGCGCCGCACAGCTTAACCAAAAAGGGCATACAGCGGTAGTATTTGAAAAAGATAAAAAGATCGGCGGTCTCATGAGATATGGGATACCGGATTTTAAACTGGAAAAGAGCATTCTTGACCGCAGGATAGAAATCTTAAAAGAAGAGGGGATAATTTTTAAGACAGGCATAAATGTTGATATTCAATCCGGAAAAATATTGGAAGAATATGACGCGGTATGCTATGCCGGAGGATGCCGCACTCCGAGGGATTTGAAGGTGAAAGGCAGGGAATTGGACGGGATACACTTTGCCTTGGAATATCTTTCCCAAACAAATAAAATCATTTCTGGGGAACAAATAAAAAACGAAATTGAAGTCTGTGGAAAAAAGGTTGTTGTGATCGGGGGAGGGGATACCGGGTCTGATTGTGTTGGCACGGCTAATCGGCAGGGGGTGGCAAGCGTTGTCCAGCTGGAGCTTCTTCCCAAACCGCCGGAAAAAAGGCTTGAAAGCCAGCCTTGGCCTAAATATCCAAACTTGTTAAAAAATACAAGCAGCCATGAAGAAGGATGCGGCCGCAAATGGTCAGTTATGACAAAAGAATTTATTGGCAAAGGAACAAATATCTCAGGCCTTAGATGCGTTTTAGTTGATTGTGATTTAAAAGAAATTCCGGGTTCGGAATTTGCAATTGAAGCAGATGTTGTACTTTTGGCGCTTGGATTTCTAAGTCCGGAAAAGATGGGATTTACCAGCGAAAATGTTTTTGTTGCTGGAGACGCGCGCAGGGGACAGTCGCTTATCGTATGGGCGATACAGGAGGGCAGAAGCGCAGCTGCGGCTATTGATGCATTTTTACTGCGAACATAAAGCTTTAAAAGTTGCAAATTTAATAATATAATAACCTCTATGTTGTTCTTAACGCCAAAAATAGCAGCGCTTGCATTGTTTATCGCCGCTTATGTCTTATTTGTTTTTTTTCCCGCACGAAGAACCCTTATCTCTGTTTCAGCGGTTATGCTGCTATTGCTTTTTAAAGCTATTTCTCCAAACGACGCGCTGATGGCAATTAACTGGAATGTAATTGGGATATTCATTGGAACGCTCGCGGTGGCGGATATATTTATGGAAAGCCGCGCGCCTGCTTTTTTTGCCGAATTAATTGTGGACAGGGCAAAAAGCACCGCCTGGGCGATTTTATTTATTTGTTTATTGACCGGTTTTATATCCGCATTTGTTGAAAATGTCGCGACTGTCCTTATTGTTGCCCCGATAGTTATAGCGCTTACCAAGAAACTTAAAATCAATCCAATCGGTCCCATGATAGCGGTTGCCATTTCCAGCAATTTACAGGGAACGGCTACTTTAATAGGAGATCCGCCCAGCATGCTACTTGGAGGTTTTGCTAAAATGAATTTTATGGATTTTTTCTTTTACCATGGCAAGCCCGGCATCTTTTTCGCGGTTGAGCTTGGCGCGATTTTTTCCTTTTTTATACTTTACCTGATTTTTAAACACTACAAAGAAAAAAGCACTTTGTTGAAAGTAGAAAAAATAAAAGCGTATTTCCCGTCTTTTTGGCTGGTTCTTTTGATTTTTGTCCTTGCTCTTTCTTCTTTTTTTGATCCTGGATTTTCCTGCGTGGCAGGAACAATCTGCTTATTTTTTGGGCTGGTGTCTTTAATTTATAAAATGTTTACTGAAAAAAAATCGCTGGGGTATGGTATTACGAATCTTGATTGGGATACTACGCTTTTCCTTATGGCGATTTTTATTTTAGTCGGAAGTTTGACTATTACTGGATGGATTGACACCTTTTCTATTTTCCTGGCTAATGTAATCGGCCAAAATATTCTGGGCGGATATCTTTTAATTGTTATTACAGCCGTTGTCCTTTCATCTTTCATAGATAATGTCCCTTTTTTGGCGGCCATGCTGCCGGTTGCGCTCTCGGTATCGCAAAGAATAAATATTGATCCCCCCCTCTTGCTTTTTGGGCTTTTAATTGGCGCTAGTTTAGGCGGGAATATTACCCCAATTGGCGCGTCGGCCAATATTGTAGCTTGCGGGATATTAAAAAAAGAAGGATATCAGGTAAAATTCGGCGAATTTATAAAAATCGGCTTGCCGTTTACTTTGGTGGCAGTGACGGCTTCATGCCTTTTTGTTTGGCTAATTTGGCGTCCTTGAAACAGGAGGTTAATATGAACAAGATAAAATTAGGCCTTTTGCTGGGTATTGCTGCCGGCGTTATTGATGTGGCGCCGATGATTATGATGAAGCTTCCTTTGTCCGCGGATTTATCCGCTTTTTCGATGTGGGTAATTATTGGCTTTTTTATTGCCGCAACAAATATTGGCATTAAAGGAGCGGTAAAAGGCATAGTGATATCTTTCCTTAACCTTCTTCCGGCCGCGATTATAATTTCTGCCGGCAATCCAATGGATATTATTCCAGTTGTTTCAATGACTTTGATTCTGGGAAGCATGCTAGGGTTTTTAATTGAAAAAGCAGGGAAGGGATGCTACTAATGGCCTTGACTTGTATTCATTGTTGAGTAATAATTTACTCAAGGTTGAAAAATAGAAATGATGCAATTGTTTGCAAAATCAAAAATCCGGCAAAGAATAATTTTATTATTCATTTATAACCAAAATAAGGAATTTTATTTAAGTGAAATTGCCAAAAAAGTTAGAACCTCTGCTGGTACGGCTCAGCGTGAGCTTAATCGGCTTTTAGGTAGCGATTTAATCGTTTTTAAAAAGAAAGCCATTTTAAATATTTATGCTCTCAACCGGCATTATTCTTTACTCCCTGAAGTGGAGTCAATAATAAAGAAAACATTTGGGATAGAAGTTGAATTGAAAAAAGAATTAGGCAAAGTGAGAAATATATCTTTTGCTTTTCTTTTTGGCTCTTTTGTTAAGGGCGGATTTAAATCTGATTCTGACATTGATCTTTTTGTGATTGGAGAAGTTGATGAAAATAGGATGTTTAAGATGGTACGGAAAGTAGAGGAAAAGATTGGGAGGGAAATAAATTATCATATTGCAACCGAAGGGGAGTTTTCCGAAAAGAAAAAAACAAATTATTTTCATAAAGATATTGTTAAAAACTGTATTTTGTTGAGAGGTGATGAGCATGAATTTAGGAAATTTATTAAGTAGATTGTTAAAAGAAGGAAAAATAAAGAGTCAGGTTGCTGATAATAACTATCTGGACAATTTGTTGGCTGCGGCCAAAAGGAATTTTGAAGCAGCCGCATTGCTTAGAGATAAGGTGGATGAGGCGGCATTTAAACTTGTCTATGATGGGCTGCTTCAAATCGGTCGCGTAATTGTTCTTTCTTTACGGTTGCGGGAGAACTACTGGGCAATGAATATGGTGACTTAATTGAAAAGATACAAAAATTCCGCATAAAAAGGAATGACTGTATCTATGAACCGAGAGATTTTATTGGCAAAGCAGAAACCGAAGCTATATTTAAAACTGCCAAAGAATTTTGGCATAAAGTGCGACATTATTTGGAAGAAAAGAGCCCGCAGTTGAAGCTTTTTAGGGATTTTAATTGAAAGGATAGAAAAAAACTTACATCGCTGAACTAATATTAACGGTTATGTGGATGATATTATGTCAATGCCCATTGACATAAATAGTGTGCAGCATTATGATTAAACTATCATGAAGCGGAAATCGAAATGTCTTTGCACCCAAAAAAAACTGACGCATATTTCTAAATTACTTAAAACAATTGCCGAAGACAATCGCCTAAAAATTATCTGCCTGCTGCGCCAAAGGGAAATGTGCGTTTGCGAACTCGAGGAGGAGCTAAAACTGAAACATAATCTAATATGCCACCACCTAAAGGCGCTAGGGAAAGCAGGCATATTAAAGATTAGGCAAGATTGCCAATACACATATTATCGAATGAATGATCAAGTATATAAAAAAGTGCTAGCAGATATTAATGCGTTGTTGGAGGGAGTATAAGAGGGAGTATAAGATGGAAAAAAATGATCAGTCAACAGATAATGTTAGCGCCAAGCTGCCGATTTTTGAGCGGTATCTTTCGGTTTGGGTGATCCTCTGCATTATCGGCGGCATTATTTTGGGCAAGGTTTTTCCTCAGGCCATAAACTTCTTAAGCCGGATTGAAATCGCACAGGTCAATATCCCTGTTGCCATTCTTATCTGGCTGATGATCTACCCCATGATGGTGCAGATAGATTTTTCAAGCATTATCAGGGTTGGCAAAAGGCCAAAAGGATTAATTGTAACCTTAGTGGTTAATTGGTTAATCAAACCATTCACTATGGCTATCTTTGCGGTTATCTTTTTGAAATATTTATTTTCCGCGTTTATAAATCCCGCCTTGGCTACGGAATATATTGCCGGAGCAATCCTTTTGGGGGCCGCGCCCTGCACGGCAATGGTTTTTGTCTGGAGCTATTTAACCAAAGGGAATCCTGCCCATACCCTAGTTCAAGTTGCGGTAAACGATCTGGTAATATTGGTTGCTTTTGTCCCGATCGTAAAATTCTTGTTGGGAGTAAACCAAATAATAGTGCCTTACGACACCTTGATATATTCGACGATTTTCTTTGTGGTTATCCCTTTAGCCGGAGGATACATTTCGCGGCAGCAGCTCATAAAACACATGGGCATAGAATGGTTTGAAAATGTGTTTTTGAAGATATTAAAACCGGTCACAATTATGGGGCTTCTTTCGACCTTGATTTTGCTTTTTGCTTTTCAAGGCAATATTATTATCAAAAATCCTTTGCACATCTTTTTAATTGCCATTCCCTTGACGATCCAAACCTATTTTATCTTTGCCGTTGGTTATTTATGGGCAAAGAAATGGCGGATTGAGCACGCGATCGCTTCTCCAGCCGCAATGATCGGCGCCAGCAATTTTTTTGAGCTGGCGGTAGCTGTTGCAATCGCTCTTTTTGGCTTAAAAAGCGGCGCGGCATTGGCTACCGTAGTAGGAGTTTTAACCGAAGTGCCTATTATGCTTAGTCTGGTCAATTTTTCAAATAAAACCCGGCATTGGTTTGTTAAAGAGGAAACAAGAACAAAGATAAAAAATGCTTTAGGAAAAGGCCATGGTTGCTACTGATCTGTCCGAAAACTCCAACGAAGTTGTTTGTTGAATCTGGGCTGTTGAATCTGGGCTTGACAATGTCGTTTCAATAATCTACCATATGTGGTAGAAAAATGAAACCGATAGAAATACAAAACAAACTAAAAGAAAGCGGCTTGAAGATATTTTCCAGATTTGAGTTTCGACGGTTGGTTGGGGCGTCGCCTATCGCTGCGCAAAAACTATTGGAAAGATACACGCAAAAAGGAGTATTTGCCCGGCTAAAGGGGGGCATGTACGCTTTAGAAATAAGCTTCCCCTCCAGTTATTTGATAGCAAATAAACTATATAAACCATCCTATATATCCTTTGAAACGGCTCTTTCTTATTATCGCGTAATTCCCGAAGTGGTTTATTCTTTTACTTCTGCCACAACAAAAACAACGCGCGAATACGGGGTCAAGAACATGGTTTTTAATTATCACAAGATAATGAAAAAGGCCTTTACCGGCTATAAATTGATCAAGCTGGGCGGTGAGAATATCCTCTTGGCAGAAAAGGAAAAAGCCTTAGCGGATTATCTTTATTATGTGTTTTTACATAAAAAAAAGCTTAATGACCGGTTGAATCTAAAAGGGATTGATCGCAAGAAATTGCTTGTTTTTGTATCTTTATTTGGAAAACCAAGTTTTATAAGGTGGGTTGAACATGATATCAGAAAAACAAATTGAAGAAATAGCGGTAAAAATGCAAACCTCTGCCATTAATGTTGCCCGAGAGTACGCGCAAAACTTGTTTCTCCAGTATTTTTACGCGCAGGAAGGTTCAGAAGCAATTTATTTTAAGGGCGGAACCGCGTTAAGGATACTTTATCGGAGCCCCCGTTTTTCCGAGGATTTGGATTTTTCAACCTCCCATATAGATAAAAGTATAATTGAAAAACTTCTCCAGGAAACAGCGATAAAAATTGACGAAGAGGGGGTTTTGATAGAAATTGAGGAAGCAAAGCCCACTTCCGGAGGATATTTAGGCGAGATCAAAGTTTCGATCGGCGCGATTAATTTTAATATTATGATGGAAATATCAAGCCGGAAGAAAAAAACTTCCGGAGAAACAGTTGTGGTTGAAAACCCTTATGTAAGCACCTACACGGTTTTATCGCTCAAAAAAGAAGAATTGATCGCGGAAAAAATCGAAGCGCTCCTTGACCGGAAAAAGCCCAGGGACTTTTTCGATCTGTATTTTATGCTGAGAGCAAACCTTATCCCCAATAAAAAGTTTTTAAAACTAGTTATTCCTTTGCTAGGAAAAACAAAAATCGACTTTAAAAATGAGTTGGGCGAATTTTTACCGAGAAGTTTCCATCCCATAATCAAAAAATTCCCTGTTGCCCTGGCTCAGGAAATCCGCCGGCATCTTTAAGCTGATTATCAGCCATGCTTGAGCTTTAAAATTATCAAATAAGCGCAAAGCATAATAGTAAGCGAGTTGGCTATAATTATCGGGAGCGACTGCAGGATGACGCCATAAGCAATCCAAAGCATTAAACCAATCGACATAACCACGTACATCCCCAGCGAAAGATCTTTTGTATGCTTGCTGTTATGTGCCTTGATTACCTGGGGGAGAAAGGCGGAGGTGGTTAAAATGGCGGCGAGAATACCGATAATTAATTTAATGTCCATCCCTATACTATAATTTAAACTGGGATTGGTGGCAAGCGCTCATTGCTTTTTTGCCGTATAAAGATTAGGATTATAACGCCATGCAGAAATATACGGATGCCGAAGTTTTGATCGCCAATAAGCGGCTTGGCAAAACCGCACTGCATGATCCGGTAATTATTTCTCGCTTATTTAAGCGCATTACCAATAAAACACTGAAAAATATCCGCCCGGACAAGCGTCTTGTAATTACCCGCCCTTTCCGTCCTGCCAGTGAAATCCACACCGGAAATATTGTCAACCGCATCCTGGCGCTGGACGAAAACGGAGCCAAATCTGTGCTCAAGCAAACGCTTAAGGATTTCGCGCACCGCCATAAGGATATTCAATCCATCCTGATGAGGAATTACCAGAAAATTTCCGGATATATCAAGGATCCGGCGGCGTTATCAGATGAAAGAAAGCTTTTGCTTGGCGCCTGTTTTACGATGGAATATTCCATCGAATCGGCTGCCCTTTTTAATCCTTCGATTGTCATTTATCCCAAGCAGAACAATTTGAAGAGGGGACAAACCCGCGTTATTTTTAGCTTCCGTGCGACGGGCGAAGGGCATATCTCCTCGATCGTTTTTCGCAGCGCCCTGATCGATAAAGATAATTCGATCTTTCTGGAGCCAGTAAGCCCATTTTTGGGCGCGCCCGAAATTGTTTTGAACGCGACTTACGACCGGGAACTTTTTAAAGCCAAACTGAAAGAGATGGGGCAGTTTAGCGAAGCGGCAAATGCGATTTACCAACTATTGCCTTCGAGCTTTACGCTGGAAGAAATGGGGCAGGCAATTACCTCCGTCCGCAACAAAAATATTTTTTCCGACATGGATGACTCCATTATCCACATCAAGTGGCTGGCGGAATCGAATTATGAGGTCTTTTTTCCGCACGGGCAGTTGATTTCGGAAAGGGTCATTTTCCCTCTCTCTCAAAACGAAAGCAACGGCGTGGAAGACGCGCGCTTCGTCCGTTTTGTTGATGACGATGACAACGTTACCTACTACGCGACCTATACCGCTTATAACGGCAGGGAAATACTTCCGCAATTGATAGAAACAAAAGATTTCCACCATTTTAAAATCTCGACCCTCAACGGCCCCATGGCGCGCAATAAGGGAATGGCTCTTTTTCCGCGCAAAATCAACGGGCAGTATGCCATGATCACGCGGACTGACGGGGAAAATCTCTATTTAAGCTATTCCAATAATATTCATTTCTGGTTTGAAGGGGTTAAAATTGAAGCGCCGGAAAATCCCTGGGAGCTGGTTCAGATCGGCAATTGCGGGTCGCCGCTCGAAACGAAAAAAGGCTGGATCCTGCTGACCCACGGCGTAGGGCCGATGCGCAAATACTGCATTGGCGTCGTACTCTTAGACTTGAAAGACCCCTCGAAAATAATAGGGCGGCTCAAAGAGCCCCTGCTTATGCCGCGGGAAGAAGAGCGCGAGGGCTATGTGCCGAACGTGGTTTACAGCTGCGGTTCCATCATCCTCAACAATGAATTGATTATTCCTTACGCCATTTCCGACTCCGATTCGCATGTAGCCAGCATCCCTGTTGACGAACTGCTCGAGAAGCTTTTAAGACAGGTCTAATCCACACTCGCAATTTCATACCTGCCTGCCGGCAGGCAGGTTCTTCGATCATATCAATCAAACAACACTTGATATCTCATACTCTTCAATCATAGCTAGCAATGCCATTAGGAAAGAGACGGTGCTTTCGCCCCCCTGGTTTAAACTGACACCTTCCGGCATCAACCCGTCAGCACAGCCTTTGGTCTCATGGTCGTACAAAGACATTCCCATATCGTTTTCGCCCAGAAACCAGCCGAATGCCTGCCGCATCTTTTTTAAATATTCTTTTTCTTTGGTAACCCGGTAAGCCGACTGATAAGCTAGAACCATGGCTGCGGCATCAATTGGCTGTTGGTCATACTTTGCTTTTATCCCGCCTCTTTTATACCAGCCGCGGGAGCCGACAATGGAAAGGCGGCCATTATGGGTAATTGTTTTTTCTAAAAACTCCAGCGTTTCCTTTGCGGCCTTCAAATATTTTTCCTCGCGGAGAATTGAATAGGTTTGAAATAATGCCATAGGCATAATCCCGTTATCGTAACAGATGATATCTTCAAACCAGCGCCAGTTATCATCGGAAACATTTTTATATAAATCCAATAAATAATCGGCGCATTCGCGAAGCTTTGCCGCAACGCTCTCATCTCCCTGGTAGCAGCGCAGATAGGAGACCAAACCTAACATGGCCAGGGATTTTCCGCGCAGGTTTAATTCGCGCACGTGGGGCAACGCCTTCTGAAAACATTCATAAGCCAAAGAACGATAGGCGTTGCGCGGAGGCCGCCAGATGATGTAGCCAAGCGCCCAGAGCGCCCTGCCGCACGCGTCATCCGAACCGCTCTCATCCAGGAAGTGGCGCTGGTAATCGATAAAATTGCGGAAGCGGCCGTCGGGATTTTGCATAAAATGGGTAAAGCTGAAATAAGTAGAGATTAGCTCTTTGGCGTCCTCGCCGCGTAAAAGGAAAAATGCCCAGGCGCACATCATCAGGGCGCGGGAGTTGTCATCAAGGCAATAACCGGTATGCCGGTCGGGGACAATATATTTCGCGTGTTGGATCAGTCCCGTATCATCGGTCAAACGTTTTAAGTGTGCCAGGTCAAAGGGTGGTTCGCGCAACAGCAGGGCGGGGGTTTTTAAAGTTAAGGATCTTTTAGCCGCGGTGGCCGCTGTTTTTTTAAATATTTCAAGATACTTTTCCGAAACTTTTTCCCAGCGCATCTGCCGCCCAAATTTATAGGTTTTATCGCGCAGAGACTTTAGCTTTGTTTTGTCCGACAACAGGTCGCGCAAGGAAGAAGCCAAGGCATTGCTGTCCCCAAAGTTTATTAATCGTCCCCTTCCTTCGGCGAGTATCTCTTTGGCATACCAGTAAGGCGTAGAGATTATGGCGTTCCCCGCCCCAATTGCATAGGACAGGGTTCCGCTGACTATCTGCGCCTCATTCAAATAGGGGGTGATATAAATATCCGCCGCCATAAGCCAGGCATAGAGCTCTTCCAAGCTGACAAATCGGTTGTCAAATATTACCTGTTCCTGTAATCCTAATTCCTCGACCAGCGCTACCAGGCTGGTCCGGTATTTTTCGCCGTACTCCCTAAGGACATTGGGGTGGGTTTTCCCAAGAACAACATAGATCAACTGGGGAAATTCCTGGACTATTTTTGGAAGGGCCTTTATGACTGTCTCTATACCTTTGTTTGGGCTGAGCAAGCCAAAAGTCAACAGTGTTTGTTTCCCTTCCACCTGGAAACGTTTTTTGTAGCGGTTGTTATCAAGCGAGGTAAAATCGGGAGTGCCGTGATAAAGCATCCTGATCTTCTCGGCCGGTACGGAGTAAACCTCCTTCAATAAAGTGACAGCCAGATTGCTCATCACTATGAGATAGCTGGCTCGTTGAGCCATCTCCTGGATGATCTTTTTTTGGTTGGGGGTGGGGTTTTTGAGCACTGTGTGCAGAACCACTACCGCCGGTACGCTGAGGCTTGAGATCAGGGAGAGGATGTAAATACCATCCCAGCCGCCGTAGATTCCGTATTCGTGCTGGATGCAAACCACATCGGCATTACTGGCATTGATAAAGTTGGCCGCTTCAAAATAATCTTTCTGTTGCGTTTGCTGTATGATGAATTCAACTCTGCGCGGATAAGCGTACCTTCCATCAGTGTCGTTGACGGCGATTGCAAACACGCTGGAGCGGGGCGAAAGTAATTTAGCGGCCGCCTCGCAAAGATCGGTTGTAAAAGTAGCGATTCCGCAAAGGCGAGGAGAATAATTTCCGACAAAAACGATATTGAGCTCTGGTTTCAACATAGACTTTAACTCTAACCGATATCATACAGAGTTGCAACCTGATTGTTCCCGGGATCAACTTCAAGGATAAATAGCCCAATCTTCTGAGAATCGAACCCCGATTTGTACCTTGAGAGGCTCGCACTTAGCCGCCCCTCCGTTTCTCAACATAATGCGACCCTAAGATTACCTTTAACTTTACAAACCAAACCAAAGTAGTATAATTTCATCGGTGGATATTTAAGGATGGGGGGATAGCACAAATGGCAAATTTATCACGAGCGAATTTATCCCGAGGCAAATCGAGGGAGTCGAGTGAAGCAAAAATAGATCAAGTACTTGAAAAGATAAGCGTTATAGAAAAGGATATTTCTTCATTAAAAAATGGTCAGCAATCGTTAGAAAAAGGCCAGAATACATTAGCGCAAGATGTTGTTTCATTAAAACAAGGCCAGCAGAAGCTTGAGGACGGCCAGACAAAGCACTATGATTTAATCCAAAAACAGGGCATCCTGTTGGAGCAGGTTGCGTCAGACGTCAAAGCAGTTGCGGAAGGGCATGCGGTAATAAGGAGTGAAATGCAAAGAGGATTTGAAGAAGTTAAAGAACAAATAAAATTCGTTGATGATAAAGTAACGTTTGTAGCCGACAAAGTAAATAAAATTGACCAAAAATTGGATGAGCATATCAGACTTCCAGCGCATGTGTAATAAATGTTTTCCCTGCCGTAGCAACTCAAGATTTTTAGAGCATAGCCCCACGGGGAGCTAACCCTAAAGAAACCACCCTAATTATACTGCATTATCCAAAGAGGTTAAAGGTGGGGGAAAGACCCGGGAGCACTATTTAGTTTGAGTTGAACCTTCTTGAAGCCTAAATAACAAGGCGCCGTAAGAATAAAATCAAATAAACAATTTAATAATGCTATTGTGAATAACGCATAATAATTGGGCTCTACAAATATATCAACCTTGAAAAAATACAAAACATAAACAATAATCAACCAGAAAAGGTTATTAATCCCCCAGCATATATGTTGGTCATATTTATCCTTTTTCCACCACCACTGCCTCGCTAAAATAAGGAGTAACCAAAACACATTTATTGCTAACAGCCCAAAGAACCATTGATAAAAGAGGTCATATCTAAATTCCCATATTGAATGGCACATTCTATAGTAGATAAATGAATGTAAAAATAGCAGTGGAACATCAATAACAAAAATACCAATCTGGGCAAGCCATCTATATTGAGTCTGCCAAGCAATATTTGAGAGATTGCGCGCTGGGGCAAAGAAAAATCTGATTAATACTAACCCGGCGATTACTGAAGGCAATGCGTGTTTCAATTCAAATATGAAATTGCTTGCAACCAATGCAATTCCCCAAGCCATCAAAACCGCATAAAGCACATCCATAATGTTTATAAATTTTGCAAACTGAACCTCTTTTGCTTTTTTGTTTTGGCTTTCAGCAAAATATTGTTCTTTTATATAATTTATAGAATTAGTCAGGATGGATAATGCTTTTTTCATAGCACCCTAATTATACTCTTGTGAAAAACATGGTCAATAGTATGACTTCTTATTGCTAAGATCGAGTTTGGCGTGGAAGCGAAAGCATTGCATGTCTCACCGATAGAGACACCTTTAAGGAATTGCTTGAAATATATCTGGAAAATGTCCCGGATGAAAACCCAATAAAGAAAAAGATTATGCAAGAAGTGACGAAATACCAACAATAGCAAAATTTATAGCCCTAACGGGGATTGAACCCGTATCTCGACCTTGAGAGGGTCGCGTCCTAGCCATTAGACTATAGGGCCGCGCGGAATTATCTCAGCTGTTCCTGCTTGAACATTTGCTCGCGGAGGAAGATGCTTTTTACTGTTGATTCAAGAGCGTAAGAGACTACAAATAATACTATCAGGCCAATCAGTATCCACCAGCCAAGATTGTGATGCTTAATCCATTTAATTGACACGTAAATGGTCATTACTACCATCGCCGCGGTAAGGGTGATTCCAAAAAGCATCAATAGAGTAGTTATTAGCATGGGGAAAATTGGCTTAAAAAATATTACCAGGAGATAACAGGTGTTTGCCCAAACCAAAAGCAAAAGCAACAGATTAAAAACCGTAAAATGTTCTTCTTCAATATCAAAATTCACTATTTTCCTCCCTTTCTTTTTAATATAGAAACATGGCTGCTTCTTTCAAGTTCATCCAGCTTCATTGTAACAAATTTTAAATTATCCTCAAGCTCAGGAATTAATATATATTCCAAGGCGTTTACCCGCCGCCTGGTTTCAATTATTTGTTTCGCGATAAAATTTAATGACCTTCCCGCTTCCGCAAGCTTAATAAGGGAGGGAAGGGCATTGTTAAAAGCATTTAATGCTTCGGGCAAATCTTCTGAAGCTAATATTTTAGAAAATTTTAACGGTTCGCCTGAAACCCTTAATTCATACGACGGAATTTCAACCCCCATGATGCTTTGGGTTTTTATGTTTATCCGGGCGCTGGCCGTGGATTTATTTTTAAAAACTACAGGGTTTGATAAAGCATACGCAAAAACAGATTTAGTAAAAATATCTACCAATTCCGGCTCAAGCTTTTTATGGAGGCCAAAATAGCTGTTTTTGATGCTGTAAAACCTTTGCACCAGGCCGTCAAGCTTATCTTTTAAAAGCTTATGCCCCCTGCGGGCAAGCGCGGTTTGCTTCCTCAGGCGCAGAAGCTGCATCCGAGTGGGACTAATCCGCTTTTGCATATTTGTTAAAAATTTCGTCCTTGATGCGCTTTAATTCTTCCCTGGGCAGGATATTTAATAACTGCCAGGATATTTTTAAAGTTTCTTCTATTGTCCGGTTTTCATATTCGCCCTGCCTGATAAATTTGCCCTCAAACTCATCCGCGAATTTTAGGTAGGTTTTATCAAGGGGCGATAATGCCGCCTCTCCAAATATGACCATAAGTTCACGCACTTCTTTTCCTCTTGCATAGGCGGCAAATAATTGGTTGGCAACGCTTGCGTGGTCTTCGCGGGTTTTCCCTTCGCCGATTGCCTTGTCCCTTAATCGGGAAAGGGAAGGAAGCGGATCAACCGGAGGATATATCCCTTTTCTTTCAAGCGGCCGGTCTAAAATAATTTGCCCTTCGGTAATGTAGCCGGTCAAGTCAGGGATCGGGTGGGTCTTATCGTCATCCGGCATGGTCAAGATGGGAATTAAAGTAATTGATCCTGACCTGCCTTTAATTCTTCCCGCTCTCTCATATAATGACGCGAGATCGGTATATAAATAACCGGGATACCCGCGGCGGCCGGGGACTTCTTTCCTGGCGGCAGATACTTCGCGCAAACTTTCACAATAATTGGTCATGTCTGTCAATATTGTCAAAACATGCATATTTAAATCAAAGGCCAGATATTCCGCGGCGGTAAGCGCCATTCGCGGGGTTGCGATTCTTTCAATTGCCGGGTCGGTCGCCAGATTGATAAAAAGCACAGAGGTTTCAATAGCGCCGGTCTTTTTAAAGTTATCGATAAAAAATTCAGCTTCTTCGTAGGTAATTCCCATTGCCCCAAAAACAACCGCAAAGTTTTGTTCTTTTTTCAAAACTTTTGCCTGCCTGGCAACTTGGGCGGCGAGGTGGGAGTGGGGGAGGCCGGAGCCGGAAAAAATCGGGAGCTTTTGCCCTCGCGAAAGTGTGTTTAACCCGTCAATTGTCGAAATGCCCGTTTGGATAAAATCATCCGGATAATCCCTTGCCACGGGATTGATAGGGTTGCCGTTAATATCGATTTGCTTTTTTGGGATTATTGCCGGCGCCCCATCGATTGGTTTTCCAAGCCCGGAAAATATCCTTCCTAAAATATCTTCTGATACTGGAAGCTCGAGCCCTCTCCCTTTAAATTTTAGCTTTACAGTTTTTGAGTCCAATCCAACTGTTCCTTCAAACACCTGCACCAGCGCTTTATCGTCTTCAACTAATAGAGTTTTCCCTTGTCTTACTTCTCCGGTATTAAGGATTATTTCAACCAGTTCATCATATCCAACGCCTTTAACGCCATCAACCATCATCAAAGGCCCTGCAATTTCTCGGATTTTACTCATGGCTCACCCTTCCTGTTAAAGCATGGAACTGGTCGATCAATTCAGTTTCAATAGCATCAGCTTTGTTTTCATCGGCAAACTTAAGGACGGGAATTTTTTTAATTGCTTCGATTTCTTTGATTTTAGAAAGTTCAACCCCCATTGAAAGCGCGTTTTTTGCCTGTCCATAAAAAAGTATGATGGAGTTTAATATTTTAAATTGCTTTCTTAAGCTTGAGTATTGGTCAACCGGATCAAACGCGCTCTGGTATAAAAAATCCTCCCTGATTGACTTGGCGGTAAATAAAATAAGCTGTTCAAGCGAGGAGAGGGATTCAACGCCGACTAACCTGGCAATTTCCTCAAGCTCGGCTTCCTTAGATAATATTTCTAGGGCAATTCCGCGAACTTTGGGTAATTCCTTTGAAACATTGGCAAGCAAATATTCTTTAACGCTTTCGTTATAAAGCGAATATGAGTTTATCCAGTTTATCGCGGGGAAATGCCTTTTGTGGGCGAGGGCGTAATCAAGCCCCCAAAAAACTTTTGTTACCCTCAGTGTGTTTTGCACCACTGGCTCTGAAAGGTCTCCTCCGGGAGGGGAAACAGACCCGATGATAGTTAGAGATCCTTCTCTTTCCGGTTTTCCCATGCACTTGCCGAATCCCGCCCTTTCATAAAATTCCGCGAGACGGGTTCCAAGATAAGCGGGATATCCTTCTTCTCCCGGCATTTCTTCAAGCCGGCCTGACATTTCCCTGAGTGCCTCGGCCCAGCGGGAAGTGGAATCGGCCATAAGGGCTACGTTGTATCCCATGTCCCTAAAATATTCAGCGATTGCCGCTCCGGTATAAACCGAGGCCTCCCTGGCGGCAATCGGCATGTTTGAAGTGTTGGCAATTAGAACCGTTCTTTCCATGAGCGGTCTTCCTGATTTTGGATCTTTTAAATGCGGGAATTCCAAAAGCACATCCGTCATTTCGTTGCCGCGTTCCCCGCAGCCGATAAAAATAATTATATCTGCGTCCGCCCATTTTGCCAGCTGGTGCTGGATAACGGTTTTTCCCGCGCCAAACGGTCCCGGCACGCAGGCCGCGCCGCCCTTGGCAATTGGGAAAAGAGAATCAATAATCCTTTGTCCGGTAACCAAGGGTACTTTTACGGGAGCTTTTTCAGCCAGCTGCCTTCTTTTCCTTACCGGCCATTTTTTTAGCATTGTAACTGCTTTGCCTGAAACAATAGCAATTGTGCCATCTATGTGAAAGCTTCCGCCTTTAATATCATCAAGGGTTCCTGAAATTTCAGACATTATCATATGTTTAACAAGGGGAGTTTCCTGCACGTAGCCGAGAATATCCCCCGGCAAAACTTTATCGCTTTTTTTCATAGTGGGTATAAATTCCCAGCTTTTTTCTCTTGAAAGCGGCAAAACATCAATTCCCCGCCCGATAAAATCCCCCGACTTTTTAAGCAATGTTTCAAGCGGGCGCTCAATCCCGTCAAAAATAGAAGAGATAAGCCCGGGGCCAAGCTCAACCATAAGAGGCGCCCCTGTTGTTTCTACAATATCTCCCACTTTAAGCCCCGCGGTTTCTTCATATACTTGGATGCTCGCGTAATCTCCTTTTAGCTCAATAATTTCTCCAATTAGTTTTTTTTCACCCACCCGCACCAGGTCTCCCATTTTCGCGTTTTCAATTTCCGCCACAACCAAAGGGCCTGCAACTTTTTTAATCATTTTGCGACACTCCTATTGCTTCTTTAACTAGCTTATTTGTTTTTTCAAAAAACAAACCGACGCTTCCCTGATTATCGGGGATAAATACAAAATTAATTTTGCCCTGGTTGAGCTCAATTGATTCCATGCAATCCATTGCCAGGCGTTCGGTAATAAAAACAACCGCGTACTCATTCTTTTCTGAAATGGCTTCAATCCTAAGGCCGGCTTCATATCCGGAGTCTGCCGGAAAAATTTCTATTCCCGAGGAGGCGAGGGGCAAAACCATCTGGCTTGGGCCGATCAGCGCGATTTTAGACATAGCTTATCCTAACCCTTTCTTTTATTTGTTCGGGGGGAACCTGGAGCAGTTTTGCGGTCAATACAAAGCGAAGGTTTTTTATTTCAATTTCTTTGGCAATGGCATAGCCGATAAGCGGCTCGATGCCAAAAACAAAATATTTCGCTTCTTTGATTATTTCCATTAAGTAGTTGTCGATTTCCCTTTCAAAAACGCTTAAGCTGCCGGTTTTTTGAAAGTGGCTTAAGCCTTTATTGACAGCTTTAAAGCAATCGTAATAACGGTATTTAGCAAGCGCTTGCTCAACCTCGGCTTGTTTAATGCTGGCTTTTAGGGAGTGCAAAACGATAAAACTCTCCGCGTATTTTGAAAAAATATTAACATTGTGTTTGTCGGCTGTTTGTTTAAGTTTTAATAAATAGTTTTTATCCTCCTCGCCGTCAATTTCATGTTTTTCCCAAATAACTGAGATAATTTCATTTTGCGGGGCAAGCTGGTCCAGCAATTCTTTTACTCCCTTAAGCTCCAAACGGCACAAGGCTTCAAAGTCAAAAGGTTTTTCTAGCTTAGCAAGGTTTTCTGATGTCTCTGATAAAATATTAAAGGCCTGTTCAAAGCTATGGGAATCAACCATCCTTAGGATTTGAGCCTCACTAAGCATTTTGGATTCTATTGCCCTGATCCGGGCTGAAGCGTAAGCGAATTTAACCATAAAGTATTTTTGCCGCCTCTATAAAATATTTTTCTTTGGTTTCTGCCGGCGCACCCGAAAAGACCGTATCTAAAATTTTGTGTTTTTCTTCGAGCAGTTTCTTTTTTGCTTCAAGGCGAACAGGGGTGATGATAGATCTTTTAAATGCTTCAGCCTTTTTTTTGCCTTCCTCAAGCATTTTAGCGGTAATTATTTCCGCTTTTTCTTTTGCTTCCCTTTCGATTTCGCGCGCGCCAGCTTCTGCTTTTTCTAAAATTTGCTTAGCTTCAATTTCAGCTTCTTCAAGTATTTTTGCTTTAATTTCGGCGATTCCCATCTATAACTTTATTCCCGATACCATCAGGATTGTGGCCAAAAGCCCCAATACCGCGTAAGTTTCAACCATTGCCGGCAAGATTATTGCTTTTCCTGATTCTTCTGGCCTTTTAGCAACTAGATGTATACCAGCCGCAGAGGCTCTTCCCTGGTAATAGCCGGAAATAAGCCCGACAACTCCTACCGGCAACCCGGCAAAGAAAAGCTGGAGGCCTGATGCAAGCGACACAGGAAATGCCCCCCCTAAAAGATTGATTTTCATCATAATATAAAAGGCGCCAAGAAAGCCGTAAAAACCCTGTGTTCCCGGAAGCGCAATCATAACCAAAAGTTTACCGAATTTTTCCGGATCCTCGGTTAAAACTCCCGCCGCGGCCTCAGAAGCAACCGCTATCCCCCAGGCCGATCCGCAAGAAGCCAAAAACGCGGCAAAAGCCGCGCCAGCCAGTGCCAAACCTATCCCAATTTCCATAAAATCCCCCTTTTTTATTTTATCAAGACATACTTTGTTTCTTTTTTAAACGGCTTAAACTCTCGGCCTCCTCCCTCATAAAATTTACCAAAAAATTCGACAAGCTGCAATCGCATAGAATGAATAAAAGCCCCAAGCACCGAGATAACTAAATTAAATAAATGTCCCCCTACAAGGATTATCACCATTATGACATATCCTACAAATGGGATGCCGGCAGTAATTCCGGCAATGATATTTACCACCATACCGATTATTGAGGTGGTCATCATAAGCGCTAAAAGGCGGGAGTAGGAGAGGGTGTCGCCCAAATAACTTGTAGTCTTATAAAGGCTAAGGATGCCGGAAATAGTTTTTTTTATGAAGGTTGGCTCCTGTCTCCCTTGGGTTAATACAAGGAGCAGCGCCCCAATAATTGAAAGCTTTGAAAATGTGCCCGCCCAGATTGAGCCGGTGAACATTGTGCCGGACATAATAACAAGCGACATTAAAAAGAATATCCATAATCCGTGATTTAGTATTCCCTCTAGATACTGCTTGTTTTTAAACTGCCAGCACATTGCTATTACCAGCCCGCAGATATTTTGAAAAACGCCCAAAAGCAATGAAATCAACAAAACATTAATCGGGTTTTTGATGGGGTCAATTATCCTAAGGCCAATTAGCAGGTTTCTTATCCCGCCATGAGGAATGGCTTCAAGCGAAATGCTGAAATAACTGCCGGTTATTATGCCGATGGGTATGGTAAGCACTCCGCCCCAGATAAGAAGGAGCATGAGATTTTTACCGCCTTCGGACAACTGCAGTTTTTTTAATAGATAATATGAAGCAGCGGCAAGGATCAGCCCGTATCCGGCGTCAGAGAGGCAGACGGCAAAAAATAAAAGGTAAAAAAATGACAGGGCAGTGCTTGGATCGATTTCGTTTTGTTTTGGGAGGCCGAAGATTTTTGTGATCAGTTCAAACGGGCGGAAGATTTTTGGGTTTTCAATAATAACCGGAGCAATTTCGCCTTCTTTGGGAGATATCTTTTGGACATCAATCGTATTGGATATGTTTGACAATATTTTTTTAAGCTTGTTGAAATTTGAGTTTTTAATCCAACCTTCAATAAAAAAGGCGCTTTTTGTTTTAAAAGCGCTTGCCTGCGCATCTTCCTCTGATTTTTTAATAAAAAGAAAATCATAAACATAACCAAGCCGCGGCAAAACCTTTGCCATTTCCTTTGCTTTTTTTTCAAGGTTAAAAAGGTTTTCGCGCGACGTTTCCTGTAGTTGTTGATGCTGTTCCAGTTCTTCTTTTGCGGTATTTTTTGATGAGGGGAGGGGAATTTTGACAAATTCGTTTTTGGCAAGAAGCCCGTTGATAGCTTTTTCCTCTCTTTTCAAGAAAACAACAAGCAAATAGGTATCTGTCTTTTCTGAATTTACAACACTAATCTCAGCAAAAGGGGTTAATTTAGATAAATTGTTTTTAAACTCTTCAAGTTTTTTTGTTTTTATGCTTCCAGAAATTATACCGGCAGTTTTTGCGCCGGCCAAAATATTTAGGGGGGTAGTTAAGTTTTGCCAGGGGGAGAGAATTTCAATCTCTGATTTTAATTTGACCATAAAACTGCGGAGGTTGCCGATTTCCTGCTCAATGTCTTTCACGGATTTTATTATTTCTCCCCAGTTGAACTTTTTATAAGACATATTAAGTGTTTCCTCGTCAACAATTTCACGCGTTGGGGCAAAAGATTCCAAAAGGTTTTTCTTTTTATTCGCCGCTTTTTCAAGAAAGGTAATTGCCGCTTTGATTTCTGAAAGCTCCAATTCGCTTGTTTGCGGCTTTGCTCCCTGGCTGATAATCTGGATAATTTCTTCTTTGCTTAATTTTTCAATAACTGAGTTTTGCAGGCTTTTGTGCCCAATAATCAAAGTTTTAACAACTTCGGCTACTGCCATGCTTTTTTTGCCTCTTTGATTTTTGAAGGCGGAGTTTGTTTGATTTTTTCTATGTCGAGATTGAGCTGTTTTTCAATTGTTTGTTTTTCTTTTTCCGCAGATATTTCCGCGTCTTTAAGGTAAGCTTCAATCTTTACTAAAGCGTTATCTTGGGCTTCTTTTATCAGAGCTTCAGCGTTATTACGGGCTCTTTGCACCTTGAGGATCGCATTCTTTTTTGCCTCTTCAATTATCTGCGCGGCTTTTGCTTCGGCCTCTTGGATTGTTTTTATTGCTTCTTCCATAAATCTTATGGGAATTTTAACATGATATTAAAGCTTAGTCCATTCAAGCGGAGATAACTCTTGCTATTTAAACAAATCATCAAGCTCACACGAAAGTAACGCTGATTTGTTTAAAACTATCTGTTCTTTTTGGTTTAAATTATCCGCCGTCATTCTAATCACTTTCGTGGAAATGCTGTTGCCAAGCATAACACGGTTTGTTTTCTTAAGATATGCCTCGACTTTATCGTAAAAAAGCGTCACGTACTGTTTTAATTTATCGCTTAATTGGCCTTTTATATCGCTGATAACCAGCTGAACTACTTTGTCGTTTATTTTTGTTGGCAAATCTCCTTCCCGATCAGTAATCCAATAATCGCTTATAATGCATCGAATTCGGGTGGATCTTTCTTCTTCGGTATTATAAGTATATATGAGAAAATAATTGTCGGTATCAAAATCCTGGTGTACCTCCATGCTTTCCAATTTTGTTGCCGTATTGATTTTATAATCTTCAAGAAGCCGTAAATAGCTTTCCCTCCAGTTTTTCAGCCAGTTTTCAATAAAAATCTGGTTCACGAAAAGCGGCGTTAAGTCATGCTTGAGGTTCACATTATTTACTTTATTCATTTGCAAGGTAAGCTTGTCAAAAAGCGCCCGCAAATCTTTCACATCTATCTTTTTGGCGACGAGATAGTCAAGATCTGGAACAACCTTTTTTGTCATATACCAAAGGAGGTCGTAAATATCGCGGCCTTTTTCTTCATATACGGCGTCACCCACGCCACGCTGTCCACGCAGAAAAATAGCGGCGATTTTGCTAGCCATAAGCGCCGACATATTGTAGGTTGTAATAACAAACGAGAGTTGGTCGCGGTTTATCGGCCTTCGCTCAACCACGGTCTTTGGCGCCGTGAAGTGATGCAGATCAATTTTAACATGCACTTGTTTTGAAGGATGCCCGAGGCCCAATTCATCGCCGATATGAAAGCGCAGAAGAAGCCCTCGGACGCCGGTTGTTTTTACCGTCAAAAAATCTGCCTCCGTGCCGTAGGTATTTGAGAAATGTTTCTCAATGGCTTCTTTTATTTCTCTGAGAAAGGGTGTAGTTATCTCGCTTTTAATTTCAAAATCCAAATCAACCGACATGCGATCAAGCCCATGGCAAATGCGGAGCGCCGAGCCGCCGTACATTATCCAATCACTATATTGGGGATGGTGATAAATAAAATTGAGAACATAGTATTGCAAATCTTCTTTCAAGGCATTGCGTTTTATCTCCACATCCAATGTTTTATGGGTGGCGAGATCATCAATTTTTATTTTAAGTGCCGCGAGAATTTGGTTACTCATGGCGTATATATTTTTTTATCATAGCGTACAATTTTTCTCGTTCTTGTTTGTCCATTTCATCAATATCTATGCGCAACTCAGGGATCAAGGCATCTATCGCTTCCTGCTTTACCCCGCGAAATTGGCGCGTTTTGAAATATAAAAGGTCAAAAAGTGCTTTTGAGGGCGAAGCGAGAAAAAAGTCAAATCTTCCTTTCACCAAAGAAAAGCCGGAAAAAAGTTCTTTTTTTATGGAATGATATTCAAAAATTCCCGCCTTAGTGGAATAGGTTTTTGTGATTTTAGGGGTGACTGAGGTAACGGCATGAATTATTTCGGTGGCTAAATTATAATACTGCAAAGCCGCCCAAGAGCTTATATACGATGGCATGCGTAAAACATTGGCAAGATAAAACGAATAAGAGATGTCGCTTTTGTTTTTGTGGTAAAAATCCGCGGAAATGTATAACCCATTCTTGAGATGAATAATTTCTTTGTGCGCTAAAGAACGGTTGATGTAGGAATCAACGGTGGTGCTTTTAATCTCGTACTGCTTGCATATTTGGGAAATAGTCTCCTTATTGAAATATGGTAGGGCCTTTAGTTGTTCAAGTAATATTTCTCGATATTTCATAATTATGATGCAATCATATCATTTGTGAAACGACTTGTCAACGCCCATCACCGCGACAAAGTAGGCGTCGGCTTTTGTCTCGGCCTCTTGGATTATTTTTATTGCTTCTTCCATGGTTATTTGTAGCAATTTTAACATGATATTAAAGCTTAGTCCATTTAAGCTGAGGAGGGTTAAAGGTTCTCGCAAATACTATCTTAATTTAGGCCAAAAGTGGTCTTGACAATGGGGTCAAGCTTAATCCCGATTATGCTTCTGGTACAAAAGGAAAACATTCATTTTTGATTCCTCAAGAAGCAGTTGGTGGAGTTTTTCCCCAACTCCAATTAATGTTTGCTCCGGGAAAAATAGAAAGCGGCTCGATTTTACGCGTATATTTTGAATAATTTAATTTAATGTATATTTGCCGCTCATAAGTTTTGTACACAAATATACTTATGGGCGGCAGCGTTTAAAGGCATACTCCTGCTACGGTTGGATTTTACATGGCGCAATACGAATAATTGAATAAATAAACCAGTTATGATATTATAAAATCCCGTGATGCTAATATTTATTCCTGCGTTTTTAATAGCCCTTTTTGTGACCATTCTTGCTACTCCTATTGTCTCAAAAATCGCCGTCCGCTTTGGCGCGGTAGATAACCCCGGCGAAAGAAAAGTACATACTAAAATTGTCCCAAGATTGGGTGGGGCGGCGATATATGCCGGCTTTATCTGTTCCCTGATTTTTGGGATTATATTCCTAAAATTATTGGGGAGGGGAATGGAGCCGCTCCATCTTTTGGGAATAATAATAGGCGGCACTTTGATTTTTTTAGTCGGTATTTTTGATGACTTAACAGGATTAAAACCAATAACCAAATTAATCTGGCAGTTTATTGCCGCGGGCTTTGTGGTTTTTTCAGGCGTCACAATTGGCTTTATTTCCAACCCCTTTAATGGAATGCTTACGCTTGGTTTAGTCGGAATCCCGTTGACTTTAATTTGGATTGTGGGCATGACCAATGCTATAAATCTTATTGACGGGCTGGATGGCCTGGCGGCGGGGGTTACTGCCATATCTTCTGGGACGCTGTTTTTTGTGGCGCTAAGGACTCACCAAATCGGAGCGGCTTTAATTATGCTTTCTTTATGCGGAGCGGCGCTGGGATTTTTGCGGTACAATTTTTTTCCAGCTAAGATATTTTTGGGTGATTCAGGCAGTTACCTTTTAGGATTTCTGCTGGCGTCGGCATCAGTAATAGGGGTTTTCAAAACTACGCTGGTAGTAGCTCTTATTATTCCCATCATGATTTTAGGCGTGCCGATATTTGATACTATGTTTGCCATTACCAGAAGGTTGGGCGAGGGGCGGTCTCCCTTTGCGGCGGATAAAAAACATATCCACCACATGCTCTTAAGGGCGGGATTTACACAGAGGGAAGCGGTTTTGGCGATTTATATTGCCTGCTTTCTTTTAAGCATAGGAGCGCTTCTCATGGCGTTAAGCAAATGATGAACCGTAAAAGAATAATGTTTGTTTTTGGGACTAGGCCAGAGGCCATCAAGATGGCTCCGGTTATACTTGAAGTTGAAAAACATCCCGATATTTTGCAGGGGATAATAGTTTCTACCGGCCAGCACCGCGAAATGCTCAACCAGGTTAACAGGATATTTGACATCCGCCCCGACTATGACTTAAGTATTATGGAGCAATCCCAAACTCTTTTGCGAATTACAGTAAAAACAATCCAGGGGCTTGAAGGCATATTATTGCGAGAAAAACCGGATATGCTTCTTGTCCAGGGCGACACCACTACCGCGTTTGCCGCCGGGCTTTGCGCCTTTTACAATAAAATTCCGGTTGGGCATGTTGAGGCGGGGCTTAGGACAGGGGATAGGACAAGGCCGTATCCTGAAGAAATAAACCGCCGATTAATTTCTGTGGCGGCGGACCAGCATTATGCCCCGACAAAAAGGTCAAAAGATAATTTATTAAAAGAAGCTGTCCCTGAGCCATCTATTTACCTTACCGGAAATACAGTTATTGACGCCCTGCTTAAGGTATCCCAAAGGGATTTCAATTTAAAGAGACATGGGTTAAACCTCGATTACAATAAAAAAATTGTATTGGTCACAACCCACCGGCGCGAGTCTTTTGGCGGTCCCATGAAAGGCATATGTTCAGCAGTTGGCCGTCTGGCAAAAAAATACGAAAAAGAAATTCAAGTGGTTCTCCCCGCGCATAAAAATCCCATGGTAAGAGATGTTGTTAATGAAATGCTTGGCAATATCAGTAATGTTGAAATAATCGAGCCGCTGGATTATGAGCCGTTTGTTCATTTAATGAAAGCTTCATATATTATACTAACCGATTCCGGAGGGGTGCAGGAAGAAGCGCCTTCTTTAGGCAAGCCGGTTTTAGTGCTAAGGGAAAAAACCGAAAGACCCGAGGCAATTGAAGCGGGAACGGTAAAGTTAATCGGAGTTGACGAGGAAGCCATTTTTTCAGAAGCGGAAAAACTCATTCTTGATCAAAACGAATATAATAAAATGAAGCGATCAGTCAATCCTTATGGTGACGGCAAAGCCGCGATTAGGATAATTCAATCAATATTGTACTTTTTTGGTTTTACAGACAAAAAAGCCAAGGAATTTAACAGCCTATGAGAAGAATCCTGATTGTGGGGGGCAAACGGCTGGCAGGCGAGGTTGAGGTCTCAGGCAGTAAAAATGCGTCTTTGCCAATATTAGCCGCGACAATTTTAACCCGCGGGATGTCAACCCTTTCCTCTGTCCCTTGCCTTTTGGATATTTTAACAATGATCAGGGTTTTAAGGGCTTTGGGGATAAGAGCCGAGTATTCTCCTCCAAACACAGTTAAAGTCTGGGTAAACGATCACGTCAAGCATATTGCCCCATATGAGTTAGTGACAAAAATGCGCGCTTCGTTTTTTATAATGGGTCCGCTTTTGGCTAGAACTGGTTTTGCCAAGGTTCCTCTTCCGGGAGGCTGTGCGATTGGATCCCGTCCGGTAAACATCCACATCAAAGGGCTTGAGGCGCTAGGCGCAAAGATTGAGCTTGAGCATGGGTTTGTCATTGCCAGAGCCAGCAAACTTAAAGGGGATAGGATAATCCTTGATTTCCCGTCAGTTGGCGCGACCGAAAATGTTATGATGGCGGCCACGCTGGCTGAAGGCGAGACAGTTATTGAAAATTCCGCAAGGGAGCCGGAAATTGTGGATTTGGCGAATTATTTAATCAAAGCTGGCGCAAAAATATCTGGAGCAGGAACTGATATTATCAAAATTGAAGGGGTAAAAGAATTAAATGCCGTAAACCATAAAATAATACCTGATCGGATAGAAGCCGGAACGCTGATGATTGCCGCCGCCATAACCCGCGGGGATGTAGTGATAAAAAATATAAATGCCGACCATATAGATTCAATCATTTTAAAACTCAGGTCAGCCGGAATAGAAATTTCTGTAAACGGGAATCAAGTAAGGGTGCATTCGCCGGATGGGATAAAGCCGGTTGATATTATAACCCAGCCTTTTCCCGGATTCCCAACCGATATGCAGCCGCAAATGGTGGCTTTGCTTGCTTTGGCATCCGGAACATCAGTTGTCACCGAAACAGTTTTTGAAAACCGGTTTATGCATGTGCATGAATTAAAAAGAATGGGCGCGGATATCCGGCTTGAAGGCTTGAGCGCGATTGTGAACGGGGTGAATAAACTTGAGGGGGCGCCGGTTAAAAGCCGCGACCTTAGGGCCGGGGCGGCATTGATTGTCGCCGGATTAGTCGCAGAAGGAGAAACCCTGATAGAAGATATGGATCGTTTTATTGAACGCGGTTATGAAGGGATTGATAAAAAACTTATTTCCCTCGGCGCCGACATCAGGGAATTAAAAAACATTTCTGACTATGAAGATGAATAATATAGAAATCTGCGCAAGCAAGGAGAGCTTTTTTGACGCCGGCATATTTAAATCAGTCAAAATCAGTGTTGTTAAAATACTAAAAGAAAATAAGTTGTCAGGTAAATTAGGCATAACTTTTATCGATGACAAAGAGATGAAAAAGCTAAATAATAAATATAGAAAGAAAAACAAATCAACGGATGTCTTGTCTTTTGAAATAAATGATAATGGGGTTTTAGGCGATGTTTATATCTCATATCCTCAGGCCGTAAAACAGGCAAAAGCTTTCAGCTGGAGCTTAAAAGAAGAAATTAACCGGCTGGCTTTACATGGGACGCTCCATGTATTAGGATATACGCATAAAGAAATGAGCAAATATGGCTGTTGAATATATATTGTTTGTAGTTTGTTTAATATTTTCGGCTTTCTTTTCTGCCACAGAAACCGCGTTCATTTCGCTTTCAAAAATTAAAGTTTTGCATATGGCCGAAAACCATGTGCCGGGAGCCGGCTTGGTAAAAAAGCTCAAAGACAATCCGGTAAAGCTTATAACTACCGTTTTGGTCGGGAATAACATTGTAAATATCAGCGCGTCGGTGCTTGCCACAACCGTTATCCTTAAATGGGCGGAAACATTAAATTGGGGGGGGGTTGGAGTGGCGGCAGGAATCTCTACCGGGGTGACAACGTTTTTGATTTTAGTGTTTGGCGAAATTACCCCAAAAACTTTAGCGATCAAATATGCCGAACAAATTGCCCTCTATTCTGCCTGGCTTGTTATTATTATTTCATGGATTTTAACTCCAATTGCAAGTTTGTTGACTTTTTTCTCTCGCCCTATAGTTTTGCTCTTTGGCGGGAATATTTCAGAAAAAGGGCCGTTTGTCACTGAAGAGGAAATCAAGACCATTTTATCCGCTTCCGCCGAAGAAGGGGTAATTGAGCGTGAAAAAAAAGAAATGCTCTCATCAATTTTTGAATTCGGCGAAACAACGGTTAAAGAAGTAATGACTCCTCGGCCGGATATTAAAGCAATTGAAAGCTCCGCGAATATTGATGATGTTATTGATATTATTAAAGAAACGGGGCACTCAAGGATTCCCGCTTATGAGGGAAACATTGATAATATTTCCGGGATGGTTTATGCCAAAGACCTTATTGACTGCCGGAGAGGCGAAAAAATAAAAGATTATTTAAGGCCGGCAATGTTTGTCCCGGAGGCAAAAAGACTGGATGACGTACTGCATCAAATGCAGGCAACGCATACTCATTTGGCGGCAGTGGTTGATGAATATGGGGTTACGGTTGGGATTGTGAGCATGGAGGATTTGGTTGAAGAAATTGTTGGAGAGATTCACGATGAATTTGAAATATATGAGAAAAACATTGATTCAATTGATGAGAACACATATATTGTTGACGGCAAGCTTTCAATATACGACGTTAACAAACAGCTGGATATCGCGCTTCCGGAAGGGGAATATGAAACAATTGCCGGATTTGTTTTAAACCAGTTAAACAAAGCGCCGGGCGCCGGAGACAGTGTCAAATACGACGGAGTGCAGATATCGGTTGAGAAGGTGCTGAAACGAAGAATTACCCGCCTAAAGATAGTGAAATTACCGCAAAAATATGAAGATAATATAGTTGGTGGATAGTTATGAATGAAGTAAAAAGAACTAAGTATATTTTTATAACCGGAGGGGTTGTTTCATCCCTTGGAAAGGGGATAACTGCCGCGTCCTTGGGTCGCCTCCTTAAATCAAGGGGAATATCAGTCACCATACAAAAACTTGATCCTTATATCAATGTTGACCCTGGCACCATGAATCCTTATCAGCATGGAGAGGTGTTTGTCACAGAAGACGGAGCCGAAACTGATCTTGACCTGGGCCACTATGAAAGATTTATTGATGTAAATTTAGGCAAAGCTAATAATATAACTACCGGCATGGTTTATTGGTCCGTTTTAAACAAAGAGAGAAGGGGAGATTATCTTGGCGGCACCGTCCAGGTGGTTCCCCACATTACAAATGAGATTAAAGAGCGCATAAGGAGAGTGACGCGCGAAGATTACTTTGATGTGGTAATTTGTGAGATCGGCGGAACAGTTGGAGATATAGAAGGCCTGCCATTTCTTGAAGCGATCCGCCAATTTAGAAAAGAAGTAGGCAGGGATAACTGCTTAAATATCCATGTGACATTGGTCCCGTATTTAAATACTACCCACGAATTTAAAACCAAGCCCACCCAGCACTCAGTAAAAGAACTTCGAGCGATTGGAATACATCCTGATATTATCATTTGCCGCAGCCAAGAGGCAATAACAACTGAGCTAAGGGAAAAGATATCATTGTTTTGCGATGTGGCCAAAGATGCGGTAATTTCGCTTCCTGATGTGCCTCTTCTTTATGAAGTGCCCCTGGCGCTTGAAAAAGAAAGGCTTGATGAAATAGTAGTTAAATATTTAGATCTTATTTCACAGCCTGCTGAACTGGCGGAATGGCAGAATATTGTTGAGCTCATGAAATCTGCCGAGCGGACGGTCGTAATCGCGATTGTGGGAAAATATACCGAGCTCAGGGATTCATATATCAGCATTGTTGAAGCATTAAAGCATGGCGGAATATTTAACAAAACCGCGATTGAAATAAAATGGATAAACGCCGAATCGCTTGAATCTGTTGAAGATATAGAGCCGATTTTAAGGGATGCGCATGGAATCTTGATTCCTGGCGGATTTGGCATTCGGGGAGTTGAAGGAAAGATTAAAGCGATTAAATTTGCCAGAGAAAATAATATCCCATTTTTGGGTTTATGCCTTGGGATGCAGTGCGCGGTAATAGAATTTGCCAGGAATGTTTTAAAATACGAAGATGCGCATTCATCGGAGTTTAATCCCCAAACCAAGTTCGCGGTAATTGATTTGCTTCCCGAACAAAAAGATATATCGGATAAAGGCGGAACCATGCGCCTCGGGGCTTATCCATGCAAGATAAAGCCGGATACGCTTTTGTATAAAGCTTATAACGAAGAAAACGCGAATGAAAGACACCGCCACCGTTATGAATTTAATAATTTATACCGCGAAAAATTCGAAGAAGCGGGTCTTATCTGCTCAGGCATTTATGAGAAAAATGATTTGGTGGAAGTAGTTGAGCTAAAAGGCCATCCCTGGTTTTTGGCCACCCAGTACCATCCGGAATTTAAATCCCGCCCCAATAATCCCCATCCAATATTCCGCGAATTCGTAAAAGCGGCCGACCAAAGATTGGCTGAACAAGAAAAGCTTTTTTAATTATTTTCTTTATTGTATAATCTAATCAAGTATGAAAGTCCAAATAAAACGTTTGCCGCATAGTGAAAACATCCCTTTGCCAAAATACATGTCCGCCCATGCGGCGGGAATGGATTTATACGCGGCGGTTGATCCGGAAATGATTATTAAAGCTGGAGAGTGGAAGCTTGTCCCGACCGGCATTTCAATCGCCCTGCCTGATGGATATGAGGCGCAAGTCCGCCCGAGGTCTGGTTTGGCGTTGAAGCAGGGGATTTCTGTCCTTAATACTCCTGGCACAATTGACGCGGATTACCGCGGCGAAGTAGGCGTCATTCTTATGAACCACGGCAAACAAGACCTGGTTATTAAGCGCGGCGACAGGATTGCCCAGATGATAATCAATGAAGTGGTCAGGATTGAATTTGAAGAAGTTGGTGAACTTTCTGAAACAACAAGAGGTGCAGGAGGCTTTGGACACACGGGATAACCCCTCAAGGAGTAAAACATGATAAAAGTAATTGTTAACGGGGCAAAGGGGAAGATGGGGCAGGAAACCGTGAAGGCGGTTGAAAAAGAATCGGATTTGAAATTGGCCGCAAAGCTGGATGTAGGCGATAATTTAGCTGAAGCGATAAAAAAACATCAAGCCCAGGTTGTGATTGACTTCACCCACCCTGAATCGGTAATCAGCAATATCAGGACAATCCTGACTTCCGGTGCCCATGCCGTGATCGGCACAACCGGAATCTCAAAAGATGATCTCATGGAAATAGGAAAGCTTTGCGAAAAAAATAAAGTTAACTGCCTGATTGCCCCCAATTTTGCTATTGGGGCGGTGCTGATGATGCAATACGCAAAAGATGCGGCAAAGCACATGCGCCACGCGGAAATTATTGAAATGCACCATCCTCAAAAAGTGGATCGTCCATCGGGAACCGCTCTAAAAACTGCCGAGATGATGAAGGAATCATTGGGTGAAGGCGCGGATGTTCCTATACATTCTGTCCGCTTGCCCGGGCTTGTAGCTCATCAGGAAGTGATTTTTGGCGGGCTGGGGCAAACCCTAACCATCCGCCACGACACTATAAATCGGGAATCTTTCATGCCTGGAGTAATTTTAGCTGTTAAAAAAGTAGCCCACCTAAAAGGGTTGGTTTACGGTTTGGAAAATATACTTTAATTACCCAAGCTCTGCTTCTATATGATGATCTTGCTGGTCGGTGAATATTGGTATTTTATTGCCCGCGTATTTTTTTCCGTCAACAGTTAAGCTTTTTATGCCTTTGTTTACTCCTTTTGGATTTCTAACGGTTATAAAATAATTTGATCCCCTAAAGTATTTTTTTACCTCAAAGCCTTTCCACTTGGCTGGAATACATGGATCAATTATAAGCCCGTCGTAGTCGGGCTTTATTCCCAGTATGTATTGGCTGACAGCCTGCATTGCCCAAGCGGCGGTTCCGGTAAGCCAGGAGTTCCTGCCTAGCCCGAATTGAGGGTGTTCTTTTCCTAAAATGTTTTGACAGTAAACATAGGGCTCAACTTCATAGTGGTCTGCCGTATCATTTTTTGCAGAAGGCAGTATTTGCTTGTAATATTGGAATGCTTTTTCTCCGTCTCCAACCAAAGTTTGCGCGATAATCTGCCAGGGGTTGGTTTGTAAAAATATTCCTCCGTTTTCTTTTGCACCCGGGGGATAGGTGGTAGTTCCTCCGATTTTCCAGTCAAAATGGTCATAAGCCGGCCAAATCAGTACAAGCCCGTATTTTGTATTTAATAATTTATGAGCTGAATCAAGCGCGGTTTTTGCTTTTTTACCAGTTGCAAAACCGGACATTACCGCCCAGCTTTGGGATAAAAGATATATTTTTGCCTTTTCATTTAAGTGGGTGCCGACTTTTTTCCCTTCGTCAGTATAAGCTCTTAAATACCATTTGCCGTCCCAGCCGGCGGAAGAATTTATTTTCTTTGAAAATTTCTTATGGATAAAATCATACTTTTGGGCGTGGGTTTCTTTTTTTAACGCCCCATATAGATGGGATATTTCTTTTAAAGCTACTCCTAAAAGCATAGTTGTCCAAACAGATTCGGCCTCGCCTTTTCCCGTGTCCAGGTTTAGGGTATCGTCCCAATCAGCCCAGCCGGCCAGGCACATGCCGTGCTTGCCGATATGGGTTGTGGAATAATTGATAGCGCTTTCTAAATGTTCAAGAACGCTTGTATTGCCGCCCTGTATATAAGGAATAGTTTCATTTAAAAAGCTAAAATTACCGGTTTCTTTAATATATGCGCAAACAGCCAGTACAATCCACAAATGGTCGTCAGAATACCATTTTGCCGCTTTTTTAGTGCCCTCCGCGGCATCTCCGGCATCGATTTCTCCTGTTAGCGGGTAAAACTGGTGGGCGGCATAGCCTTCTTTGTATTGGATTTTTAAGAGTTTTATAAGAGTGTTTTTTGCTTCTTCAGGGATTGTGTGCATTACGCCAAGAGTGTCCTGGGCGGTATCCCTAAATCCCTTGCCTCGATTGACTCCCAACTGGTATAAAGAAACGAATCTTGACCAATTAAAAGCGCATTTGCATTGGTATTGAGTCCACAAGTTAACCATGGAGTTTAAATCTTTATCCGGAGTTTTTACCTGGAAGCGGTCAATATATTCCTTCATCCGGTTTTTTAAGGATTTAAACGCGGAGTTAACCTCTTTGGCGTCGCGGTATTTTTTTATAAGCGGCATTGCTTTATCTTTATTTTCTGTTGTGCCAAGGATGAAAATTGTTTCTTTTTCTTCATTAGGGTTTAATTCTATTTCAATGGCAACTGATCCTATGCCGTTTCCTCTTCTTGTTTCAGAATTAAAACAGCTTCCTTTAAGAACCGCGATTGGATTAGCCAGCGAGCGGTATGCCCCGATAAATTTTTCACGGCTGGTATCAAAGCTATGGATTTTGCGGTTGGCGGCAAAAAAAGTACAGCCGAGCGTTTTCATGAATGGAGACCAAAAAATAGTGTTATTTTTATAATTGGCCTGATTTATCTGCTGGCACCAGTCAACATTGGTTTGGTCTTTAACCGCGTCATAAAACGAAAACTCGCAGTATGAAAATAATTTTATTTTTCTTTTATGGGCGCTTTTGTTTTTTATTTTTACCCTCCATATTTCCAAGGGGAGGGAGTCATCAGGGACAAAATAAGCAACCTCGCCCAATATTTTTTCTGATTCTGTTTTTATGGTTGTGTATCCCATACCATGGCGGCATTCGTATGAATCCATTTTATGGTAAGTAGGAGACCAGGTTAAGGACCAATATTTCTCTCCGTCTTTTATGTATATATATCTTCCCGGCTGGTCAGCGGGGATTGAGTTGTACCTGTAGCGGAGCACCCTTTTATTTTTTGGGTCTTTGTCAAACGAATAGCCTCCGCCAGTATTTGAAACAATCCCTCCATATTGTCCCCCGCCAATATAATTGATCCATGGGGTGGGGGTGTCCGGACGGGTTATAACGTATTCCAGGTTTTCATTGTCAAAGTATCCGTAGCGCATTTTTCATCCTTTCTAGTAAATTATTACTCTCAAGCATACTGCTAAACATGCTGAATGCCGCGTAAACTATTTTCCCCTTTCCAATATTTCTTTCAATTATTGCCGGAAGTTCATCTGAAAACTTTAAAAGGACTTTTGACTTGGAATCCTTAAGTTTTACGATATCCCTAAAACCATATGCCAGGGCTTTGATGTTTTTTAATTTCATGCTGTTGTTGATTATTTCAGTTGAAATGCTCTCCACGTTTAGCAATTTTTCAAATAATGGGTTCATGTGTAAGTGCCCATTTTCATCCTTTACTCCCAGCCGCGATTCTGAAATAACTTTTCCTCCGCCTTCAATAAAAGATTGTATATTTTCAAAATCGTTTGTGCTTAACAGGTATGGATTAGTCAAAAGCAAAAATTTACAGTTTAAAGAATTGAGGTCAAAAACAAAACTGAGGTTTCTGTTTTTATTGGATGCCAGCCTATAGGCGCCGGCGATGGAATTGAGGCCAAAAAACAAGCCAAGATTTCCCCGTCCGGAAAACCATTTGGGAGAACAGGGGCGCGAAAAACCTTCCTCTTGAAAAGTTTGTATTTCTGAATCTTTTGAGTAATAGATGCAAACCGAGGATGGGGCATCCTCGGTTACGCGTAGTCCAGATTGTCTCAATCTGGATCCATATTCTTGGATGATCTTTATTATTGCCTGGTGCCTTTCAGTTGTTGAGCCATCAGGCTTTAATATCCCAAATCCGCCGGTTTCACTGCCAAAAAGCGGAGGCCTCCAATTGTGGAATAAAATAATTTTCGCGCCTTGTTTTGCTAAAAGATTTACCCATGAGCTAATATCCTTGCCGGAGACAGCTTCCCCGCATCCCCATCTGACAGTGGAGCCGCCCTGAAGCTCTGATACGATAAACTCTGAGCCGCTTGCCTGGCAAATACTTCTCCAATAGCTTGCAATTTGGGAAAGCGATTCTTCTGTATTCTCCGTGCCTTTAGGATAAATGTCCCAGCCAAACCAATCCATTTTATGGCTGATTATTGAATGGTCAACAATGCGGTTTGGAATGGATGTAAAACTATTTGTCCCGACTTTGTGTTCTTTGTCATGTTCTCTTATTATTTTTTTAAGATTAATCAGCCATTTGGAAATATTTTCAGATTTAAACCTGAACCAATCTAGATAAATATGGGGGTTCCCTGCGTCCCACATGCCGCCTTTGGGGGTAGATATTTCATCAAAAGCGGAAAAGGTTCCCGTCCAAAATTTTGTCCCCCACGCATCATTTAATTTTTCAATTGAGCCATAACGCGACTTTGCCCATTCAATAAATGCCTGTTTAGTATGGAGGCAATGGCAGTAGTCTTTATTATCTGTTAAATCAAGCGGGGGATATCCCGGCTCGTTATCAATCTGCCACATGAAAAGGGCAGGGTGCTTTGCGTATTTTTGGGCTAAAACTTTTGTCAGGGTTTCCGCGTACTGTTTAAAAATAGGATTATCTCGGCAGGCGTTTGGGCGGGGTCCGTATTCTGGATGGATTGTGCCGTCATTTGCCGCGTGAAGGATTTCCGGATGTTTTTTAACGAGCCATTGCGGGGCTTGAGCTACTGGCACGCCAAGCACAACTTTTAATTTGTGCTTTTCGCAAAGGTTGATGGCGTGGTCGAGATCGTCAAAGCTCCATTTTCCCTCAGCCGGCTCAATAAAATCCCAAGCCATTTCCAAGAAGCGAACAATTTCAAAGCCGGTTTTTTTTATTTTTGAAAACTCTTCATCCCAACTATCTCTTGGATGCTGGTCTGGGTAATAAGTAACTCCAAATTGCATGGAGATATTATATCAAAAAGGGAGCAAGAATTCGCTGTTTATTTATAAACAACTTTGCCGTTTTTTAAAATATTGCCGAGAAAACTGCGCGAGTCAGTATTTTTTGTTTCTTCTGTGGAAAAAGGAAGTGGTTCTATTTTTGAGTTTATTTTAGCGGCTTCTGTCCAGAGCAATTTTAGATCTTTAAGATGGGTCTTCTCTGAAAACTTGGAGGAAATTACAGCTAAATCTATGTCGCTGTATTTATTGGGATTACCTGTAGCATACGATCCAAATAAAATGACTTTATTGATAGGGATTTTTTGAGAAATGGATTTGATATACTGGGAAATAAGCTTTTTTATATCATCTCTTTTAGGCATTTTAATAACTCCTTTGTTTTTTGCAGATATTCAACTGCTAATTTTTTGTCCGCCAACTTAGACATTTTTTCTGTGTATTCAGCATAGCGGGTTTCAATGCAAAAGGGGGTTAAGATTGCTAAAAGATCTTTTTGTTTCTGATCTAATTTAGAATTAACTTTTGCTAGTTCGGATAGTCTTGTTAAGTTGTGTATTCGCGGAGGAAATTCTTTTGAAATAGTAGTAATGATTGCTTTTAATAACTTCTCAATTGCTTGCTGACACATAAAAGTTACATAAAGGTAACGGCAGCCGTCAAGCATAACCTTTGCGCTTTCAAGGTCGTAGGCAGCATGTTTAATCCAATATTGAGTGATTTTATCTGGTTTTCTCATCTATATTATTATATCATTCAAAATAATTTTAAAGAAGTAAAATATTTTCGTAAAAAAGAATAAATCCCTAAGGGTATATGTTCCGTACTATTCTACTGTAACCGATTTTGCGAGGTTGCGGGGTTGGTCAACATGACAGCCGCGTTTGACGGCAATATAATAGGCAAGCAACTGCAACGGGATAACAGCCAAAATAGGGGATAGGGCTTCTGTAGTTTGGGGAATATAAATCACCTCGTCTGCTTTTTCGCAAACCATCGCATCTCCCTCAACAGCAACCGCGACAACAATTCCTCCCCTGGCTTTTACTTCTTCAATATTTCCCAGGATCTTATCATATCTTCTGCCGGCTAAGGCCAAAACTACAACCGGCATGTTTTCGTCAATTAGTGCAATTGGCCCGTGCTTCATCTCTGCCGCGGGATATCCCTCGGCGTGGATATAAGATATTTCTTTTAATTTTAGGGCTCCTTCAAGAGCGATAGGAAATCCTTTTCCCCTGCCAAGAAATAAAGTGTTTGAGCATTTGCTGAATCTTTCCGCCGCCGCCTCGATTTCTTTTTCGCGTCCAAGGAATTGTTCTATTTTATCCGGGATGGCAATAAGGTCGGAAATCATTTTTTGCGCCTCAAGCTTGCTTATGCTTCCGCGCTTTTTTGCGAGAAATAATGCAAAAAGATAAATTACCGTAAGCTGGGTGGTAAAAGCCTTTGTTGAAGCGACGCCGATCTCAGGGCCGGCATAGGTGTAAATTATCCCGTGGGATTCTCGGGCAATGCTGGATCCCACAACGTTGCAAATAGAAATTACTTTCGCGCCCTGGGCTTTTGCTTCCCACACTGCCCCTAAAGTATCAGCAGTTTCTCCAGACTGGGAAATGGCTATTACCAGGGTATTTTCATCAACAATAGGGTGGCGGTACCTGAATTCCGCGGCATATTCAACTTCGGCGGGGATTTTTACAAACTGCTCAATTAAATATTCTCCTATCAGCCCCGCGTGCCAGCTTGTGCCGCAAGCGGTAAAAACCACGCGGTTAATTTGCCTTGCTTCTTCTTCGGTAAAATTCAGTTCATCAAAATGGATAAAAGATTCGTCCACTTTGACCCGGCCGGAAATGGTGTCCCTTATGGCTTTGGGCTGTTCATGGATTTCTTTGAGCATAAAATGGGCGTAGCCGCCTTTTTCCGCCGATTCCGGATCCCAGGAAATAAAGACTGCCTCTTTTTCTACTTTCTGTCCGTGGATTGTTTCTACCTTTACGCCGTCTTCTGTTATAGTTGCGATTTCGTAGTCGTTTAAATAAATTATCTGGCTGGTATACTTGAGCATTGCGGGGATATCGGACGAAATAAAAGTTTCGCCCTCTGAAATCCCGATTATAAGCGGGCTTCCTTTGCGGGCGGCGACAATTTTATTCGGCTGTTTTTCATATAAGACGGCAATAGAGTAGCTTCCTTCTACGGCAAGCATGGCCTGCCTTACTGCTTCTTCAAGGGGAACATTTTGTCCGGCTTTGGTAAAATACTTTTCAATTAAATGGGCGATAACTTCTGTATCGGTGGTGGACAAAAATTTGTGCCCTTCATCAGCCAAGGCTCTCCTGAGCGGCAAGTAATTTTCAATAATACCGTTATGGACTACGGCTATCAGGCCGGTGCAGTCTTCATGCGGGTGGCTGTTTTGGTCTGATGGTTGGCCGTGGGTGGCCCAGCGGGTGTGGCCGATTCCAATGGGACCGCGGATCGGCCTTTCGTTTATTTTTTTTTCAAGGTCGGAAATCTTGCCGGCGCACTTTTCTATGAATAGCCTGCCTTTATCTATGGTCGCAACGCCTGAGGAATCATACCCGCGGTACTCAAGCTTTTTTAACCCTTCAATTAGGAAGGGCAGGGCTTCTTTAGTCCCGATGTAGCCAAAAATCCCGCACATGTGTTATTTTCCCTGTTGGATAATAATTTCCATTTCTTTTTTAGCCAGGTCAAGTTGTTTGGCAATTTCATTTTTATCAAGCACGGTATCCTTTGATCCCGTCACATAATCCCATAAAATGCCGAATCTCCTGGTTAGCATTGGCTCAAGTATTCCCCAAAATGAAACGCAGGGATATGACTTGCCGTATTTGATCGCTTCTTTAAAAACCCTTCTTGCCGGATCAACCGAGAAAAATGGCTCGTTAAATACTGAGAGCTTGGCCGGCAAAAAGCCCGATGCCTTGCAATAGGTGAGCTGGGCGTTGGTGTCAGTTGTCAGGTATTTAACAACTTTAAAAGCTTCTTCTTTATGTTTTGAATATTTAAAGATGGCAAGGTTTGATCCGCCGACAAAGGTATATTTGCCTTTTGGCCCCTTTGGATAGGGGACAACCGCGTAATTCCTGGCGGTTATGCTTTCAGACGCCCCTCCCTGGGCTGGAGGAGTGGTTAATGTGCGGACTTCATACGGGCCGTCAAACATCATTGCCACGGAGCCGTTGTTAAAGTTTGATGATACCTGCGCGGTATTTAGCTCAAGATATTCAGAAGGCACTAGCCCTTCTTTTGCCAGGTTTATATAGAAAGAAACCCCATCAAGCGCCTGGGTTGAGCTTACAGCGGATGATTTATTGTCTTTGGCTAAATAGTCACCGCCGGCAGACCAGATCCAAGGGGAAAGGTTATGTACTACGTTCCAGTCGTTTTTGCCGGGCATGCCGAGAGGGAATATTTCAAGCCCTTCAATTGTGAGCTTGGCTTCTTTTATTTTCTTCAGTGTGTTTTTAAAACCGTCCCAGGTTTCAAGGTCTTTTGAGGAAAGGTTTAACTTTTTAAATACGTCAGTGCGATAAAACAATGCCCGCGCGTCCACTATCCATGGGACAGCCGTAATCTGTCCGGAATCTGCAACCCCTGAGGTTTTCCAGGCGGCGGGGACAAATGAATCTGCGCCTCCAAGTTCCAGTTCTTTATCCTTTAAATCCAATAAAGCGCCCATGCTGGAGATTGATCCCACCCAGGTTGATCCGAGCTGAGCGATATCAGGCACATCGCGGGATGTGGCGGCGGTTGTGATTTTTGACCAGGCGGCGCCCCAGTCAACAACTGTAATTTTAATTTTAATGTTCGGGTTGGATTCTTCAAACGGCTTTAAAGCTTCTTCAATATCTTTTAGCGGCTCAAGGGAATTAGGCATGACCCACATATTTAATGTAACAGGGCCACCTTCTTTGCTGGCTGGGGCACAGGAAATAAGGGACAACGATAACGCGGCTAAGCAAAAGAATGCAAGTATTTTACGCACAGTTTTTCTCCTTTTCACTGGATAACTTAACACCATATTATACCAATTTATGAGGGGGAATACAAATGAAAACGCAACTCGCCTGCCGGCAGGCAGGTAACGCGGTTAGATGGAGGAGGTTTCCAGAAGATAGCCTTTTACTCTTTTTTCAAAATCTTTTTTAATAACAGGGAGGGCAACTTTATTTCCTTTGGTAAATAATATCTCAGTGTAGTTTATATCGTCGAAACTGACTAAAGCTTTCAGATAAACGGCGGCATCAAAGCTTGTGTACTTCTTTTTGCAGTTTTCTATTATTTCTTTTAGGGAAGTTTTCTTGAAAATATAATAGAGATCTACATAATCTTTAAATTCTGCCCGGAGCAAAGCGCAAATTTTCATGCAGGCAATGTCCATTGGATCTGCAATATTAAAAACCCCAAAATCCAGACATGGCCTTAAAAGGTTTTCTTTGATACAAAAAAAAGAAACTTTTATTTCATCAGCAACAACTAGATTTAATGTTTTATTACTAGCCTGTATGACTTCTATTGAATAACCATTGAAAATTTCCCTAATTTCCCTTAAAAGATCTTCGGGGTTAAAAACCTTGTTTGTAAAAAAGTCAAAATCGATAGAATCCCGATGTCCTAATTGTAATGCCAACCCTGTTCCTGCTGCAAGATAGAAGCGGTCTTTGAAATCCTTGAACAAAGGAAGGATCTCTTTTCTTTTTTTATCCAAGATTTCAAGGTGTTTTTCTGTCATGTTTAATACCAAAAAATATCCGCCAGAGGTTATTGCTGCGTTTATCAAGCTGCTTGCCGCCAAAAGACAAAACGTAGTTTTTTATTGAGGATTTATCCGAATTTTTAAAAAGCCAATGGATTGCAGGTATGCTGCCGTAGCTTAAAATCCGGCTAAAAATAAGCTTATAATTTTGGGAAAAAGAAAGTTTATCCAGATTTACATCCCAGAAATATTTTTTAAATTCTTTAGGAAGCTTTTTTTCTCTTTTTAATGACATGGGACATCCTCTTTTAGAAAAATTTTTATTACCATATTATATCACCTCACCCTGTCCCTCGACAAGTTCCTCGATTCTGAGATCTTCGGGATCGAAGGAAAAATACTTTATCACTTTGTCTGGATCGTAAAATATCGGCGAGAGTTATTGAGGGAGAAGCAACAGACAGAGGAGTTTGTGAAGATATTGCGAGAGATTGCGGAGCGATACCGATACGTGATAGATACGGTGGGGACAGTAGACGATGGCAGGACAGAGGAAAGCATCAAGCAATACATCGAGAAACAAGGGAAGGAAGACAAGCATGCAAGATTCGAGCAAATGCGAATGTTTAAGTTGTAAAGGGTGGGGTACCCAGGTTAAAGATACCCCACCGCTTGCGGTGGGGAGTTAAGTCATTTGGCCAAAATTGGAAATTATTTGGGTAAAAGGGGCTTCCTACACTAAATTTAAGTATAAACAATGAGGGGATTCTATTCTTGGATTTTCAGAATCCCCTCAAAGTTATAAAGAATTTATTTTACAATTTTTGCCCAAACGGCATCAATTGCGGCTTTATCTGCCGAAGAATTGACTTTATCTAATCCGTCTGTATCATTTCCTTTTTCTGCCCATCTAACAATAATGGCGTATTTTAATTCATATGGATCTATAGTTGCTCCCTTTTTAATGGGTTTGCTGCCACCATTAGTTAAAGTGCCGTTTATAGTTATTAAAGCTGGACGGGAACCTGAAAGCTTTTTATCTCCGAGCAAACGGGCAATGTTTGCTAGTAGGGTTGGGTAACCGCTGTAAGGATTTTGCATCCAGCTTCTCATATTAAATTTTTGAGAAGGGGTGTCTGTTAAATTTATCCCTTTTGCCCGTGCCGCTTTCTCAATGTTATTATAAGCGCCACCCTTAGCTGCTTTAACTATTTCACTTTCCTTGGTAATATCAACATTAGCTGCTGTTTTAGTTTGATACAGTATTGACTGTATAGATTGTATCCCGTTAATTTCACTCATTTTTTTCCTCCTAATTGTTTATTGATTTAATCAACAAGTCGACCTTAGCGCTATTGCCCTTGCTGATTTCCTTTTAAAACCAAGTATACCTGCCAAATGGAAAGATAACGATAATAAGTCCTAGCCCTGTATCCATACATAGGCCCGTTGCCAATACCGGGTTCAACGGTATAAGCTTCAGGCCATAATCCCCAATTGTTAGCTTGATTAACTGCTAAATTGTAAGTTCCATATACAGTTTGCCAACCCTCTCTTTTTAAACCATAGGCAAGGAGACATGCGCCTAGTGCATAACTGCTGCCGAGCCAAACTTCCCTTTCTTGTTCGCCATTGATTAATTTACCGTTTCTGGTGCCATTTACTGCACCGATAAATCCCCTTGCAAATCCTCTAACGCCGAAATTTGCAACATTGTTTTTAAAGATTGTTTGCAAATGGCTTATTAGCATATTTCTTGGGAGAATCTCTCCTAATCCAGATATTTTTCCATATAAAAACGGCAGGACATCCGAAAAAACATCAGTCGAATTTTGTGAAAGATTAAAGTATCCTTTTTGATTCCAAAGAGCTTTTGTAAAATTAGATTTACCTTTTTCGTACCAACTCGACAGTTCTGCTTCAGTTTTTTTATCCCCCATAAGCTTTGCCATTTCAATGCCGGCTTTTAGGGCATAGAGCCACATTGCGCTGGTATAAGTCATAGCCCCTTTTACATTCCAGTTGTCATAGGTTTGATCTGGAATACCAAGGTGAATTGGAAGGCCTAATCCCTTTGTGTCGAATCTTTTCGCATACCTTAATGCGGCAATAACTCCTCCGTAAACTGACTGGATAAAGGATGTATTTTTTTTGCCTGATAAAACAAAATTTCTCCAGGCTTCAAGCGGAACGCACATTGATAATTCAGACCAGACATTGGGGTTTTGGTGGTCATAAGAATTGTAGTCCAAAGCCGGATCGCTGTCTGGGGCGCCTATGTCATGTGGTGTCGCGTCTTTAATTTTTTTGGCATCAATATATACCTGTGCTAATAATTTGGCCTCATCTGTGGGCTTGCCTGACCTTATGAAATATTGATAAATCGCTTCCTTTTTTTGCTCGGTTGTTTTTAGTTTGTCAAAATTGGGAATTTTTTGGGCAAACTCGTTATAAGCAATCAAAGTCAAATCTCTTTTTCCGATTGCTCTTGAGTAATGAGCCATTAAATTGTTATGGAGCTTTGGCCAGAGCAAAGCTCTTGCCGCGGCGTAAATGCCGACATCCCTGGTTTCAGTATGCCGATAATCCATGCGGTTGCTTTCTCCCATAATATGGAGGTTCCCCGCATTTGGGATATTTCCCCAATAAACCGCGCCGCTTTGTAAAAGAGATAATGAATTTATCAGCTCGCCCTTGAACCAATTTGGAAGTTTGTTATCGGTTAATATGGTTTTTTGCCAATTGCGGATTTGGGTTTGCCAGTTATCATAATTATCCAGTGCGTATTTTGCGATTGCAACCGCATTTTGGCCGGAGTTCCCAAAATATTTTGTGTATTGCTTATCGTATACAATTCTTTCTTTTTTACTTGCATCTTTGAAGCCAAAAGCGGTTTTTGGAAAATCATAAACAAAAGCAATCGGGATATTTCTAACTTCACCCGCTTTTAAGCTGAATTTTATCGCAATCGCGCCAGCCAGCGAATCATTTGCATTTGCTTTGGCTGTATTATTTGTATTGGAAAGTTCGCCGTTTCTATAAAATCCTGATACTTCCCGTCCATTGCCATTTGCGTTAAAGCGAGAAACGTAGGTTATTTTAATGCCCGGAACTTTTTTTATGGCAATTGCTATTTGCCCTTTACTGCTGATGGTTTGCGGGTTCCCCGTCAAAAATCAGGTAAAAATAATTTTGGTCTTCGACGATGCGGTTAAAATTTCCTAAATTGTTTGGCAAGAATTGTGTTTGGAGCATTTTCGATCTTGCACTGCCGGCAGGCTGGCCGGATTCTGGAAAAATTGAATTTATGCCGGGCAGAGTAACTTCTCTATATGCTTTTGGGTCCCAGGTATTTTCATTAGTATTTGCCCAGCCGACTAAATTTTGAAATGAAAGCATCACGGAAGATTCTACATTTTCTTTTGAGGTGTTATTCATTTGAACATTAAACATAAGCACTGGCAGAGATGATTCTTTGTGATTGCCTGGAATGATGGGGCTGCTGCTGCGGATTGTTAAACGAACCGGGAACTCGCGGTAAACATGCCAGCTTAACGGGTAAAGAGAATGGAAGGTTGTCTTTTCAGCGTTTACGCCCCATTTCCAGCCGCTTAATTTTCCTTCCGGAGCCATTGTGTTTAATGTGCGCGAAACAACTCCTCTGCTGTTTTTAAAATATACATGGAATTGGCTGGCGGCATTTCCTTTGGGATCAAAAATGTTTCTGCCGGGATTAATAAAATCAACAGTTGGAAATCCTCCTGCTGGCCAAAAAGTTATTCCCCCTGTACCCAGTCCGCCCAAGGGTAGGGCATATGGAATGGCGTTTCCCTTTCCATCAGTGGGAGTGCCTGTCATACGCATATATGCGATTCTATTATCACCATAGTTGCCATAAGGGATTAACCTAACAGATGTGTCATGGGCGGCTTTTGGAATCCCTGCAGGGAGTGAAAGGCCTGGATATCCAAGTTTTTGTAAAATATATATAACAATTCGTTTTAGGTATTGTTCTTTTTCCTGGCCAGGAGTAAAAGACCTGCTTATTGCTTCTGCAATCAATTGGTTAAACTTGTTTTCATTAATTATTTTTCCGCCGGTTGCCTTTGGAGATAAATATCCTTTCTCAATTAAATGCTGTTTGTAAAATTTATTAAGAAGAAACGAAATTTGCTGGTTTATAGGAAGATTTTGGAAGTGCCTTAAAGGAAGATTGAAAACAATATTATTTATTCCCATTTATAACCTCCACGAATTTATAATAATACTTCGTAAGAGATTTTTGGAAATTTCAGGCTATTTTGGAATAATAGTTAATTTAAAAAGTTCCCTCAAACATTATACTATGGGATTGGCTGCTAGACCTGAATCTATCATCATAGTAATTGCCCTCATATTTGAGGGATAAATTTGGAAGTTTCCAAAATACTCCCCTAAGTCCCACCCCCCATTGCAAAGAGATAATATTTCCAAACCTGGAGTTGAAAAACGTGAATGCGGAAAACGGCTGGTTAAAAGCGGTAAATTGGTATTCTGCACCGAAGCCGAGTGAAATATAGTATCTCCAATAATTAATTTGTTCATAAGCGCCCCCGTCTTCAACCTTTTTTTCAGAATACCTCGGCCATAATCCATTGCCCGTAATCTCAAGAGGGTTATATTCAATCCCAAATCCAAGGTATGGGGAAATTTTTAATGTAGAATCATTGATCCCAAAAGAATTTGCATATCTAAAAATAAATGGCTCAAAAGTCCAAGAAAAATTATCTTCTGGCCGGGATTCTGATGCATTTTTTAGGCTGTTTAATCTGTCTTCAGTTTTTACCTTTTTATTTGGGAATTCAGCAATATTCTGCTTGCTGGCTGTTACAAGAGGGCTTTCGCTGCCAACGGGTTTAAAAGCAAAACCCATTGATCCCCCCGCTAAAATAAGGCCTTTTTCGCCGATAGGAAATTTATATTCACCAGCTGTTTTAACGCCAAGCACCAGGGAAGAAAATAATGAATTCTGCGGAGTTTGGGCTTGATATTTATTGCTTTCTTCGTCCCATGAATACCTATGTAATTTAATGCCAGCAAAAGTAAGCTGGGCAAACGGAGTAAACCTGAGATTATAATGGTCCCTTTCTAATCCATATTCTGCACCAATTGATAAAGAATGGGTTTCACTAATATTAAGGCGGGGAATTTTAGCGCTGAGTGAGTCAGTTTGGAAATCAAAAGTCCTAGCGGGACTCATAGAATAATCAATATTAAGCTGTAAATTTTGGGAAAGCCTTGCCTTGCTGCTAATAGAAAAGGAAACCCCTTCTGTTAATGAAGAAGTTGCCTTCCCTGTTTGATATGAGTCTTTTACATAAGCTGTGCTAAAATTTATTTCAGCTAAAGTTCCAAAATCCTTATGTATAATTGCATACTGGGCGGCAATAAGCCTTTCTTCGATTTTACTGCGTTCCGCATCATAGGCGCTAATTGGAACTTTACTCAGTATACGCAGGGCTTTTTTGATTTCTCGTTTAGCTTCTTTGTATCTTCTAAGCTGGGCAAGGGCAGTGGCTCGCCCCGCATGCAGCTGTGCAAGTATTTTTCTGCTGTCATGGTCAAGATCATTATGCCTAAAGAGGTTTATTCCGGCTGAGAAGTATCTTATAGCTTCCCGATAGTTTGATTTTCTAAGCCGTAAAATATCTCCCATTCCAAGAAAATATTGCACAAAGTAACGGCGGAATGGCATTTTATCCCGCAGCATATCTGCGGTTCTTTTTGCCTGTTCATAATAATTGGTAGATTGCGGAATATTTCTCCTCCTGTAATTAAAAAGATCAGCGAGTGATAATAGGGCAGGAGTTATTATTTTTCTAAGCTTTAACCTGATATTTTTATTTGTTGGGTCTTCTAAGAAATCCTTGAATACGGGATATTCGACGATTTTCCTATACTCAGCCAGGGCTGACCTGACTTTTCCGTTTTCAAGATAAAGCTTTCCAAAACCGTTTCTCAGCCGTAAATATATCTCAAGGAAAGTTTTATAAGCAGGGGTTATTAATTTATCCCCTTGGCTCTCAATATTTGCAATTGCCTTAATTAACTTTTGCTTTGCATCGCTTGACTTATCTTCACTTGGTTCTGGCTTGGTTCTTTTAAGTGCTTCTGAAATAACCATTAAAGCTTTATTGTAAATTGGTTCTGCTTCATCATATCTTGCCATTTTAAAACAATACACGTCGCCGATTGCAGAATGGATATTTGCCAAAAACTCAGATTCTTTGATTCCAAATCTTCTTATTTTTAAGGTTTTTAATGTTTTGTGGTATTCGTGAATGGCTTTATCGTATATTTTTGCCGCGATCAGGTTTCCAATAAAGCCAAAGCGAAACGCCCAGCGATTGGCGTTGATGGCAAAAAGAACTTCTTTGTTAAGCAGTTTTGGCTCGCCGTTTGCCCCTCGGCTTTTGGCAATGCTTCCCACCCAGGAGCGAGTAATATAAGAGCAGGGAGGCAATAATTTCCGGCTGTTTTACGTCATCCGGAATATTTTCGATTTCGCTATTGATATTCCCCAAGCTGTTTAATGCCCAGGTGAGCGAACCAAATGCTCGAGTATTTATAGCTGCTAAGTTTAAAGTGTCAGGATTTCCCAACTTGATCAAATTTGTCATTATGGTATTTATTTGTTGCAAGATGGATTTGTATTGTGCCTGAGCTTTTGTTAATTCTCCATCTTCCTCAAATAATTGGCCAAGCATTACACTTGCCTCAATTCCTGCGATCTTAGCTTGGTGTTTTCCTATATCAATTAAATGTTTTATTTTGGTATTTGTATCTTTTGAGAAATCTAGAGAATTGAATAGTTCTATAACCTTAGAAAGTATAGCTTTTGTTTTTACACCGGCAGCTTTAATGACTTCGTACGAATTGAGCTTGATCATATTTATGCTTGTTTCCGCGAGCAGAAGCAAATTATTGCTTGTTAATTGTGTGCTTTTGCTTCTTAGGGATTCTAGTAATTCAACAGGATAGGCGGGTAATTTTGACTGATCAATTCCAGCAAAAATTATTCTATCTTGCCCTAAAACTGCCCTTAATATGTCTGAAGCAATTAGAAAGTTTTCCTTTCCTTTGCCTTCCTCAACCAATATATCTTGAATTCCGCCGCGCACTGCATAAATCATAGAGAGGATCTGAGCCCCGCGGAATGCCAGCCGGAATGAACCTTTCTCCAATGCGCATTTTGTGTTGTTTATAATGCCATCCAATAAATCATTATTTTTCAGGAATGATTGAACTTTTCCTAATTCATTATTTCTTAAGAGAAGTTTTATTTTATATGCTGAGGTTTCAGCCAAGCCAAACATAGAAATTATCCCGCCGCGATCATTTTTTTCAGTTTTAAATTGGGTTTCTGCGGTTTTAAATGCGGTTTCAACCTGTTCTAGGTTTTCCAACTCGCGCTCAAACCTTATTTTCATGAGTTCTGCAATGCTGTATAAAAGGTTGCCTTTGGAGATGCATAATTCGCTCAAGGCGTATTTTTGGCCGGCGTCAGGGCTATTTGCAAGCGCTCTAAATATATCAATTGCCTTGTCAAAACATCCATTTGCTTTTGTACGGTCAAGATTTTGAATATGCTGCCAGCCCGTGGTTCCATATATTTGTGCCTTAAGCATCAATAATTGCAGTTTTTGGGTTTTATTCAGCCTATTTGAAATCCCATTTGCCGCATTTTGAATATTGTTTAATTCATCAATAATAGTTTTTCCGGTTGAGGTAAAGGTGATTTTTGCAAGCGCGATTTTTGCCTCAAGGATTGATATTTGAGCGTTATTATAATTTGTTTCATCAGAGCCGATCGTTTCAAAATCGGCAATTGCCTCACTATATCTCTCTAGATTTGCCAGCAACTCTGCCCGCCTTTGGGCAAGCGCTGAAGGAGTTAAATTTGTCTCAATTTGCATGATGAGTTTGCGATCTTCTCTTACGGGGCATTGAGATATCTTTTTATATAATTCCAATGCGGCATTGAAATCGGCTTTTCCTTCGCCGGATTCTTCTTTTGCAATTGTTCCCCTAAACGAATGCGCCCAAGCAAGGGTTGAGAGAGATTGGTAATAGGCAAATAAGTTATGCTCTGTGCTGGTTGGCGAGCCGTTAATTCCGCAGATTGAAGTAGGAGAGCATGCATTTGGCTGTATATTCATTGTAGTATTGAACCAGTCAACTGCCTTTTTTGCTAAAGCATATGCTTCATTTATTTTAATGAGTGTTTCTTCGGCATTTTTGGTAATTGGGTAAGATCTGCTTATCATTTGTAAAATAACATTAGCTTTTTTAGCTTGAATTCTTGCCAAAAATGACGGGCGCAATTGATATGTGCCATTTAATTTTGCTTTTGTAGAAATAATGTTGTCACATTCATTGTTTGCTTCGGTAAAGCGCCTTGCCGTAGTTAGGGCATCAACTAAGCTCAATGAAAGCTCCATCTCGTTGGTCGCGTTTCTTTGGAGGATGTCTATTCCTGAGATTCTAATTGGTTTTCCTTTACTTAGATTTTTATAATTATTCGAGATTTGCGACATGGCGCCGCTGAATTTATTCAGTATTGCCCAAAGATCCGAAATAGAACCTTTAAGAGCGGTATCACTATTTAATTTGACTTCACCATGCAAAAGCCATGTGTATATTGCGGCCGCTTTTAAAGCTTCATTAGCGCCTGAGCCGGGCTCTGCTTTTTCTAGCAGGGATGCGCGCATATTGTACGCCCAGGCAAGGGTTGAGAAGAATGAATAAACTATGTCTGGCGCCATGTTGGGCGGCATATTTGACAACTGTTTTATGCATATGTCAATGGCACCCTTAATTGCGGTTTTGGCTAGGTCAGGATTTTTTAAGCTAAGTCGTTTCGCGATTTCAATGAGTAAAAACGCGTGGATGCTGTAAGACCTGGTTTTATACATATACTTTGAAATAGTTACATCGTTATGGTCTTCAAGCCCGGTCCTTATGTTATTAATAGTATTTGCTAAAGTGGATAGTTTTTGTTTAAGTGTGTTTTGATCAATTTTACCCGCGGCCATTTCATCGGTTATTATTTTGTCGGGGCGGAGCATTAAGAGCTTAATGTTTTCAATTTCCATCTTAAATTGCTGATAGAGTTCTTGATTTATTTCCGCGAGTAATTTCCCCCTTATAAGGCCATTAACATATTCTGGAGAAAATCTAATTTGTTGTCTTTTAATCCAATATGAAACACCAAAATGGTTAGACAAGTCGCCATTGATCAGCCCATTATATTTATTTAATGCGAGAGAAAAATATTTTTCTGCTTCGTCATAGTTCCGTTGTTCGCGATAATGCCGGCCTTTGGTGGAATCAATAATAGTGCTATTGCTGGCATAGGCTATAATTTGAGACAAGAACCAAGGAGAATTTGACATCGATCTTCTTACAATTGAATTTTTGGCGGTGTTTTCAAAAAGCGTGTTAGCAATTGATAGCTTGCAGTAATCCCCGTCTCTTGGAAGACTGGCGGATGCGTCAAGCAAAGCCTCGAGATTCTTCTTAAGGTCCAGGTCTGTGCGCTGTGCGTCAATGACGTTCGTACCGGGTTGGGCCAGTATATTACTATCTATTTTTGAAGTTCCCGGGGGCATTTTAACCCTCCCTTCTTTTCCTCTGCTGCTTATATATCGTTAAAAATGCCTTAGAATTTCATTGATTATCTGGGTATCATAGAGGGAGATGGCCTTTTTCTTCCCAAGAAAGTTCTGTATACTCAAAATAGCGTTTTTTTGGTGTTGATCAAGCTTGCTTGTTTTTTTGTCTAAAGAAAACAAGCCGAATAGGCTGACCAGATCCCTTAGCTTGTTGTCTGGAATAAAACCTCCAGCCGCGGTCCTAACTGTTTTGACAAGGTAAGAGAATGCTTTGCGGTCATTTTGCAGGGAGCTATAAAGCATGACCGAACCGGCTAAAGCTTCAAGATTGTGGCGGTCATATTTTAATGCTTCGCGGTAATATTTTAAGGCCTTTATTATTGTTCTGTAGGTTTCTGTCTGTTGTCCTTTTTCACCTTTTAAAATGATCTTTTCCCCTGGTTCAATCATAAGCGTCCACCAGGTAAAATTTCCTAAGAAAGCCAGGAATTTCGCATTGTTTGTGTTGTCCTTATTAAAAAGTTCCTCTATTTGGGGCGCGTATTGGCCTATTTTTTTTGCCAGTCCTAAAAAGGAATTTATAACATCGTTTGAATCTGAGTATATAAAGGAGTCTTTGTTAATCTCCTTCCCAATTACTCCTATTTTAAATGCGTGTATAGAAATATAATTGTCACTAATAGTTTTTATTTTTTGCCCAATTCTTCTTATGTCATTATCAATGTTTGTTGTCGGCTGGTTATTGCCTTTGGCTAATATCAAATTGTTGTTGGCTAGCATCAATTGGCTCCTGGCTGTGGAGAGTCTGTTGGTGTCCAGGACCAGGTGCATTATCTCGGTCATTAATTGGGAGATGATTTCGATATCTTTTTTGTATTTGCTTTTTATTTTTGGATTATCTGATAGCCTATAATATTCATGAAGCGAAGCGTGGGCGGCAAGACAAACGTCTGATAGCTCGTTTATTACCCGGATTATGTGCATCGCGGGAAGGGTGGGGTTGGTAAATTTGATTGAAGGGATGCTGTTTAATAACAGGATGGCGTCCTTGAATTCTGTAAGTTTGTGAGCTTGCGCCCCCGCGCTAACCAAAACAGAACTTAACTTGAGGAGCCATTTTGTTTGAGCGACGTTCCTGGGGTCTGATGATTTGAAATGGTTAACCAATAAGCCGGCGGCTTGCGAAAAAAGCGTTTTGTCCGGCAGATCAAATCTGGCGCTGGGTTGGGAAGTAAAATTGTGTTCTAAGCTCGCGGTAACACCCGTTATAATATTATTGAACCTGTTAAAAGTTGACAAAATAGAACTTGATATTTCTTTTAAGGTTTTTATGGCTGCTTCGTAATCCTTGCTGAAGCCAGTTACTACTATTTCTTTTTTCTTGTTTGCGGCTTCTTCTGTATAATCCCCTGTAAATTCATTATTATTCGCAAGATTGTTAATGCTTTGAATGTGTTCATCTTTTTGTTTTTTTAATACATCAAGCTTAAACAGGAGGGTTCCCATCCAGCTATCGATTATCTCGGAAATGGATTGGTAGTTTTTGGTGGTGTTCACCTCTTCCACCAGCGCTTGTTTAAAAGCATATTCAGCAATAGAGCAGGCAGCAATAATCTTCTGGTATTCATTAACCAAATTTGCTTGTCTTTGCTCATATGATTCTCCGCTGTTATGTATATCTTTTTGATTTAACCAGTAAAGATGAAACGGGTCGGAAAATTTCCTTCTCTGAAAATCATCATTTAAGTCAAAAATTCTTCTTTGCAGAATACGGGCAATTTTATATAAAATATGTGCTTTTGCTTGAGTAGGGAATTGGGATTTATAAATCTCAAAGACTTTTAGCAAATCTTTGATGGGAGGGTTGGAGGGAAGGTTTTTGATTAATCCTTTCTCTCTTAACTTTTCAATTACCGGATGGTTTTGCTCAAGGATAACTGCCGCGAGATTAAAAGCGTCTGAATAGTTGTATTGCTTTCGCGGGAATTCAATGGTTTTATTGTTTGGGAGCATAGTGAAATGATTTACAGAATAACCGCTGGCGGCAGTGTCAATAATTTCACTTATGACCTGGACGATAAAAGCCTGCTGAGGAATAGGTGTGTTCCCATGTTCTCCGGAAAATCCAATGTTATATACATGCTCCATCAATTTATTGGGCCAGGAAGATAAGCTGTTCTTGCTGTTTTCTAATTCAACAAGCAGGAGGTTTTCCTGGCTTTGGGCCAGAGTAAAACGCCGGCTCCGGTTCAATTCTTGTATGTAAGCAAGGCGCAGGATCATTTTTATGCGCGTGCATTTGTGATCCAATTCAAGAAACCATTTGAACCGGTCTTCAATTTCAGTTGATAAGACATTTAGGGTTTCTAAAATATTTTTTAGGCGGTTTATGGCAAGGGTAAAGATAAATTGATCCGCGGGTCCTTTAAGGCTCTGGGTAAAAAGAATGAGGTTCCGGTAAGCCTCAGATGCTTCATCATAACGCCCAACACCCAGGCAAGATTCCGCAAAGTTAAACTGGGCAAGAATGGTTTTGTCATTAATTGCAGCCTTTTTATAATAGTGGTATCTTCTTTCCGCCTCTATCGCCATAACTGGTTTTTCTTCTATATCGCTCTTAAAAACATGCCGAGCGATTAAAATTCCGGGGAACAATATGTCATCTCTTGCCATTTTGGCAAAATAGTCAACGTCTTCCATGCCCAATAAAATATGATTAAACGGTTCATCTGAAAGGGGTTGGGGAGTACGATTAATTATTTTACCACGCGCAACTATTGACGGGCTTATCTTCTTATTAAAAGCGAGCTCAAGCATTGAAGCGGCGCGCAAAAAAAGCATAGTATTGTAATATTGCGGCCCTTTTTTGCCTTTTGAATCAATATAATCGTAAACGCTCTTAGTTGATATATATTTGTTAAGTTCATTAATGAATTGAGTATAAGCTTCGGCTTTTTCTTCTTGGCTTGTGGTATTGAAAGAGCTCACTGCCGCGTGCGCCGCAAGATAACTTATTCGGGAGATTATGTTGCTGTAATTGCCCGCTTTAACGTCCTTTGGTTTTTTCTTGTCAATATATGAAGTGAGTAAAGCATACGCCTTGTGGGTGGTTTTAAACTTTTTAGCAACGCCATCCATAGCTTCATCGTTGTAATTTAATAAATAGACCGCCAGTTCAATTAAAATCCTTATGGCGTCATATCCTTCTGTTGCGCCCAGATTTGCTGCCTTAACATTTGTTCTGATGGTTAACCTGCCGGTTTCCGGGTCAATTCCCAGCTCAACCTGGTCGGGGAAAAAGTTAGTTAACGAGTAAGCACCTATTTTTTTCATTATCAGATCATATATGTTTTTGTTAATATCAAAAGAGCCGTCCTGGTTTTCAATGAAGGAGCGGTCCTGAATAAGTGAAAAATAGTAGCCATTATTGGTTAATTTTGGTTTTATAGCTTTGGATTTTTTATTGGCTTTGGTTCGGCTTAATCTAGTAAGGGCTAACAGCTCTTTGTCTGTCACAGGAATTTTGCGCATTAAACTTTCAAATATTTTATATTGGGGACCGTCAAGCCGAACATATTTCCCGTCCCCGCTTGTTATTTTGCTGTCTTCAATTTGACGATATAAGTTGTGGGCAAAGTTATAAGAAGCTTTGATGATATCAAAACTATCGGAAACCAGCTGATACCAGAAATCCTTGTCTTTGTTGTCATACGCGGCAATTTTCATAATGACATTCAGGCAGTTATATGAAGGGTTGACGGTGTAATTGTGGTTGAATCCAGGGCCGCCCCAGGAGGGGAGATCTCCCACGCGGATAAACATTCTAACAATTTCATTGGACTTATTTTTGATCACTTCAACATCATATGTTTTTAGCCCTTCTATCATAAAATCGAGGAGGGAGCTGATAGTAAAATTGGGCCTACTGCCAAAGCTTCGCATTCGCAGCCCTGTCAACTTATCCTTAATAGGATCCGGAAAGTTAAAGGCGGCCGAAGCACTGAATATCTTTAGATTTTGCAATTGTTTAATTGTCATGAGCGCGTCTATAAAAATTAGATCTGCGTCAGAAGCGGAGGTCTCTTCATCTTTGCTTTGAAAATATACCCCTTTTTGCTCCTGGCTATAATAACAGCGCCACCCCATATTCCCGTATTTGTTTAACATGGTGAGCGCCCCGCGGATCAAGCCAAAAGCGACAGTCTCATATTTCTTTATTAGTTCAGTTTTAGCATCTTCTTTCATATTCTTTGAATGGTGAATTAGTAAAGCGGCGTTTGCCACCGCCTGGAGGCCGTAGGCTATACCTTCTGAAACAATTTGTCCTCCCTGGGTGGGGGATTCAACATAATAAATTGGCTCATTGTCGCTTCCGGCTATCCTCAAAAAATAACCGCTGTAATTAATTTTGCTGTTGTTTATAACGACTTTACCTTCATCATTTATTTCAAAGTTTTTAAGCAGGCTCTGGTTGAGGCCTTGAGTTAAATGGGCCATTAGCTTTCCTTGATTGAGCGCGGATCTTCCTGTGTCTTTATTAATATCCATATTTTCTGTATTTGGATCCCCAGCATCTATGGATTTACTGGTTATACTGCTTTGTTGGACTGGGGGATTAATAATTGACAGGACATAATTAATTCCCAGTCCGCCCGCGGCTACTCCGCCCGCGACCAGAATTGGTTTTATTACTTTCGTAAGTGTTATTCTGCCAACTGAAAGGCCCAAGCCTCTAAAAAACCCCATATTATTTCACGCTCCCGTATGCCCAAATGTGGTTTTTCTCTTCCCATTGTTTCGCGTCTTCTATTGGGCTCACCCCTTGATTTAAACCATACCCCCTAATGGTGTAGTATGATGCCAGGCCGATCCAAAAGATCATGGAAGCGATCCCCAGCTCATAAAAGTCAACATACTTGGCCCCAGAAAAAACATGCCGGCCCAACCTATAAATTGCTAAGAAGTTAAGAACAGTTAACAATTTGCTCCTGCCCATATATTCTTCACTAAAGAGTTTTTTTCCAAAGCTTTTTACCTTCATCGGCTGTTCTAACGGGTCGGTTACATTGAATCCGGCTTTTTCATTGTGCCAAAACCTTCTCATCACATAATTGTAGTTAAAATGAAGCATAACCTTTTCATACCCCATGTTTGAGGTAACTCCAGTCCAGGAAGATCCCGCGGATATCCTGGAATATCTTAATACCCCTTCAATCATCAGATAGTTGACAAAACCGGTTTCAATTATCCAGTTGAGCGGTTCTTTAAATGTGGTCCCAAAGGCGTTGGGATTGGGCATCATTATGGAAGGGTGCCCAAAAAAGATAAAACCCAGCGAAGCATAAGCATTGGCCAAACCGGGCATCCCAAACATGTTGTATAGCGGCCCCTGTATAAGGTCAAACGCGGTTTTTGCCGGCATGACTTTGCGGTATTTCCAGCAGTATTTTACGGCCATTCTAATAAGCGCGGCGTTCATTGCCATCCAGCGAAGTTTTTGGAACATATCAGCGTTAAATTCAAGCATGGCGTCGTTTTGCTGGCGTAGTCCCCTAACGGAGGTGAGGCGGATAAACTTGATGATCGCGGTATAGGAAGTTGCCAAATCTTCACTTGGGTTGATAACATAAACCCTGCGGCCGCGGTAGAAATTGTTTAAGGTCAGCGGCCGCCCCCCGACATAAGCTACTATTTTGCCCGCCGCCCAGACGCCGGCGCCAACGCCGGCAATTGACAGGAGCGGAGCAACCAAAAAACTGCCGGCGGTGAGCCCGATCAAACTGCCAGCCACAAAAGTCGCGGCGTTGCCGGCGGTAAGCGTTCCCAAAGATAGGAGAGAGATCATAAGCGGCCAGTGGCTGGTTGACATGACCAGATCCCAGAAATGTTCTTTTCTTCCCCAGCGCCGGCTGAAATTGTTTAAAAGCAGAGAAAGCCTCTTTTGTTGAAGCTGCCAAGAAGTTAATTTATTGTCCGGGTCGAGGTTGCTTTTGTAATAGTTTGCTTTTCTTTTGCCAAAATCAAGCCAGCGGGTATCATTGTATTTGTTTTTGCCGTCAACATCCCAGAATTTATTCCCAAGGAAGCGTTCTAAAAGCCTTTGTCCATGGTAGGAGGTGGCGGCAAGGTTGGGCTCAATGGTATATTCGGTCATTAACTTGGCTACCTCAACCGGCAGGAAATTGGCATAACCAGTTAAAGTGGCGGCGAGTGATAGGAGCTCAAAACGATTTCTAACATTATAGAAGGGGGCCCCGGCGGTGCGAGCCTCATTTGAATTTTGAGGGCCGCCTAAATCGCGGTGGCGCTGAAACCGCCCAAAAGGGGCGCCGTCAGGAACGGTATAATTGAGGCCAAACTGCAAAATATCGTTGGGATTAGCCAGCATCCCTTTTGTATGCCTGAAGTGGCTGGCAGCCTGTAATAGCTCCGGATAGAAATAATTATCGGTATCAGCGTTCATCTGGATTATTGATTTGACCTGCTCAACTTTGGTTTTGGGGAACCGTTTTTCGTCAAGGCAGTTTACAAATCCATCCCGGTTATTTTCTTTTTGATCAAGAAGCACGGAGAGCAGGCTGGTAAAATCATCAATCCGTCTGTTTAATACCGCTAGATTGTTGTCGGTAAAAGTGTTGAAGGTCCGCGCTCCATTTGTTTTGAAATCATACTCAAATGGATTAGAAGTATCATCTATTAATCTGTTTATGGTTCCTGTGGTGGCGTGATCAACAACATTAGAGTTCGGGAATAATTTGAGTATTTCTTCTTTTCTCCCGTCTTCTTTAGGAACGGTTCTTATTATATTTATTACCTGGTCGGCAAGTTTGGCGATTTTTCTAAGCATAAGGCCATCTTCAACCAGCATGCCGTTTTCAACCGATACTTCCGCGGCATGCTGGGCGGAAGAGATCCAGGCGGCATATTCAGAGCAGGTGCGGGCCCGGTTGCCAAGGTAAAGTTCCGGGTGCTCTTCCCCATGGCTATATTGCGCCGCCCAGGTTGAAACCTCTCCTTTTAGGGGCAAGTTTTGCTCGCATTCAAGCATAAGGGCGCTATCATGGTTTTCTTTTGCTTCCGCGTACTTTGTCGCCCAATATTCCTGTTCCTTAATACGGGTGATTTCATTTATGATCCTTGCTTTCACCTTTTTTGCAACCGTTCTTGTTTCTTTCTTGAGAGAGGGTTTAATCGCTATAAGCGCCGCGTTTCGCGCCTTGGATAAATCTAAATCCTTTTTATTATTCGGGGGATGACTTTTAATTTTATTATGAATTATTGAAAGGGCGGTATGAGAGTGAAATTCTACTGCCGCTTCTTCCGCGATAGTGAATAGGTTTTTTCTAATTGCTTCCATTTTTGAAAATCCGATTGGATTTTGATGGTTATATGCTTTTGTGAACTTGGCCGCGTCAGGGTCCAGCGTCTTCTTGACATCTTCCCAAACCTTTTTAGCAGCTTGGACGCTCCCCTCCCCATTTTCAATATGAAACATTAACTTGCGCGCGATATCCTCGTAAAGAAGCCCTTTTTCAAGCTGTAGTTTTTGATTTTCGGTCTCGTTGTTTGAGAGGCGGAGGGGCTGGACAAGTTCTACCTTTATACGCTGGGCCAGGCGGGTTGAAACCTTATAGAAACCTTGCATTTCAGTAAGGACGTTTTTTACCATTGTGCGGGCCAGAGTGCCTACTTGTTCGTTGACGGTTGATCCATTAATCTCGGCGTTGGTATTTACATCTTTTCCTTTAAGCCACCTGAAATTCGCCATTCGGCTCAAGCGGTAGACGGAGTCAAAATCGGCGCCGGGATTGCTCCCTCTAAATATAACGGTTCCCTCTGTGATGGTTTTTGCCAGGGCAGCTAAGATCTTTTTTCTCTCATCGTTTAAAATTGTTTTTGCCGCGTCTGTGTTTGCCTGTTGGGTAATAAGGTTGTTAACAATGCTTGCGACTTCTTTACTTAAATCAATATTGGGTCCTTCTTTCAGTTGGGCAATAATTGCGGCGGCAATTGGGACGGAAGCAGCTTCTTCAATAGTCCGGTCAAAACCGTATAACTCTGAATAATTATTCCCAACTTGTGACGCGGCCCACAGCTCAAGCTCCGCTTGAATTTTCCTTTCTTCTATCTGGGCATTGATCAAAAGCCCAAGCGCCTTTTCCACGTATTCCGGCGCAACGCTCTTTTTTATGAGATCAATCGCTTTTCGCTGGTTTTGGTATGCTGTAATATCTTTATTTACATAACTGGCGAGTTTATCTTGCGCGATATTGTAATTTTCATAACCGGAGCTGATGGTTAAATTGTTGGATTGGCTTAGTAAAGAGATTGTGCCATCTAAAATTTCTTCATAAATCAGCAAATATCCTTTTTTTTCTGGCATGCTCCCAACTCCGGCGGCAATTAAATCGGCGGCCGCTTTTTGAATAGGAGCGCAAATAGCGACCTGAGCTTGATTTATTGCCTCCGGACTAGCAGGAGTATCAGCGGGCTTCCTGGCAAGGAGGTCTATTGCGCTTGCAATCTCATGCTGCTGGCTGTAAATAGATAATAAAGCGTTTAACTTCGCGCTTGTGTCATCCTTGTGAGGATTGTCAGAATTTGCCTGGCTCTTTTTATCTTCAATTATCTTTGCGGTTATCAAATTTCCTGCTTTGTCTTTGAATGTTAATGATGGGCTGTCTGGCTTAGAGTCCTCAAAAAAATCTTTCCACGACGCATCATTACTGCCAAAGATGTTCGTGACAACGGATAGGGGGATTGTACTTGCGGCGGCTTTGGCCTGGTCAAGCTCCTCTCTTGTAAAACTGGCAAATTTGCTTGATAAAAGCTTGTTCGCTGCGTCTCTCGCGTTTTTGATCATATCTATCCTGGCTTTTATGAGGCCAAATATGTCAACAGACGCGCGTTTCGCGATTTCATTAACTCCATAAAGATTCTGGACCATAACCTGGGTCAGTCCAACCGCGGTCCTGAATATTTCATTCTTGTTGCCTGTGAATTCAGTTTCTGTCGCTTCCTTTACCATTCCAATGAAATCAGCAATATTTTCTTTAGGCATGGAAATCTCTTCGCTAGTTATCATATTATTTATAATTCCATCAATATCTCCGTAAAGCTTTTCAATAAATCCTTCCCAAACCAGCTTGTCAGCCGCTTCAATACTGCGTTTGTCATCTGGAAGTTCAATGTATTTCTTTACATAATCCCCGGAAACCGGCTGGTATTTTGCCGCCGCTCTCGCGACCGCGAACGCGGCTTTGCGCGCAGTTTCCTCGGTCCAAAAGCGGCTGTTTTTCTTAAAGAATTTCTTTCCCAGGAGGCCGTTTTTAAATGAAGTTACCCAGCCGCTGGAGAGCATGCTCCATTGGATGGAATTTGCCATTTGCATGGCGGCGGAAATGTTGTAGCCTCCGCCCAATTTCCCTATTTTGTCAATCCAAAGGTCAACCAGACTGTTAACTTCATTAGCGGGAACATCTTTGGCTTCGGCCAAAGAGATAATAAACTTTTTCATCTCTTCCTGTTCGTGGGTAAGGGATTTGCTGTCCCGCAAATATCTCCAGATATTTCTTATATTTCCTTCTTCAGACTTGGTTCCGGCTCTTTCCCAGGCAAAAGCCATCTGGGCATAGCGCCAGTTCTGGTAAAATATGTCTGCCGGGATTTCTGAAATTCCCGCCTTCTCTTTTGCCTGGCTGTCAATACTATTGTCCGTCTTTAATATGTCTATTATTGCTTCTGCCGCAGCTGAATTGAGGTTGAAGCTGGTTTTTAATCCGTTTTTAAATGAATTTAATTCTTCACCGGTTGTTTCAATCCCCAAAATAATATTGTCTGCTATTCGGGCAATGGTATCAATGCCGTTCCCGGCTTTTGTCCGGTCAATAATCCCTCTGGCAATAACATGCGCCCTAAAGGGATCAATCCCGGCATTGCTTGCGGTCATCTGCAGGACATCAAGCAGACAGCCTTCAAGGCGGGGGACAATAGCATTTAGGATTTCTTCTGCATAGGTAGAATCGAGTCCCGCTCTTTGGGCCGCGCTTTCAAAAAGCTTAGACAATGCTTTTGGATCATGGATAGAGACCAAATCCAAGCGCCCCTGTTTTAAAATTAGTACTTTTAATGCTTTGATAAATTTTTTTGCGTTGCCGGAAACAGCATGCTTATAAGGGGCGCCATTTATGATAGCAGTGATTGTTTCATTATAGTTGCTATTAAGATTTAAGCGTTCAATAATAGCTTCTGCGGTAGTTATCCCCTTTGCCTTTAATTTTTCAACCTGCTTTTTGAACTTGGCGTAGTTGTCTTCCGCCTCTACCGCGCTGTTTATCAAGCTAACCAGGGTACTAAAGCAGGCTATTTCACCTCCGCGGTCGCCAACGCTTTGCTTTCCGATGGCAGTTTGGTACCAGGAGTGGCCGTCTCTAAATCTCATAGGCGCTCCCGAAGCCGGCCCGCTGGGATAGACAAAATTTGTAGCATGGTCAATCATGCGCATTGGATCCATGTCAAATTCTTTAATAGAAAGGGCAAAGGCAAGTTTGAGCTTTTCTCTGGCGTTCATGCGATTAAAATGGGCAGAGTATCTAGGATCATTTAATTTCTCTAAAATAACCTGCATCCGTCCTTCTATTTGACGGGCCATCTGGGTGGATCCGACCACTTCAAACCAAAAATGGTTAGGGGAGTCGTTGTTGAAGATTACATGGTAATTTTTCCCATAAAGGACATAGTTTAGGATGTCTGCCTGCATGTAGGCGGGCAGGGCGCCGTTGCGGGAAAGCGTCCCTTTGTTTGAGTAGCGCACAGTTGAAATGCCTGGGCGATTGCCGTCCAAAAGGGAGAGTATTTCTTCTTTTTTGTCATATGGCAAAATAGTTTCGTCATAAGTTGTGGCAGTAAACCGGTAATTGTGCTTAAAGTATAAAAGCTCCGCGTTTGGATCTTTAAACAAATCAGCCATTACTTTATTTGCATGGTCTAGCGGTAAGCCATTTAAAATTTTCTTAACAGCCGTTTTATCAATGCTGCCGACTTCGCCCAGTTCCGCGAAACCGGTGTTTTCAATATATTCCGAGGTTTCAGTGATTTTGTTGTACCAGACCGCGCCGACTGAATAATAAATTTGGGAAAAGAAAATGGCGCCAAACACCAGCGCGCTTAAGGGGTTAAAACTTCCTGAAACCCAGCAAGGGATAAGGAGCGCGGGGTAAAACCAATTATAAATCCTGGAAATCCTGGTCAATCCGATCAGCCACTGGTTTGGCTGGCGGAAATCGTTTATCTGTCTTGCATGGTCTGACATGTAGAGCACAACTTCTGAAGTTATTTTTGATGCAAAATCCTGGCTGTCTGTTTTTTTTCCTTCTTTTTCCCATTGCTTCTTAAAAAATTCAATAAGCGTGTACAGCTCTTCTGCGGCTTCTTTGTGTTCAGAAGACAAGTCAGCTATTTTTGATTGGGTTTGGAGCCAGGCCATAACGTTCAAAACTGTCTTTCTTTCTATTGTTTTATCATCAGGCAAAAGATTGTCTTTGCTTTGTACCGTGTCTTTAGGGTCTTTCATCTCAACCTCGATCCAAGAGTCAGGGGTGAAAATCCCTTGTGCCACATCCTTTAACTGGTTTAGTATTTTATACGCGGTATCTCTTTTAGCAAGGTGTTCTTTGGTAATTGGATCGCTGGCAAGCGTTTTTATTCTTGGCAGTTCAATAAGGTAGTGGGAGAGGCACCCTCTGACCGCGTGCAGCGCGACTAGCGTTCCAAAAGAACCTAAAAATTGAACAAATCCTCCCGCTCCGATCGCAAGCAGCAAGTACCGCACTCCAAGCGATGCCCCAAACGCCAACAGCGGGAAAACGCTTCTGATAAATGTTTCCCGAAAAGCGGGATTGCAAATAGTTAAAACCAACGTGGCAATAGAGGCAGCGCCCAAAACGCCGCCAATTAATGCCAAAGCGGGGGAAGCCAAAAGGGAGCCAATTAAGGGGAGAGCTAAAACGCTTGAAAGGCCGGAACTTATGGCATACGCGTTAAAGGCAGTGAGCGCGGTCGCGCCAAAAGCGGCGGCCATGCCGGTTTTTTGGCTCAAGGGTATGTTTAATCCAAACAATTTAAGATGGAGCGTTGATGATGATTCAGGAAGAGCGCTTGTGATGCTCTGGTATATTCCCCAAACAATGTCGGTGGTGCGTGAAATTGCGCGGGTGCGGAGTTTGGGGTTGACAATGCTTACCTGATTGCTGGTATTGATAAATTCCACTTCACAGGGAGCATCTTTTTGCTCGGCAGGTATTTCTGGATGGACATTGACCATTGAATAAAGAGCCATTTCAAGGCGATTAGAGGTGATTCTTTTTCTGATATCATCCGCTTGGATTGATTTTAGAGACTCAAAATCGTTTATATGCGGTTTGATTATTCCCAAAGAATGGAGGCGGGAAATGATTTTGTTTTCTTCTGTGGCTGGAAGATTGCTTGAAAGGGATTGGATGTGGCGCGCTACGTCAAAACGGCTGGCAAAAGGACGGAAGCTCGAGCCAAAATTTACGGCGAAGGATTTATTGTTTCCTGCCGAGCCTGCCAATCCCATTTATAACCACCCCCTTCTTTCATATATATATATCGTCAGATCCAGGGCGATATTTCAGCTATATCAAATCAAGTAGCTATAATCATTTTTAAACAATAATTCCGCAACATTCTTATCTTGGTGAATAATCGCTTTCCTTACTACGGGAACCTTGTTTGCCATGTGTTGGATATATTTTTCATACGTCATTTCAAATTGGGTGCTTGCTATTTCTGGTGGGATCTTATCTGAATGAGACTGTTCTAAGGATTTTATTCCCGTAAAAACTCCAGCCCGGGGAAAAAATAACATTCGCAGGCCAAGCGGGTGATTGGAATTATGTGGATGTGAAAACTCGCTTCCAGCCCAACTTTCTAAAGCTATTACCACTTCTTGCCCGCCGTTTCTACCGGCTGTAGTTTTAATATCAAGCGCAGGGGAAAGGGTTTGTAAATTAGTTTCATAAGCTAATAAAAAGTCTATGTCCATCACATAAAAAGTTGTGTTGAGCCCGACTAAGCGTTTATTTAACTGGCTTTTGGCTTGACAGGGTTCTTCACATAAGAAGTGATAATTTGGATTATTTTTTTTCTTTACCGGCCCGCCGCCTGATTGCCCATTAGTATTTGGGACAAGAATTGCTATCCCCGCGTAACCTTGGCTGATAAATTTTTTTGCCATGCCGATCACAAGGCCATTCGGGGACCACAAAAATTCATCTGCATTGGAAAAAACAAAATATTTAATGCCCCGTGCTTTTAAATAGCTGTAAAACTTGAATCTAGCTAAAGCATTAGGAAAATCACCATGTCCGGTAGGGTTTAAAGTATTGTTAGGTTGCAGGTCGGTTAAGAAAAGCCTTCTTGATACGGACTGGGTAAAAAGCCCGATATTTTCAAAAGAAAAATCCGGCAATCTAGATAATTCAGGGCCTAAAGTATCAATAACTTCGTCAATGAAAAGGTAATTGAGCATTGTTAATGTGGAAATACTGGCGCCCAGATTTTTTCCTATCATATGGCCAGCTTTTAACATTATCCCGATTAAAGTTTCAATGCCATATTCTGTGGCGATTGGGTAAAGATATCTGGGAGGAATTGTAGAAGTTGACCCAGCCATCTCCATGATTTTTCTGGCAATTTCTTCATGTCCTTTGCTTTCTGCGATCCATTTTGCAGCGCGGGAGGCAACCCCGGCGGCTGGCAAACCGACAACAGCGGTGGAAGTGTTAAGATCAACCTGGTTATTGGCGAGTTCAGAGTTCCCTTCATCAATAAGTGACCTTAATTCATCCGTATCATGTGCAATTATTTGGTCGATATCCCAAGTGGTATCCCCAATGGTAGGAGCGTAAGGGGTTAATACGGATAAATCTCCTGGTTCAAGGGGTTCAATATCTGCATCAAAAAAGCGGTTCCCATCTAAAGCGTGTCCTTTTATTTCCTTAATCAAGGCATCGCTTGGTGGAGTGCCGGTTTTTTGCATTTCTTCAAGCTTCGCGCGTAAATCAGCTGGTATTAGCGACAAAGCTACTGAGGCTTTTTCTCTAAGAAGCACTTCTAATTCTTAGTTGTGAACAGCTTGCTTTAAAAAGTCCCTTTGGCTGGTATCAGTCCTGGCTTTTCCAAAAGTAGTGAGACGAGCAGTTGATAGACCGGAGTTAAAAGTATACATTTCTTCCTCCCTTTACTAATTTATCGATCCCTCTAGAATATTTCGAAAATAAATAAAAATAATTTCAGATGAAATTTATAATCAAATTATGCGAAATAAAATTAAGAGGAAATAATTATGTCAACACGAGTAAGCGGTTTATCTCCCGCTGAATGCCGCAATATTTATCAGGTGCAGGGGAAAATTGGTGTTTCCCAAAAACGCTTAGCCCATGTAAAAGAAGTTACGCGGAATTTCCTTCATTTATTAAAAGGGAAAAAGCTTTCTTTTTATCTCCAAATGCTTCCAGAAAACCGTGCTTTTGAAGACAAAAAAACATATCTTGACCATATGCAATGGATTTTAGGGCATTTAAATAGTTTGTCCCCTTCGGAAATTAGGGATCTTGAAGCAGGCGTACGTTTGCATGACATTGGTTATGCGGGGGGATCTGTAGGTGGAGGCAATCATCCGGAAGTAGGCAGCCGTATGTTGGAAGATATTTCCTTGTGGTCGAGTTTAAAGTTAAATCCTGCTATTAGCCAGGATGCGGTGCGTTTAGTTGTGGAATATCACGGTCTTTTTACTGATATCGGATATTTATATCCTCAAACTGTTACCGAAAAATTTAGTGTCAAAGCTTTGGGAGCAAACCCCTCGCCTTCAGGCGAACCCTTTAGGATGAGGGAAAGATGATAGAATGTAAGGATGCAACTTTATCGACATG
>WPAF01000053.1 GCA_009772965.1 Candidatus Saganbacteria bacterium
GACTTGTTTTTCTTCTTGGTTCACGCCTTGCCTCCTTTTTAGTATAAATGTTACTCTATGATCAGTTAAATGTCAAGAAAAAAATGAAATTTTTGGGATAGGGTAGGGGAGATCTTAAAAAAACGAGGCTGGAACGACAAGGCTCTTAAACTTTTCCCAAAGCCGATACTGGGGGGGAATTCGCTCCAGCCTTATTTAAAGTATAACACATTTTCCGGCCGAATCAAGGGTGTGACCAACAAAATAAAACACCCTGTGGATAACTCCAAAACCGAGTTTTGCAGAACGGACTTGCTATCGCAAATCAATATCGGTTTTTTATTTGAATTGAAAGAAGTGGGGGAGTGTGGTAAAATTTGTATTACAAAAGATAAACGGATAAGCAGTATTTAAAGGAGACGACATGCCGACAGAAATAAGTCTTCAGAAAACCGAAGCCCGGATGAAACTCAGAGCTTTAAAAAAATCAAAAATTATTCTAAAGCGAGATGTTTTCTTCGTCCCCGGATGGACGGACCAGGCGTGTCTCTGCTGGACAGAACCATATACAGAATCCGGAGAAGACAGACTCCCTGATTGGGAATATACTGTCAAAGACTGGGAATACATCGTGGGAAACCCCGAAAAAATACATTATATTCAGCTCACTAAAAACAAAAACGCTATTACTATTACCCGGGACAATAGGGGGAAAATAAAGAAGGTTGAATTTAAATCTGATCCCAGCTATAAATATATCTGCTTTTTTGAATTTGCCGAGCTTTTAAAAAATAAGATAAGAGCGGAAATGCGCAAGAAGGACATAAAAGAGATAGATCTTATTGGCCACAGCATGGGCGGCCTGGACATTATCTCCGCGGTAACTCTTGATCCCGCGCTGGATAATTACCCGGAGGTCAAAAAATTCATCAAAACAAAACCCCTCAATAACGTCGGTTTCGTTATTACAGCCGCAACGCCCTACAAAGGATCTGTCCCAGCGGATATATCCAAGTATACGGGGCTTGACGAAATGCTCCGGCCGAAATGGAGCGACGGCATAAGGAAACAGTGCGATAACATGGCTTCTGACTCGGAATTTATCAAGATAATCAATCAGGTTGGCGTGAGAAACCGCCTTTTACAGACTGCAAAGAAAGGCGTGCATAGTTTTTCCGGCGGAGACGATTCCGCTGTTAAACCCAAAGACGCTTTTATTGAAGGGGCGGTTAACCATAGGCCTTTTAAACTGGCCGCTCATTCCCAGAAAATGGGCATAACGCAGGATCCTCGGCTTCATCTAGAGCTGTTTAAACTGCTGGGGCCCTGAAAAATTTTAAGAGAAACAAGAAAATCGCTTCGCGATAACTCTTGCACGATTTTCAGTGGTTGGAATTTCAAAAAGAATTCCATGCCATAAATTAAATCTGCATAAAGGATGCGGGGGAGACTTGAACAAGGCAAAAGAAAAGAGCAGGGGGGGTGGGGGAGAAATATAAATGAAAAAGTTATTAATCATTACATTTGTTTTAATCCTGGCAGGCTATGTTGCAACAAAAGGATATTGCGCGAACGAAGTTAAGTTTAGCAGGTTTAAAGGCAAAGCCCTGGAATTAAAAATTCCGATTTATGAAGGCCTTCCTCCAGAAAACTGTTCATACAAAAGTTTAGGCCACGTAACGGGTGAATATAAAACTGAGCGGGTATTTTTAAAAGAGGGCGTAGTAGTAATTATATTCAAGGCTCTAAGCAATCTGGCGGATAATGCAACCGCTCAAGGGGCTAATGCGGTTATTAATGTTAAGGGGCAAAAAAAGGGCAGCGGATTTATTTATACAGGTGAAGCAGTTATTTTTGATACTTTGCCAGATAAATAAATACTGGATTTATTAAGAGTAAAAAAAGTGGGGGAGTGGGGGATAAAATAGATGGCAGAGAAGGTAAAAAAGGTCGGGGTCAAAAAAGAAGAGGGGTATCTATATTTTGTAGACAAGCAGGGAGATATCTCCAGAGCCAAGATGATCCGCGGCGGCAAAAGGAAGAAGAAGAGATAACCTTCCTGAAAGAGGTCCACTGGTAGATAGGTCAATAAAGGGTTGTGGATAACGAAAAGTTTAGCTCCCCCAGGTAGCCCTAAGAAAAGGATAGTTGTATCAATCCGGCAGAATGTTGTTGTAGGTATTCATTCCACGAAATCATGTCTATATATGTTGCTTTTGTGAGAAAAATGTGGTGGATGTGGATGAGGAGAATGTGTACAAAACTGTCAGTAATGTCGGCAAAATTCCTCAGGTGGATACTATATATAGTGGCAAGCATGTCATTGTTCACCATTAGGAGGAGTTAGGGGTGGTGAACATGGAGGCCGTCACCACCACATACGAAAAGAACAAAAAAATTCAAAAAAAGTATTGACAAATCATTTTAATAAGGTATAATTAA
>WPAF01000034.1 GCA_009772965.1 Candidatus Saganbacteria bacterium
AACCATGGAAATGCACATGAAATGCGGAATTGGAAAGTGCGGTCACTGCAATATTGGACACAAGTATTGCTGTACTGATGGCCCGGTATTTACATATGCTGAACTTAAAAAACTGGATGTTGAAGAATAATAAAGCTAGAAAGGAGGACAGGTCGGTTATTAATAGTTTAAAAGGAGTGTTGTAATGAAAAAGGTTATAGTTTGGTTAATTTTTTTATTTGTAGTTTCTTCAGTGTCTTTTGGGGCAGTTTCTAAAAAGGTAGTAAAAAAATCTGTTGTAAAAATAAAAAGTGAATTTGAAAAACCCAGCATCATTGTCCCTGTTCCAGCACCGGTTCCAGAAACAAAGGTGGAAATTACATCTTTCCTGAAAAAATTAACAATGAATGGCTCTTTTAGGGTGCGCTATACAGCCAGCGAGGTATTGGCGACCGCGGATACACTGAGTATCTCAAGGGCAAGGATTAAGCTAACCGGCGAGATAACTCCAGATATTACATTTTTAGTCCAGCCGGATTTTTCGGCTCTTTCAACAGGAGCTAATGTGACGCTTACGGATGTCTATGCCCAATTTAAAACACCCTATACAACTTTAAGGGTTGGGCAGTTTTTATTGCCATTTGGATATGATTCCTCAAAATATAAAACTATTTTTGCTGCAGGATTTAACCCGACATATTATGGTTTAATTGTTCCTGCGAGGGACTATGGAGTGCGCGCAATGGGAGAAATTCCAATGTTTGCCGGATTATATTATGATGGAGCTATTATAAATGGCACTGGCGGCGCAGATGTCAATAAGACTAAGGATATTGTTGGAAGAATAAACTATAAAAATGATTCTTTAGACCTTGGTCTTTCCGGATATTATGGAAAAGCCGGAGTCACGGAAATAAGTAAAAAAGATATAGGGATGGATGTTGAATATAAATTCTCTCCATATCAAGTTGTTGCTGAGTATTTAACTGGGCAAAATATTGCCGCTAAGATTCAAGATTATTATTTACAGCTTTCTGGAATGTTTGATAATCATGAGCCTTTGGTTAAGTACGAAGTATATGATCTAGATACAACTACGACTGGTAATATTGTGAATACATTGACTTTGGGTTATGGGTGTTATTTTGATAAAACAACTAAAGGAATAATAAATTATAATATGATTAATGAGGAGACAACACAAATAAATAATAACACATTAATTCTCGAGTTCCAGACTCAAATATAAAAAAATCTCCGATTCTGGCTGCCTAAATTCATTTGATTGAATATGGCAGCCAGGACGGCGTCCTAAGATAAAAACTTTGGACCAAGGGTTTAAAGAGAAACTTTTAAGCCTCCCATCTTTGGAAAGGAGAAAAAAATGAAAAAGATTAGATTTGTCACATGGCTTTTAATTGCTTTTATCCTGCTTCAGGCTTCTTTTGCATTTTCCAAAAATCTCATTCTTGCTACTACCACCAGCACGGTTGATACAGGGCTTTTAGATGTTTTAATCCCAATGTTTGAAAAGCAAAGCGGCTATTCGGTTAAAACCATTGCGGTTGGATCCGGTATGGCTATGGAGATGGGGAAAAGGGGAGAAGCCGATGTTTTGCTTGTGCATTCTCCCGCTGATGAAGAAAAGCTCGTGGGAGAAGGAGCAGGGATCAACCGTAAAGCTATAATGCACAATGATTTTGTCCTCGTTGGCCCGCCAGCTGATCCTGCAGGGGTTAATTCAGCAAGAGACGCGCGAGAGGCATTTGGCAAGATTGCTGGAACAGGATCCCTTTTTATTTCGCGGGGCGACAAATCTGGAACCCACAAGAAAGAGCTTTCTGTCTGGCCTAAAACTACGCTTCTTTCTAATACCTGGTATATAGAATCTGGCCAGGGTATGGGCGCCATATTGATGATTGCGGACCAGAAAAAAGCATATTTACTTTCTGACCGCGCGACATATTTAAGTTATAAAGATAAGCTTAAATTAGTAATATTATATGAAGGGGATAAGTTATTGCTTAATTCTTATCATGTGATAGAAGTGAATCCTGAAAAATTTCCAAAGATAAACCATGAAGGTGCTAAAGCATTTTCCGACTTTCTAATCTCTCCTGCTATACAAAAGACTATTGCGGGGTTTGGAAAAGAAAAATATAAAGGAGCGCTGTTTTTTTCGGATGCCCGTTAATTATTCGGAAATTTTCAATATAATTTTATTGACTTTTAAAGTATCGGGCACAGCCCTGCTTTTTTCCGTTATTCTTGGGTTTAGCCTGGGTTTCTTTGTTGCGCTTAATAAATTTCCCGGTAAAAAAATATTGGTTGCTGTTATTAATACAGGAATGGGGCTTCCTCCTGTAGTGGTGGGACTTTTAGTCTTGCTATTCCTTTGGCGGGGAGGCCCATTAGGCTTTCTGGAAATAATTTATACCCCAATTGCCATGGTTATAGCCCAGATCATTTTAGCAACTCCTATAATTTCTGGGCTAACCATGGCTGCCATCCAACAGGTGCCGCAAAAAATGATTTGGCAGGCCAGGGCTCTTGGCGCTAGGGGATTAAACTTAGTTTGGCTGTTGATGAGAGAAACCCGTCTTTCATTATTGGCGGCAGTAATGGCGGGATTTGGCGGGATTATTTCTGAAGTAGGCGCGGTAATGATGGTGGGCGGGAATATAAAAGACCAAACCAGGGTGATGACCACTGCAATTGTACTAGAGGCGCAAAGAGGAGAAATTAATATGGCTGTGGCCTTAGGCCTAGTCTTGCTGGCGCTGTCCTTTTCAGTTAATTTAGGTTTGACAATAATACAGCAGAGAGTAAAAAACCGATGATTACCGCTTTGTTGGGCCCTAATGGGGCGGGGAAAAGCACTTATTTAAGGAAGCTTATGGGGATTGAATCCGGAAAAGTAGATCTTAATATGGCGATGGTTTTTCAGGAACCGCTTCTTTTTGATTTAACAGTTATGGAAAATGTGGCAATGGGATTGCGATTGCGTAAAGATAAAGATGTGAAGAATAAAGTTGATAAATGGTTGGAAAAATTAGGGATAAAACATCTTGCCTTGCGCCAGGCAACAACGCTTTCCGGCGGCGAAGCGCAAAAAGTATCTTTAGCAAGAGCGTTGGCGCTTGAGCCAAAAACACTATTACTTGATGAGCCTTTTGCCAATTTAGATTTACCGTCACAGCTGCAATTTAGGAATGACCTTAAAAAAATAATCATTGAAAACAATATTGATGTTGTCTGGGTAACACATAACATTTCAGAGGCTTTATCCTTAGCAGACTACTTAATGATTATGATTGACTGGCAAATTGTGCAGGAAGGGCGGCCTGGTGAAGTGGTGCAAAAGCCGGCATCAAAGAGCATTGCATCATTTTTAGGGATTGAAAATATTTATCATGGATCTGTTTCGCAGGTTGAGGGGCGCAGTTATTTTAAAAATGAAAAGACATGCTTTGAAACAACTGCTTTAGAAAAAAGCCCAACATGGGCGATTGTCCATCCAGAAGATATTATACTTTCAAAAGAGAAAATATTGGGCACAAGCGCCCGCAATTGCTTATCGGGCATAGTTGAAGAAATTATCCCGCTAGGTTTGACTTATAAGATTAAAATAAATGCCGGAGAAATATTTAATGTTGTTATTACGCGGGTTTCCGCTGAAGAAATGGATATTTCAAAAGGTAAAAGCCTTTATCTGGTTTTTAAAGCTATGGCGGTGCAAATAATATGATTATCGCAAAAAAAGCCTTGAAAATAATTTTGGCACATTCAAATCCAATAGGTATTGAAGAGAGGGAAATCGTTGATTCCTTTGGGTGTGTTTTAGCAGAAAATATTTATTCTGATATATATATGCCCCCATTTGATCGTTCTGCCATGGATGGTTTTGCCATTAATTCCAAGGATCCTTCAAAAGTCTTTGAAATTATTGAGGACATTCCTGCGGGCACAGCGCCGAAAAAAAAGATCCACACTGGTCAGTGCGCAAGGATTATGACAGGCGCAATGCTGCCGCTTGGTGCGGATAAGGTGGTCAAAGTAGAAGATGCTAGACTAATTTCTGATCACGCATTACGAGTTACGCATTACGAAAATAAAACAAACATCTCAAAAAATGGTGAAGATATCAAAGCCGGGAAAAAAATATTAAATATAGGTGTGAAAATCCGCCCCCAGGAAATTGCCATGCTTGCGGCAGTTGGAAAAACAATGGTAAAAGTATTTCGACGGCCAAGAATTTCAATTATCTCAACTGGTTCTGAATTGGTTGAGCCATCACTAAAGCCAAAAATAGGACAGATAAGAAACAGCAACAGCTCTATGATTTTAGCGCAATTAAAAAGGCGAGGGATTTGCGGAAAGTATTTGGGTATTGCCAGGGACAAATTTGATTTTACGGTAAAGCTGATAAAAAAAGGATTGGAAAATTCAGATATTTTATTGTTATCAGGCGGGGTTTCAGTTGGTGATTATGATTTTGTCAAAGAGGCACTAAAAAAATGCGAGGTTAAAATACATTTTAATAAAATTGCTGTTAAACCTGGCAAACCGACTGTATTTGGCACAAAAGGTGAAAAACTTATCTTTGGCCTGCCGGGCAATCCTGTTTCTGTTTTTGCTGTATTTGAACTGTTTGTTGTCCCTGCATTAGATAAAATAGTTGGCAGGAAAGCGGGAACGAATTTAAAAAAATACATATTGCTGAATGATTTCATAAGAAGAGATGCAAATAGAGAACAGTATTTCCCAATTATGCTTGGGGAAAAAGGAGTTAAATTGATAGCTTTTCATGGATCAGCCCATATTTTGGCATTGACTAAAGCCAATGGTTTAATGCAAATAAAAAAAGGCATTAAAAAAATTAAAAAAGGAACAATGGTTGATGTTAGACCGGTTTAAAAGAGAAATATATTATTTAAGAATATCAGTTATTGATAGGTGTAATTTACGCTGTACTTATTGTATGCCGCCTGAAGGGATAAAACTCAAGGAGCATAAGGATATTCTAAGTTTTGAAGAGATTGAAGAAGTTGTTAAATCTGCCGTAAAACTGGGTTTTTATAAATTCCGCTTAACCGGCGGCGAGCCTTTGATCCGGAAGGGTATTATTGATCTGGTTAAACGACTGGCAAAGATTGACGGCGTTAAAACATTGTCGATGACTACTAACGGAACGCTTCTTTCGCAATATGCTGAAGAATTAAAAAAAGCCGGCTTATCCAGGTTAAATATCAGCCTAGACTCTCTTAACGAAAAAAGATACAGCGAGATCACGCGTGGAGGAAATCTTTTAGATGCATTGTCCGGCATCAAAGCGGCAAAGGACGCAGGTTTTGAAAATACAAAGCTTAATGTTGTCTTAGTTGATGGTTTTAACGTTGATGAAAAAGGAAAAATTAAATTGTTCGCGGATAAAAATAAACTTAAAGTCCGCTTTATCAAAAAGATGGATTTAAAAAGCGGGGATTATTATGGGGTTGAGGGTGGGGAGGGCGGTAATTGCTCAATTTGCAACCGTTTGAGATTAACTGCAGATGGCAAAATAAAGTCTTGTTTATTTTCAGACCTTGAATTTGACATCAGGAAAGAAGGAATTGAAAATGCCATTGTCAAAGCAATTGAAAATAAACCTGAAAAAGGTTATAAATCGTTAAAAAGGGAGATGATTCAAATTGGCGGATAACAAAGGGTTTAGTCATGTAGACAGAAAAGGCAGAGCAAAGATGGTTGACGTTGGAGCCAAGCCGGATCAAAAAAGAATCGCCGTTGCGCGAGGCTCAATTTTCCTAAAAAAAGAAACGATCAAGCAAATTCAGGAAAACCAGATAAAAAAAGGGGATGTTTTTGCTGTTGCTAAAATTGCCGGAATTCAGGCGGCCAAAAGGACCAGTGATTTAATCCCGCTTTGCCACCCATTACTGCTAACCAATATTGATATTAACTTTATGATTAAAAAAGACCAGATCGTGGTTGAATCAACAGTTGAATGCCTGGGCAAAACCGGGGTAGAAATGGAAGCTTTGACCGCGGTCAGCCTGGCACTTTTAACTATTTATGATATGTGCAAAGCCGTGGATAAAAATATGCGAATAGAACAAGTTTATCTGGTAAAAAAAATTAAAGGAGAAATGAATGAAAGAGCCTAAAGTATTCTCATTAAATATATCTGAAGAAAAAGGAGCCATAAAAAACCCGGTGCAGAAGGTTTTTTTCGATAAAAAAGGTATTGTGGGGGATGCGCATGCAGGCTCCTGGCACCGCCAGGTGAGTTTACTTGCCAAAGAAAGAATCGATGTTTTTTCAAAAGAAGAAAAGAAAAATATTAAGCCCGGAGAGTTTGCAGAAAATATTACTACCCAAGGGATAGATTTGTCCGGAGTTTCTTTGTTAGACCGTTTTAAAATTGGACCAGTTTTATTAGAAGTGGTGCAGATTGGAAAAAAGTGCCATGGCAGAAGTTGTGCTATTTTTCAAGAGATCGGGCGCTGTGTTATGCCTAAGGAAGGTATTTTTTGCCGAGTCCTTAAGGGAGGGCAAATAAGAATTAATGACCCGATAAATTATATCCCGCAAGAGCTTAATATTAAGATTATTACTTTGAGTGACCGGGCGAGCTTGGGAGAGTACGAAGATAAGAGCGGGCCAAAAATTGCCGAGCTTTTGGAAAAGTTTTTTCAAGGGCGGCCTTGGAAAATTAAACTTTCGCGAGTTTTAATTCCAGACAGTAAAAGCCGATTGCTCCAAGAAATAAGAAAAATAAAAAAAGACAAACCAGAGATTGTTTTTACCACTGGGGGAACTGGAATTGGGGCAAAAGATATCACTCCGGACGTAATTAAGCCTTTATTAAAGTTGGAACTGCCGGGTATTATGGATTTTATTCGTTTGAAATACGGAAAAAATAATCCGCGCGCGCTTATTTCCCGCTCCCTATCTGGGGTATTAGGAGAAAGCTTAATTTTTGTTTTGCCAGGGAGTGAAAAAGCAATTGTTGAATATATGGCAGAAATTGTGAAAATATTGGAACATTCCATCTTTATGCAAAAGAATATTAATATTCATTGACATGTTTTTTCGCACTGCAGGATTATGAAATGCTCAAAAACGCAGGCTTAAAATCAAAATATCAAAATAAGCAAAAAGCCTGTCGATAAACTTTTCACGTTTGAATGGATAAGAAAGGATGAAAAAGGGCAAATATAATAATATCCCAACAAATAACAACGACTTATAAATAAGATAAGCCGCAAGCCCATAATGCTTTCTACAAAAATATAGGCCGCCGCGGAAGCCCTCTACAAAAAGCCGGCGGTTAAAAACCCTTTTACTGCTGTATCCGCCATAGTGGACAACCTCTGCCTGTGGCAGGAAAAATATCTTAAAGCCGGTTTTTCTGATCCTGATACACCAGTCAAGGTCGTCGTTATAAAAGAAAAGGTTTTCATCTAGAACGCCGATCTGGCCAATTATTTCTTTGCGCACCATTAAGCAGGCGCCGATAAGAAACCCTACCGCTGTCGGTTTTTTTGAAAGGAAGAATTTCTTGCCAAATACTCCTCCCTGATGCTGGATTGTGCCGTCAATATTAAGCAATTTGGGTCCGCAGGCGCCGGCCTCTTTTGTATTATCCATAAACTCAACCATTGCGTCAAAAGTATTGGGCTTGACAATGGTATCGTCGTTTAAGAGCATGGCATATCTGGCGTTAATAGTTTTAAGCCCTTGGTTTGACGCTTTAACAAAACCCATATTTTCATTGTTTTCAATCAGTTTTACCGAAGGGAATTTGGATTTAACCATCTCCTGGGAGCCGTCTGAAGAGGCGTTGTCAACAACAATTATTTCAAAGGAATACTTTTTTGTTGATTGGAAAATTGAGGCGAGGCATTCTTCCAAAAGTTTGCGGTTATTTTTACTTGCGATTATTATCGACAAATCATCCATGTTTTGTTAAAATTATAACACAGTATAGGAGGAAGAAGATGAAGATATTGGTAATCCATGGCCCGAATTTAGATCTTTTGGGGGAGAGGGAAGTTTCTATTTACGGCAAGCTTACGTTAGATCAAATTAACGTGGAAATAAATAATCTTGCTAAGGAATTAAATGTTGAAACTGAAATTGTCCAGCTTTCAGGCGAAGGGGAAATTGTCAAAAAAATCGGCTCTTCCAAAAAGGAGGGATTTTCCGCGATTGTCATTAATCCTGCCGGATACACCCATTACAGCGTTGCCATTAGGGATGCGGTAGCGGCGGTAAGCATTCCAACAGTTGAGGTGCACCTGTCAAATATTTATGCCCGCGAAGAATTTAGGCATACTTCAGTGATCGCTGGAGCCGCTACCGGGCAAGTTTCCGGGTTTGGATTAAATAGCTATCTTCTTGGATTAAAGGCCGCAGTTGAACTCACAAAATAAAGCAATTCAAATAACTGAAAATGTTTTTAAAAAGTTAAAGCTTGAGCCGGGCAAGTCTGAGCTTTATTATGCTAGGTGGATTAAAAATGAGATGAAAAGAGAAGGCGCGGAAAAAGAAGCTTTTAGCATAATTGTTGCTTCGGGCAAAAGGTCTGCTCTTGTCCATGGTCATGCTTCACGGAAAAAAATTGATCCGGGCGATGTGGTCATGCTGGATTTTGGCGCGTCGTATAAAGGCTATAAGGCAGATTTAACCAGGACATATTTTTTAAACAAGCCGACAAAACTACAAAAAAAAATTTATGAATTGGTCTTAAAAGCGCAAAAAGCGGCGATAAAAAAAATCAAGGCAGGGGTAAAGTGCAAAGAAGTAGATAATGCGGCAAGAAAAGCAATTGCTGATTCCGGCTTTGGAAAGTTTTTTGTGCATACAACCGGGCATGGAGTGGGTAAAAGGATCCACCAGCCTCCAAAAATTTCCATGAGAAATAACAATATTTTATTAGAAGGGCAAGTAATTACGATTGAACCGGGTATATATCTTAAAAAGTGGGGGATAAGGATTGAAGATATGGTTAAGGTTACAAAAAACGGCTGCAAGGTTTTAACCAGGGTGCCAAAATGAAAATTTCCGTCATAATCGCGGCTGGTGGTTTTGGCAGGCGGATGGGAAAGCCGAAACAATTCTTGCCGCTTTTAGGGAAATCAGTAATCGAATGGACTTTAGATGTTTTTAAAAGCATTAAAACAATAAAGCAAATTGTACTGGTGGTTTCAGGTGATGATATAGGAAAAGCAAAAAGTTTTGGGGTGGAAGTGGTTGAGGGCGGGGTAGAAAGGCAGGATTCAGTATCAAACGGGTTAAAGCTTATTTCGGCAGACACTGATTTTGTAATAGTGCATGATGGGGCGAGACCCCTTATAACCCCTGATATAATTGAGAAAGCCATAAGTGACGCGAAAATATACGGCGCGGCAGTAGTTGGCGTGCCGATTAAGGATACCCTTAAAAGGGTAGATAAAGATTTAATGGTTTGCGATACGGTTGACCGCTCGATTATTTGGCAGGCGCAAACCCCGCAGGTGTTTAAATATGAAATCATCACCCGCGCGTATAAAAACGCGAAATCAAAAGCAACTGATGATTCAAAACTGGTTGAAGATTTGGGGATTAAGGTTAAAATGGTAATGGGCTTGTACGAGAATATCAAGATTACAACGCCAGAAGATTTAATTGCGGCTGAAGCGATCATAAGGAGGAGAAATGATTTATCCAAGCTATGAAGAGTTTTTAAAACTTGCCGGACAAGGAAATCTCATCCCTGTTTATAAAGAAGTTTCAGCCGACATGGAAACTCCCGTATCAGCTTTTAAAAAAATTGCTGAAGGCGCGAAGTATTCATTTCTTTTGGAATCTGTCGAAGGCGGCGAAAAAATCGCCCGCTACTCGTTTTTGGGAGCCAATCCAAAAAATATTTTAAAGTTTAACGGAAAAGAAGACCCGTTTGTTAAGCTTAAAAAATTTATCAGCCAATTTAAGCCGGTAAAATTACCAGGGGTGCCCCGCTTCCACGGCGGGCTTATTGGATACTTAAGCTATGATATTGTGCGTTTTATTGAAAACATAAAAAATAAAAATCAGGATGATCTAAAACTGCCTTTGGCTCAATTGATGGCAACAGATACCATTCTTGCCTTTGACCACATAAAGCATAAAATATTGATTATTTCCAATGCTCATGTTTTAAAAAACCCAAAAAAAGCTTATGATGGCGCGGTTAAAAAAATAAAACTCCTTGAGAAAAAATTAAAAAAACCAATAAAGCCGGCAGAGCTTGAAGTTCCATCCGCCTCCGGAAAAGAAATAAAAATGCGGTCGAATATTACTGAAGCCCAATTTGCCGCCATGGTAAATAAAACGAAAGATTATATTAAAAACGGAGATATTATCCAGGCGGTAATATCCCAGAGATTTGAAACGGAATTCAAGAAAAAAAACGCTTTTAATTTATATCGTTTGCTGCGCATGATAAATCCCTCGCCTTATATGTTTTACTTAAGTTTTGGCCAAACAAAGTTAGTTGGCTCTTCCCCGGAAGTAATGGTCAGGTTGGATGGGAATGATGCGGTCATTCGGCCGATAGCCGGAACCAGGCCAAGAGGAGCCGATGACGCGCAGGATAATTTAATGGCGGAAGAATTATTATCTTCTGAAAAAGAAAAAGCGGAGCACATTATGCTGGTAGACCTTGCCAGAAATGATCTTGGCAGGGTATGCGAGCCAAACAGCGTCAAGGTCACTGAAAGCATGGCAATTGAAAAATATTCCCATGTGATGCATATTGTCAGCAATGTTTCCGGAAAGTTAAATAAAAATATGGATGCGTTTGACTTGCTAAAAGCTTCTTTTCCTGCTGGAACAGTCAGCGGTGCCCCAAAAGTAAGAGCCATGGAAATTATTGAAGAGCTGGAAAATAAAAAGAGGGGACCGTATGCCGGGGCGGTTGGCTATTTTTCTTTTTCAGGAGAAATGGATACCTGCATAACAATCAGGACTATTTTAATAAATAACGGCAAGGCCTATCTCCAGGCAGGAGCTGGCATTGTCGCCGATTCCGACCCGCGGGCGGAATATCAAGAAACTATCAACAAAGCCAAGGGAATGCTTAAAGCTATTGAACTTTCCCGATGATTAATTTTAGGATGCTCAGGGTCGCGGATCGAAGCTTATTTTATTCGGTTTGCGTTTTATTGCTTATCAGTATTTTAATGATTGCCAGCACCACTTATTTTTCTGAATTAAAGGCCGGCAAAGATGCGTTTTTATTTATAAAAAAACAGCTTGGTTCAATAACTGTCGGCTTTATATTAATGGGAATATTTTCATTTATTGATTATAAGCGGCTAAAAGATTTTGCGCCTTTTCTTTTTGTTTTAACGATACTGCTTTTGCTGGCAGGCCATTTTTTAGGTGTTTCGTCAATGGGGGCTCAAAGATGGATAATGCTTGGGCCTTTTTCTTTCCAGCCGTCGGAAATCGCGAAAATTGTAATGATTATAACCCTGGCAGCTTATTTTGATAAAATAAAAGAAAAATCCAGCATTATTATTTCACTGCTTATAACCGCCCTGCCATTTCTTATAGTCTTTAAACAGCCGGATTTGGGGACGTCAATCATTATTGCCGCTTTGACGCTGGGAATGCTTATTTATACGAAAAATTCTCCTATCCTAGTGGTAATGATATTTACTCCTTTACTGTCTGTCCTTTTCAGGCAAAACATTTATCTTTGGCTTTTGTATTTGCTTGTCCTTTGGGCATTCCTTTATTTCAGCAGGGTTGAAATATTTGACATGGCGATGATAATGGCAATTAATTTGGCGGTTGGAATTGCTTTGTCGATTTTTTGGGGAATGATGAAAGAATACCAAAGAATGAGGATACTCACGTTTTTAAATCCCGGGCTTGATCCGCGAGGAATGGGATATCATACATTGCAAAGCATGATTGCGGTGGGGGCGGGAGGCATTTTTGGAAAAGGGCTTTTTCACGGCACCCAAACCCAGCTCCAGTTTATTCCAATCCAGCATTCCGATTTTATCTTTTCGGCGATTGGGGAAGAATTTGGCCTGATTGGATCGGTTATAGTTTTAAGCTTGTTTTTTAATATTATCTGGAGGGCGATAGTTATTTCCCAGGAAGCGGAAGATTTTTTTGGATCCCTTCTCGCGGTTGGGATAGCTGTTTTAATCGGCTTCCATGCTTTTGTTAATATTGGCATGACGATCGGGCTTTTGCCGGTGGTGGGGATTCCGCTCCCGTTTGTTAGCTACGGCGGCACCTCGTTAATAGTAAATATGGCGGCAATTGGCATTCTTGAAAGCATTGCCATGAGAAGGCAGAGGCTTATATTTTAATGAAAAAGGAAATAAAGATTAAGGCCATAATAGATAGGATAGAAGGGGATAAGGCGATTCTTTTATTTGGAGAAGATGATTCCGCGGAATTTCCTATTGGCTTGCTGCCTCAAGGAGCAAAAGAAAGCGACATCTTAACCATCAAAATTAATCTTAAAGATAAAGACACTGAAAAGGCAAAACAAAAAGCTGCGGAAATGATAAAAAAGTTAGTTAAAAGGGAGTGCCATAGGGTTTGATCAAAAAGGAATCCAGCTTTCAACGGATTTTACTTGGAGCGCTACAAACGGCATCCCCTTTACATAAGGAAAACATGGTATAATTTTAAGGCAGACCTGCCTGCCGGCAGGCAGGGACGAGGACAGGGCTGAATAAGCCCTGCTCTGTAAATAGGGGGTCAATTATTTGATGCTCAATAGTAAACTCGTCTCAGAATCAAGAATCCACAAAGATAACAATCCTTCTAAACACTTGAAATTAATAAATGTATATATCGATGTATGGCAAGACAGAAGCGGGCAAGTGCGAGACAGCTAAGTTAAAAAGCATAAGATTAATAAGGCAATAAAGGATAGAGAATATGAGGAGTAAATCGAAAAAGGATGTGAAAGATGCTAAATAAAATAGTTTCGCTCTCATTGGTTGTTTGTATGGTGGTGATTTTAGCTCAGCCGGTAGCTGGGGCTACGGAAGAGGCAACATCGAAACAACTGTCTGCAGTTGAAAGAGTCGCTAATGTTGCAGAAAAAATTGGAGAGCAAAGAAAAAATCGCGGTTTTTTTCAAGTTGTTTTTGGTACTCTATTATCAACTGGGGGTATAATTATTGCAACCAGCAAGTCAGAACAATCTCTCTCTGCAGAACAATTTTGGGGAGGGGTAATTCTCAGCTCAATACTGACTTTGAATGGTTTAATAGATTACTGTTTTAATGGGATATCCCTTTTGGCTAATCCTGCACCAATAGAGAATGATTATAAAGAGTTGTACCATTCTCAATTAAGTTTTATAGAAAAAGAAAAACAAGCCACAGAAATATTAGAAAAAAATGCTGCAGAAGAAGAAAAAGAGAGAGGAGGATATTCTTATTTAAGGAAAAACCATTGGGTTTTTCTTAATATTGGTCCAAATATTGATACTCAAATAATAAAACAAAATTTCAAAGAAATTATTCAACAAGAAAAAATAATTTCAAATAATTCAAATGCTCAATCTGATGTAACTATAGACAGCATAGAAGAAATGACAAAAAAACTTTGGAGCTATAAAGCTATTGAAAAAAGCGATAACTATGCAATTTATGAAGGTTGGGTTCGAGCAAGGGATATGGATACGATGAAAGCAGATATTAAAGCCATAATTCATCCAGCCGAGGATGCTTTCGTACGAGATAACACCGGCCCAAACGCTAATTATTTAAAAATGATCTTTCCTGATGATTTATGTTTAGTAATGGAGCTAAAACATGAAGAAAATTACGGGGGACTGGCTTATGGTTATAATGGTTTATGGTACAAAGTTAGGGTTGTAAAGGAAAAAAACTAATCTTGAATATTCGATTAATTGCAATGAGAAAAAAGCTAAAAATAGCAATATTATTATTGTTATTCTTTTGCGCCTTGAAAGTAAGTGTCTTGGCTGATGAGAGTTTAGATCAATATCGCAATAGAAATATAGAATCAGCAAATAACTATATTTTCCTTCTTGTTCATGGTACAGGAGGATCTGCTAAGGATATGGGAGAAATTTATAATTTTATGACAAAGTCGATTCCTAATAGTGGCTTGGGATTAACGAAGGTTTACAAATACAGCTTTAAAGATAAATTTGGGAGTATTAGGGATTGGGCAAAAGAAATCGACCAATTTATGGCTAGTGCAAAAACCGAAGCCGGAACAACGGAAGCTAATTTTGTTTTAATATGTCATTCTGCAGGAGGATTAGCAGCAAGATACTATGTTAATAATAGCGGATTATATCAAGGGAATATTAAAAAGATAGTTACAATAAATACTCCTCATTTAGGCAGCCCTTCAGGTAAAGCAAGTATTTGGGCAGAAATAAATCGACCTTATAGGTATTATATTCCTCTAACGTTGATGCTAATGGCTTATGATCCAAGTAATGCTTTTAATAAAACAAAACTTGCTGCAGCAATTAAAAATTTTGCATTATATTATTGGCTTAGCACAGGAGCAACAGATTTATTTTTAGCGAAATTGAATCGTGGGGATTATCAGTTGATTAGAGAACAAATGCCTGAAAGCAGCATTTTAAATGAAATTAATTCAGCCCCAATTCCAGCCATAGGTGTGCCTTCCTATTCTATTGTTTCCTCTGGAGGTGTCCCCACCGCAAATGATGTAAATTCTGAGTTTGCCTATATTACTCTTTTAGCTGTTCCTATGCGAATTTTATCGTCAGCGGTCATACCATTTGGTGTTCAGGAACTTGCAAATGTAGAAGAAAAACTTACAGGTGGTATGTTCTCGATGATAATTGGTTATCCTTTTTTCGAAGATGGGGATTTTGTTTCTTCATCAAAAAGTCAAAAAGGGGAAAACATTTCCAATTTAATTAATGCTAAGCGAATACATTATGTTTATAGAAGTATTTCTATTGCAGGGGTTTCTGGCGCTGTAGAAACCGCTTTATTTGCAAGTTCTCTTATCCCTTGGCCAGCTAATGTTGGGGTTGGCTTAGTTGCTGGACTTTTTACAGCTGTGGCACTTGGCAATATCGGAAATGTAAATTCTAGAGATGATTATAATGCATGGGATTATATGTATGCCCACAACACAATGATCAGTTCAACAATAATAAAAGAAAAGGAAGTTAATGGAACCAAAACAACTTTGTTAGAAGAAGCAATTTTTGATTCACCCATAAGCGGGAGTTCAACTGATCGCGCGATCCACCAGACAGCATTAAAACTTTCTTCCAATATTACTAATGAAGCTGGCTCAATAAAAATCTTATCCAATTATCATGAGGTTCTTCCTGACTCATTATCGGAAGCTTCAGCAGGACGTGTTTTAGGCACCCCAATTATAGTGAACGGAAAAGAAAAAAATATCGAATCCATTCTTGTTAAGGAACCACCAACCAAGATCGAAGGAGTCCTTCGCGACTTTATGCCTCTCAATATGCAATATTTCCAGTACTCAGAGAATTTTGCGGCATGGAAAGATATAAAAGTTGAAAATGAATTTGGCAAT
>WPAF01000035.1 GCA_009772965.1 Candidatus Saganbacteria bacterium
TTGGCAAGCTCAGTTTTTCCGACTCCGGAGGGGCCAAGAAAAATAAATGAGCCGATGGGGCGGCGGGGATCCTTGAGCCCTGCCCGCGCGCGGCGGATTGATTTTGAAATTTCTTTCACAGCGTCATCCTGGCCGATAATCCTGGATTTAATCGAGTCTTCCATTTTTAAAAGTCTTTCAGTCTCTTCAGTGGTCAGTTGGGTTACGGGGACATTTGTCCATAAAGAAACGACCTCGGCGATTGTTTCAGAATCAACCAGGGGCATATTTTCATATGATACCTTCATCTTGTTTGAAGCTTCTTCATATTTTTGCCTCAATTCGTCCTCTAGGTCTCTCAATTGGGCGGCTGTTTCGTATTCCTGGTTGGAAACGGCGGTTTCTTTTTCCGTTTTAATTTTTTCCATTTGCTTGATTATTTCCAAAAGCTCGGGAGGAGCTGACTGTGACTTAAGCATTATTTTACTTGAAGCCTCATCAATTAAATCGATGGCTTTATCCGGAAGGCGCCGGTCGGAAATATATCTTTGCGACAAGCGCACGGCAGAAACCAGCGCGTCCTCGCTAATCCTTACTTTATGGAAATCTTCATAACGGTTTTTCAGTCCTTTTAAAATTTCAATTGTTTCGGCGGCAGTTGGCTCAGAAACAAAAATTGGCTGGAACCTTCGCTCAAGCGCGGGATCCGATTCTATTTTTTTGCGGTATTCATCAAGGGTTGTGGCGCCAATGCACTGCATTTCTCCCCTGGCCAGTGCGGGCTTTAAAATATTTGCGGCGTCCATCGCGCCTTCCGCGGATCCGGCGCCGATTAAAGTATGCAGTTCATCAATAAAAACAATAACCTTTTTCGCGCGGCGGATTTCTTCCAGCGCTTTTTTCATCCTTTCTTCAAATTCCCCGCGGTATCTGGTGCCTGCTATCATAAGCCCAAGGTCAAGTGAGACAACCCTTTGGTCAAGAAGCACTGGGGGCACATTGCCGGAAATAATCCTTTGCGCCAATCCCTCAACAATCGCGGTTTTACCAACCCCAGCCTCGCCGATTAAAACCGGGTTGTTTTTCTTTCGGCGGGATAATATTTGGATGACTCTTTCAATTTCTTTTCCCCTTCCAATTACCGGATCTAATTTTTTTTCGCGGCTCATGCGGGTTAAATCCCTGGAAAATTGGTCAAGCACTGGAGTGCTTGTCCTGGGGGCTGCTTTTTTTTCTGTTTCTTCGGCAAACATTGAGATTAATTTACTTTTTGCCAGCGGCGCCGAAATCCCCAAAGTACTGAATATTTTTCCGCAAATGCCAGACCCCTCCCTTAAAACCGCGAGAAAAATATGTTCAACACCAATGTAGCTGTGTCCCAGGCCTCTGGCTTCTTCCCAGGCATATTCAATAACTTTTTTAACCGCCGGGGAAAAAGGGATTTCTCCGCTTGGAGAAATATCTTTAATGCTTGTTGTTTCCTGCTCAATTGTTGTCTTTAGTTCGGGAGGGGTTATATTAAAATGGCCTAAGACTTTTTCAATTGTTTGATCCTTTTCCTTAATCATCCCCAGGATTAAGTGTTCGCATCCAACCGAGCTTGAGGACAAGCGCTTTGACTCATCCTGGGAGGCCATAATTACTCTGATTGATCTTTCGCTGAATCTTTCAAACATACTTGAAATTATATTATTTAATACAAGTATTTACAAGCTTATTACGATATACCTGTAGGAGAAACTAAATGTCTATAGATGGGATTTCAAAAATCGGGCCTAACTTGAGAAATAAAACTTATGTGCCGATCCCCGGAGGGATAACGGAAAGGATTCAAACCAGCGGCAATATTAACTTTGATGTTGAAGATTATTTTACCCATGCCGAAACAAAATGTCCCTTAGCGCAAGTTGAAAAAAGCTACGAAGAATATTTTTTGGGAAAAATAGAAGCTTAGATCTGCTCCATTTTCTGCGGAAGAGTTATTAAAAATGTGGTTCCATTGCCAATTTTACTTTTTACCTTAATACTGCCCTTATGATCTTCAATAATCCTTAGCGTAATCGGAAGCCCCATCCCAGTGCCTTTGGTTTTGGTTGTAAAGAAGGGATCAAAAAGGGATTTTATTTTTTCCGGATCTATCCCTTGCCCGGTATCGGTAATTTCCACAAATACCGCTGGAATGGGAGTGGAATGCGCTTCTTCTGCTTCCCACACAAGTTCTCCTTTTTCTTTTTCAACGCCGGCATGAGACGGCTTGCCAAGCTTTAACACTTCTCCAACATCGGTTTTTATGATCAGATCCCCGCCTTTTTTTTCTTCCATGGATTGGATGGCGTTAAGCAGGATATTAACAAAAGATTGGGACAACTGCTGGGCGTCCCCTGTAATTTCCGGCAAATCGGCGAACTTCTTTGTTAGTCTAATATTGTTCTTTTTGCATTCGCTTTCAAAAAGCGTCATGATTTCTTCAAGAATATTATTGACGCTTACATTAGTTAATTCCGGTTTCATCGGGCGGCCGAATTTTAAAAGGCTTTCCGCGATTTTGTTTATCCTTTCAATTTCATTCGGGACAATTTGCGCGAATTTATTCCTGAATTCAGGATCCTCCCATTTTTGCTGGAGAAGCTGGCTGAAAGTCCTAAGCGAAACCAGCGGATTTTTTATTTCATGAGCCATGCCGGCGGCCATGGTGCCGAGCGAAGCCAATTTTTCCGATAAGATCAGCCGTTCCTGGCTGTCTTTTAGGTCTTTTGTCATTTTATTGAAGGCGGCAGCCAATCTCCCGATTTCGTCAATTGAATCAATAAAAATCCTGTGGCTTAAGTCTCCTTTTGAAACTGCCTCGGTGCCGGAAATTAGCTGGCGGATTGAGTTCTCAATGCTTTGGGCAAAAAATATGCCGACCAGGACAGTTAGGAAAATGCCGGCCATTATAAAAAGGAGAGAGTTTGTTTCGAGTTTTCTCATTTCAAGATATGCTTCGCGCAGGGGCTCTTCAACTATTACCGCGCCGCCGATATTTTTAATCGGAGCGAATGCCCCGACATTTATTTCTCCAAATTCATCAGAAGGGAATTTGCCCCCGCCAATTTTATTTTGGATAATGTTTTTTAGCTTAAGAGTTATCTTTTGGCTTATTTGGGTATAGTCCGGATGGGCAATAATAATTCCATTCTGGTCTATAATATAAACTATCCGCCTGCCCACGGATTTTTGGGCGACTAGTTTTTGGATTGCCGAAAAGTTAGCAGATGCTTTTTCAGAAATATTTTGGGCAATCTCCTTGTAATTATTAATAAGGGAATTATAAAGAGCCTGTTTGCTTAGGTTTATTGTTGCCAAGGTAGTGGCCTCAAAAAGAAAAATAATCAGCATGACAAAAAAGAAAATCAGCTTGAACAATACCCGGGAGCGGAAAAAATTAAACGGCTTTAGGGCATAAACTGAATTTGGCGGGATGTTTTCCACAATAGTTATCCCAAAAATCCCGACCAGCATAAATATCCATGAAACCAAAAGGATGGCGCTTTCGCCGGTATTTACGTATAAGAATGTTAAGCCGTAAGCCCCTAAAAAAAGAATCGACGAAATAAAAGATATTAACGCTAAAACCCTTTTGGCGCGGTTCTCAAAAAGCGATTTAATTCCGACAACGGAACCATAGACAACCCACATTAGGGCAAAAATCAGTTTTGACGCTTCAGGAAGCATTCCAAACGACACAATAGGCTCAAAAACATCCGCGCGGAAATTGAGGGTTATTTGCGATGCGGGCGTGAGTAAAATTTGATATATGAAAAAAAGAAAGGGGATAAAGGCAAGAATAAAGATAACTGTCTTTTTTAAATTCAATTTTTGTTTGATAAAAATTAAAAGCAGGTACGAGCAAATGTACAAGCTGACGGCGATTACTTTTTGAAGGAATATCTGCTCTGAAATTCCCCAGTCAAGGTTATAAAATATCTGGGAAAGCACGGTTGAAACGGTAAAAACGGAAAAGGCGGCGAAGATTAAGCTTAAAGTAAGGTCTTTCCATTGTTTTTGAAGCAGGAATCTTTTAATAAAGCTGTAAAACCCGGAAAACAATATCCCGGACGCGAATATTTCCGTAAAAATCCCTATTAAAGTGAAAGTGGAAAACATATTTATTCTACTCCGAGAGATATTATGCCTGAAGCCTGCCCTCCTGCCAAGTTAATAATTTGGAAGGGCAATTTTTTTATGCCGGGCATTATCTGGCTTGGGATTGAAATAATGCGGGTAAATATATTTTCCCTTGAAAAATAAAGGCTGATTTCTTCAAGGCCGAGCTCTTTGAGGTTTACGGTAATTCCGGAGATGTCTTCAATCCTGCCGGGATTTTCAACCTTAATTATAAGGGAAACGTTGTCGCCCCTCTTTGCTTTTTCCGGATCAGCCAAAGCTTGTATTATGGTCGGATTTTTATCTATTTCCAGGGATGTTTTTGAAAACGCAATCCAGCCGCTTTTGTTCGCGGCTTTTACGGGGATTTCTTTGCCGCCTGCGGGAATTTGTTGGTTGACATTGGTTTGCAGGGTATAAATATTGTCATCCGCGATTGCGTCTCCCCAGCGGCCGTTGTCTACCAGTGACATATTTGCGATTTTACCAATACTGCTCAAATCCGCGTTTACTCCGCTGATATTTTTTGGGCCGGAGGGGTCATCAACATACGCGGTAACCTCAACAACTGTCCGGCCGTCGGGGGGAACCTTTATGGGAGCGGCTTTTACGTATTTGATTATTGGCACCAGCTTGACGCGGTTTATTTTTGAAATGTCATATCCGACCTTGAAGTTAAAAAGAGCCGACTCTTTCTTTTTTATCGCTTCGCTTTTAGAAATGTACGACATTGCTTCATCTCGGGTAAGCTCTTTCCCAAATGCCAAAGCTTGGGCTATAAAAAATATTGCCAAAACTATTTTTTTCATTGTATTACCCCGAACTTTTTGAACACTTCTTTGCCTTCCGCTTCAGAAACCACCGCGTTTGGCCTGAAAGTATTATCTGAGAACGCGTTCATTATCTTTCTGTCAGCTACAGCCTTGATATAAGCGGCGAACGGATGTTCTTTGGGCACATCTTTAAAAGGATCGGATTTTATCCGCTGGAGCGGCAGGTTGGCCGCCTTGGCCAGCCAGGAGCAAAGCTCTCCGCGAGTTATCGCGGCCTCAAGCGAAAATTCCGCGTCTTCTGAAACCTCCACCACGCCCATTGTTACCAATGTCTCAAGCCGTTCTTTCTTTTCAACTATTTTTTTCTTTTCTTCTTCAAGTTTCTTTTTGGTTTCCGCGGTTTTCGCGAATTTTAATTCTCTTTCCAGCAATTTTTCTTCAGACACAATTACTTTAGCTTTGCGGAAAACGCGCCTTTCAACCGTTGTCCTCCCGCCTTGATAATACCCGTCAACAATTATCAGGTTTTTCCCGTTGCTGAGCGGGACAATGGCTGAAAAATTGTTAGAAGAATCGACATGTATTTGCTGGTCATTGATGTAAACATCCAGATTTGCCTTTACGCTCCCGACAACCGGGATCCTGTCATCATATGTGACAATATCATTGCTCGGGGAAATTAAATTTATCGAATCAGACATTTGGATGCTTATATCCCGTTTTATTGTCTTTTTCTCAAACACCCATTCTTCGGGAAAATACAATATGGATACGCAGGTGGAATTGCCGGAAGCAAAATCTATTCCCCAGTCTGCGGCCCTAATGCCGAGCCCAATGCTTGTCCCTGATTTTTGGTCTTTTGAATAATATCCTGAGCGTAGGAAAAACCTTCCGGCAATTCCCCACTCCGCCCCAACCAAATACGCGAGCGAGCCCGATTTTACGGATTCTAAATCCAAGCTAAGCTGAAGCTCCTGGTTTTCGGCGTATATGGGCGACCAGACATCGCCGATAATTTTAATCGAAGCCCCAGCTTTATAAACGGCGGGGATGCTTTCTGTTGTCCCGTTGTCCCAGGTTAGTTTCCCTCCGCTTCCTAAATAGTTGTAAGGCAAAATATTAATTCCGGCAAACCCGATGGAAGTAAATTTATTCGGCTTGTAAACTATGCCAAAGTCAGCTTCCCATCCATTAGCGGTTCTGTCGGATTCTTGGGATCTGCGTAAAGTTTGGCCAAGAAGCGCTTTTATATTTAATCCAATGCCAAGGTTTTGGGCGATTTTATTGTTTGAAAGGGGAGGCAGTATGGAAAATTTTGTTCCACCGGAAAGCACCAGCATGCTGTTTGAAAAATCGGTAGTCCTATTGTTTGCCAATTTGATATCTGGAATATTGGCCAATATTCCAGCAATGCCGACTGTTGCTCCGTAGCCAGTAGGGTAGGCTTGTCCCGCTGAGAGATTATTTATATCTTTAAAATTTAAGGACAACCCCTTTGCCCAGGGAAGTCCCCCGGGATTAAAAAAGACCGAATTGACATCGTTTGATAATCCTACAAACGCGCCGCCCATTGCCATGGGACGGGCGCCGGAGTCGAGACGCATCGGAATTAAATTTATTTCTTCAAGAAGCGCGTGCGCGCGGCAAATTAAGGCAAGGGAAAATATGATTAGTAATAATTTTTTCATTATCTGACCACGGTAACAGAGGTTTGACTTGTGCCTTTCCAACCCATTTTATCGGTTGTGTTGATTTTTATTGTTTTTTCACCCCACGAATCAGCGGTGGGCTTGAACCTCAAAATATATGTTCCTACAGTTCCTTCTCCTTTAATGCCTTCAAACTGCATTTCCGCATCCGGGGGTCCTCCCAAGCTTGAAATATCAGCTTTCACGTTTGCGATGCTTTGTATTCCTTCGCGGTCCTCAATGAGCGTCTTTAATGTAATTACGATATCTTCCTCTAAAAGGCTGAAAGTTTTTGGAGAAATTTCAATATTTGATACTTTTGGCTGGGTGTTTATCCCGGCATAATACTCCGCTGAAAAACCCTCATTAAAGTCGAAAAGCCATTTTTCAAGCCATTTAACCCTGCCAAACCGCGACAGAAGCACCGCGCTTTCCGACCGGTTGATTTCGCGATCCGGCTGGAATACTGGCGTATTTTTTGAAATTCCTTTTGTCAGCCCTGACTTTTTTGAAAGTTTAATGTCGGTGAAATAGGGATGGTCCTCCGGCACGTCATAAAATAACGCAGATAGCTCTGAAAGGAATTCATCCCCCTCCGAATCGATCGCGATTTTTGCGGCTTCTCCCCTTGTTAAAGTTTCGTCAATGCCAAATATGCCGGAAAACAAATTTTTCATGTATTGTTTTTCAATAACAGTTTTGATGTAAGGCGCCTGCCATTGTTCTTTTGGGACATCCAGCGCGACATCCTGCGCTAGCGGCAGGATTTTTAATCCCTTGGCCCTGGCAATCCAGGCGGCAAATTCTCCCCTGGTAATTGGCTGGGCCATATAAAAGCTGCCGTCCGGGTAACTTTCGATTATCCCAAGCGTTGCCAGCGTAATAATTTGTTTTTTCGCCCAGTGCCCGTCAAGATCCGGGTAAAACACAAGATAAAGGATCCTCAATGTTTTGTTTTCATATTTGTCGGCTTCATCCCAAACTTCTATCTCAACAAAATTCTTTCCCGGATGCAAAACCAGTCCGCACAAAAACCGGCCGTCTGAATCATATTCAATAGGGATTTTATTGACGGTTAAATATTTTGCATTTGGCTTTATGCCGGAAAGCATGGCTAAGTCCGAATACGATACTAATTTATCCTTAGGGCTGTCGATTTTAATTGCTGAAGCGATCCCTGCCTGGAAAAATAAAGACGCTATTATTAAAAAAGAAAAAAAGAGATTCATTTTTGAAGTAATTTTAACATAATAGGGTCTCTTTGCAAGGAATCTTTTATTATGATAAAATTTCACCGGATATGTTTTTAAAGAGTTTAATAATTCGGGGCTTCAAAACTTTTGCGGACAGGATTGAGCTGGACTTTTTGTCTGATGCCGGAATCACTGCGATAGTTGGCCCAAACGGCTGTGGAAAAAGCAACGTAGTGGATGCCTTTCGCTTTGCGCTGGGGGAGGGCAATTTTAGGGAGCTTAGGGTAAATGCCCTGCCCGAGGTGATTTTTGCCGGGACAGATATCAGGAAGCCGCTTTCATTAGCTGAAGTTTCTTTGGTTTTTGACAACTCCTCCAATTTTTTACCCATCAATTATTCCGAAGTCGCGGTAAGGCGCAAAACATTCCGGGACGGGACATCAGAATTTTTTATAAACCAGCAGTCTGTCCGCCTGAAAGATTTAAGGAACCTGTTCCTTGATACCGGGATAAGCTGCGATTCAATGTCCATCATCAGCCAGGGCAAAGTTGACGCCGTATTGCTCTCAAGGCCCGAGGAAAGAAGGATTTTTTTTGAAGAAGTTGCCGGGGTTCATAAATATAAAGTCAGAAGGATTGAGGTAGAAAAAAAACTTATCATCTGCGAGCAGAACCTTTTGCGCATCACCGATCTTAAGGTGGAAATAGGAGAACAGTCGATTGCCCTTGAAGCGCAGGCAAAAAAAGCAAGGGAATACAAAGAAATCCAAAAAAGGCTCAAAGAGATTGAAGTCGCGATTTTTAAAAGGCAGGTCGAGGACTATTTATCAAAAAAGGAAAGTATCGAAGAAAAACTAATCGAACTCCGAGCCGCTGCGCAGGAGTTTTCAAACCAGGCCAAAGAAATATCTGAACGCAGGCATCTTTTAAAAGAAGAAATCAGGAAAAAAGAACTTGTAGTTGATTCCCTTAAGCTGCAGAGCGACGAGATAAGGGAAAAAATCGAAGAAGCGCACAACAATATTATCTTGGGCAGGGAAAGAAAAATATTTGAAGAAAAAAATAAAATCAGGGACATGGCTGAAGAAGAAAAATTCCTGCTTTTTGAAATTTCAAGATTTGAAGACTCTATAAAGCAATTAGACAGCAAAAAAGCAGAAGTTTTAAGCCAAATCCAGCAGTTTGAAAAAGCAAATGTTGATGATTTGCCGGAACTTCGTCCGGTCATTAATATGGGAATGAAGCTGATAGGGCATGTTAATTATTTAACCGAGGCGCTTTATGGGAAAATTGGCATCGCGCTGAGGACACAGGCAGAAGATAAATTATTTGAGATGCTCAAGGCTGAGACGAGCAAAATTGAGCGCGAAGAAAAAGAAATAATCAAAAAAATAAAAGAGAAAAATGAGCAAATAAAAGGGATCAAGAAAAAAGAGGCAGAATTGAACGAAAACTTGTTAAAATTCGAATCAGCCAAGGATATAAAAGAAACGCCGGAACTAAAAGAACTGAAAAAAGAAAAAGAAAGGCTAGAAGCGAAAATCGGGGAGATCAGGGGAGAAAAGGAAAAGCTTTTTGAAAAAATAGAAAAATTTGAAGAGGTTCCCCTTAAACAGACCCAGGACAATACCGAGCTGGTTAAAGAAGAAATCCAGTTGGCAAAAATAACCGGAGAACTTGAGCAAATTGAAGAAAGGGTTAAAGGCGAATACGGGCTGACAAGAGAAGAGCTTTTGGCGCAGGAAACAGAGCTTTCAAATTTATCCAGGGCAAAGGGCGAAGCGGATGAATTAAAGAGGCGCTTGAGGGAGCTGGAGCCGGTTAACTTGATGGCAATTGATGAATATGAAAAAGTCAAAGAAAGATTTGATTTTATAACAACCCAGCATACTGATATAAACCAGGCAAGGGCGAATTTAATAACATTAATCGGCGACCTTGACGGCAAAGCGAAAGAAAACTTTAATTTGACCATGGAGACGATATCAAAAAACTTTAAAGAAATATTTTCCAGCCTTTTTGACGGGGGGGAGGTGAAAATAGAGATTAATGAAAATGAAGGCATTGATATTTCCGTCTGCCCCTCCGGGAGAAAATGGCTTAACCTTTCCTTGCTGTCCGGAGGAGAGAGGGCGTTAACCGCGATTGCCCTTCTTTTGTCATTTTTAAAAACCCAGCCGTCCCCGCTTTGCATTTTAGATGAAGTTGATGCCGCTTTAGATGAAGGGAATGTAATCAGGTTTGCGAGATTTTTAAAAGATTTTTCCAGCAAAACGCAGATAATTGTTATAACCCATAATAGAAGAACCATGGAAGCGGCTGATATTATTTATGGCGTCACAATGGAGGATCCCGGCGTTTCAAAAGTTGTTTCGATGAAACTAGAAAAAGTCCAATGAAACTACGCTTATTTATATTCCTGCTTTTATTTTCTGTCTTTGTAAATGCCCAAGAATTAAAACCGCAATGGGGACCCTTTGGCGTAGTTGTCGGAGATGCGCTTGGCAATGCTCTGCAGCAGGATCCAAGGGCGGTTAAATCCAGCGGCAACTCTACAATTATTGTTTTTTCTGATAATCGTCTTGGAAATTTAAATATTTATGCCCAAAAAATAGATGAAACAGGGAATAATCTTTTTCCTCTCGATGGGATTGGCATTTGCCAGGCGCCGGGCGACCAAAACGCGGCAAAAGCGGTTTCTGACGGGGCAGGAGGAGCGATAATTGTTTGGACTGACAATCGAAATGGGATTTTTAATATTTATGCCCAGCGAATTGATGAAACCGGCAAATGCTTATGGCGGGAAAACGGCATTCCATTAAGCCCTGCCCAGGGCGGGCAGTATTTTCCGGAAATTATCAGCGACAGTATGGGCGGGGCAATAATTGCCTGGCATGATTACAAATCAGGCGATGAAAACATTATCGCCCAAAGGATTGACGGGCAGGGAAGGCTTTTATTTTCTTCGCAAGGAGTTGAGGTTTGCGCCGCGGCTGGGACGCAATGGTTTCCCAAACTTGTAAGCGACGGCTCATCAGGAGCGATAATTGTATGGATGGATAGGAGATACGGCAATTTTGACATTTACGCGCAAAGGATTGATTATTCCGGGAAAATAATGTGGGAAAAAGATGGCGTTGCCGTTTGCTCAACACTTGGGAACCAGGAAAATATTGCTGTTAAAGAAGCAGATGGGATTTATATCGCATGGAGAGATACACGATTTGAAGCTCCCGGCATATATTTGCAAAAGATAAATAACGATGGGACGATGGCCTTTCAAAACAAAGGGATACTATTGTCCTCAAATTCTGAAACTGCCGGGCCTCCAGAAATAAATATTACAAAAGATAACAATATCGTTATTGCCTGGAGCGACAAAAGGGCGGGAGATTTTGATGTTTATATGCAGTGCGTTGGGCCAAAGGGAAATCTTTTATGGGGAAATTCAGCTTTGCCTTTGGCCAAGTTAAAAGGTGCGCAGGAGAATGTCAGGTTATTCAATGGCTCAACATATTTGTTCGCGGTTTGGGAAGATAAACGCAAAGGCCAGCTTTATGGGCAAAAGTTTGATAAAAATGGAAATTTGCTTTATGGCCCTGAAGGAATACAAATTTCAATTGATGGTAAGGATCCAATAATTGGCGACGCTGTTTTTTTGGCGGAAGATAAAATGCTATTATCATACGCAGACAAAAAGAAAGGCAATTATGATATTTACTGCGCAAATATTTTAAAAACCGGCGCGATTGCTTGGACAAATGTTTTAAACGATACCCCCGGAGAAGCCGTACAAAAAAACTTTGCGGCGGTTTATTCCAAAGGCGGGGCAATTTTTGCTTATGAGGATTATCGCAGCGGAAGTTCAAATATTTATCTCCAAAAAATTTCAGATAGCGGAAAGGCAATTTGGGCAAAGGACGGAATCCCCGCCGCATTAATGCAAACTGGCCAAAAAAATCCCCAGCTGGCGGCGGATGGGGCGGGTGGGGTAATTGCGGCATGGGAAGAAGAAAACAATTCCAATAATAAGATATACGCCCAAAAAATAAATGCACAGGGAGATGTGGTGTGGGGGTCGGAAGGAATTGATATTTTGCCTCAAATGCCGAATTGTGAATGTTCAAAAATTAAAATTGTTTCTGATGGCTACGGCGGCGCGATTGTTGTTTTTGTGGTTAACAGGAGAACCTCCAGCTACGCGGATATTTATGCCCAAAGGATAAGTGCGGATGGGCAATTATTATGGGGAGGGGACGGCAAAGTTGTTTCGGCTGGTAATGGCAACCAAGACAGCCCGACAATCGCACCAAGGTCGCTGGTTGTTGCTTGGACTGATTATCGAAACGGCGACCGCAACCCGGATATTTTTGCGCAAAGGATAACTTTAAATGGGGACGTGCTTTGGGCGCAAGACGGAGTCCCTGTCTGCGACGCGCCCGAAGCGCAAAGAGACCCAATCGTATCTGATAATTTTATCGGAGGAACCTACATAGCTTGGGCAGATAAAGCCGGAGGCAGTTTTGATATTTACTTCCAGAGATTGGACCAATATGGCCAGCAAGTTTTCAAAAAAGACGGGATTCCTGTTTGCCAGGCGTCAAGGACTCAACAGCTTTTAAATCTCCTGGTTTTGCCGAATAATGAGGCAGTTTGCGTTTGGGAAGATTTTCGCATGGGCAACTGGGACATTTTTTGCCAAAAGATAAATGTTAACGGCCAGCCGGTCTTTGGGGCAGAGGGATTTGCAGTTGCGCAGGAAAACGGTACGCAATATTTTCCTTCTTCTGTTCAAATCAGCGGGAATACTTTAGTTGCCTGGGAAGATTATAGGAGCGGAAAAAATTATAATATTTACATCCAGGGCGTTTCCTCTGACGGGGAAAACATTTTTAGGGCTGGCGGAGAAGCAATTAAAGAAACAAAATTTGGAGCCAGGTATCCTAAGTTGATTGCAGCGGGTAATCAATCAATGATATTAGGCTGGGAAGACCACCGTTTTGGCCGCCGGGGGATCTTTGCGCAAAAGTTTAGTTTTTAGCTATAATCTCGCGGCGGCTTTTTTTAATGCGTCAGCTTTGCTAATGTTTTCCCAAGGAAGATCCAGCTCCGGCCTTCCAAAGTGGCCATAAGATGCTACTTGTTGGTATATTGGCCTTCTCATATTTAGGTTTTTAATAATAAAGCCAGGCCTTAAGTCAAAATGCTCATTGATTAAATCTTCGATTTTATGGTTTTCAATCTTTCCGGTTCCAAAAGTGTCAACCATAATCGATAATGGCCTGGCGACGCCGATAGCATAAGCAAGTTGGACTTCACATTTTTTAGCCAAGCTGGCCGCTACCACATTTTTTGCAACCCATCTTGCGGCATAAGTGCCGGAACGGTCAACTTTGGTCGGGTCTTTCCCCGAAAAAGCGCCGCCGCCGTGGCGGGAATAGCCGCCATAAGTATCAACAATTATTTTTCTGCCGGTAACCCCCGTATCTCCCTGGGGACCGCCAATCACAAATCGGCCGGTAGGATTAACAAAATATTTTATTTTGTCGTCAACCAATTCTTC
>WPAF01000036.1 GCA_009772965.1 Candidatus Saganbacteria bacterium
ACCTCGCCAGCTTCAAGCGCAACCAATGTTGCGTTCTCGTCAGGAATAATTTTGTAAATAATTTCTGCCAGTAATGGAGCTCCTCCATAATAACTGCCATTGCGCACCACTTTTACATAATCCCCGGTCCTCCATTCAGCAAATTTAAAAGGTCCTGTCCCGATTGGATTCCTGTTAAATCCAGCAGTATTGATATCTTTCCCTTTTAAAATATGCTCGGGAATAATGCTCATCCCGCATCGTGCCAAAAAGGGCGCAAACGGTTTTGGGAGGACAGCTTTAACAGTATATTTATCAATCGAAATGAATTTTATCGGCTCTCCGTCAATTAAATAATCTCCGCGGCGCACAGAATTTACTTTTGGGTTTAATATTGAATTAAAAGTAAAGACCACATCTTTTGAAGTAAACGGCTTGCCATCATGCCACAAAACATCTTTTCTTAAATGGAACGCCCAGGTTTTTCCGTCTTTTGATACTTCCCAGGATTTGGCCAGGTCTGGGATTACTTCAAGTTTTTCATTAATCTTGGTCATGCCGGTAAATATTACGCCTTCAACAGCACCGGATGCCGTATCAGACGAAAGAATTGGGTTTATGATTGATACTTCTCCGCCCAAGGCAAATATCAGCCTGCCGGCGGGGTCGTAATCCATAGAAAAAGAAGTATGGGAGAAAAATATTATACTGATTATTGCTAGAAATTGAATTAACCTGTTCATTGAATAAATTATAGCACGCAGAACAATTTATTCACTACTCACCTAGTAATCCTATCTAATTATATATTAGAAAGTTCCAGTATCTTTGACCTGCCGTTGCGCTTGTAGCCTTCTAATTTATATTTTCCGTCAAGGTCATTGTAATCATACATAATTTTGCCTGCTTTATCGGAATCGGCATATTCAACCCCCGTAAATGGGTTTTTTGGCACTGAACTCAGATATTCGCCAGGCAGTAAATAATTAACTGCGAGGTTTTTCACAGTTAAATTATGCCCAACTGGATAAGTTGTGTTCTCCATGTTATATGCCTCTACCGCAAGCTGGACAGAGTGCATCACTGCTTTTACCGCCGCTTCTTTTGCCCTATCCTGCGAACTTAAAAGATTCGGAACCAAATAAGCCATAAGAAGCCCAATTATTCCTACCACCACCAAAACCTCGATTAAAGTAAAACCATTTCTTTTTCTCATTCAAGCACCCCCATCATAATATAGAATTCATGATCGAAAATAAAGGAGAAATCATAGCAAAGGCAATAAATCCCACAAGCACTCCAACAGTTAAGGTAGCCGCCGGCTCAATAAATAGCGTAATGCCTTTAATAGCAGACTCTGCCTGCTCATTTAACATGCCGCCCGCTGAAATAAGCATTTTATCTATTGTCCCTGATGCCTCCCCCACTTTAATTATATGGATTATGTCTTTAGAAAATATGCCACCTTTTGAAAAAGCTTTAGACAGTGATTCCCCCATCTGAATATTTTTAATAACATCGTTTAGAAAGTTGTTTAACCTTTTGCTCTTTGTTTTACAGGCGATTAAACTTTCTACAATTGGCACACCTGATTTTAGCTGAGAGCCAAGATTTACACACAAATTTCCAGCAATAAAACTAAGTAATATTTTACCCAAAAATGGTATTTTAAGCTTAAAATCTTCGTCTTTGAGTATTTTAAACATAAAAAGTGCAATAAAAAATACCGCCGCGGCAAAAAACACGCCATAACCTGGCAAAGATAAAAGTATCTTAGTTGCCGGAGGAAGCGAATAGTTCAGATCGGCAAATAATTGTGAAAAATTGGGCAGGATAAAGAAAATTAAAAATAAAACGCATAACAAGCCAATAAACAGGACAATCGCAGGATACGCCAGCGATTTTTTAACTTTATCAGCCAATTCTTTTTCCTTTTCCATCTGTTCTACTACCCTTAAAATGGCAAAATTAAGCTGGCCTTCTTTTTCGGCAATCCTAAAGATAGAAATATACTTTTCATATTTCCCGATATTGCAAAGCGCCTCCGAAAAAGATTTTCCGGCTTCAATTTGCAATATTATATCTTCAATTTTAAGTTCAGATTGTCCCTGATATTTTATTATCTTAAGGGCATCAATTAGGGTAATTCCTGAATTTATCAAAACCGCCAGCTGTTTTAAAAATGCTGTTCTTTTCATATTTTGAAAAGCTTCCTGGCGTTTGCGGTTGTTTTTTGGGCAATTTCTTCAACCGGTAATCCTTTTATTTGGGCAATGGCTTCGGCAATATATTTGACATATGCCGGTTCGTTTCTTTTTCCCCTAAACGGCTCGGGGGCAAGATATGGGCAGTCAGTTTCTAACAACAAATTCTCGATAGGAGTTTTTAAAATATTCTCTTTTATATTTTGCGCTTTTTTAAAGGTTGCTATTCCCGTATAAGAAATATAAAAATCAATTTCAAGGGCAAATTTAATTAGCTCATAATCCCCGGCAAAGCAGTGAAAAACGCCTCTTAATGTCCCCTTGTTTTCTTCTCTCATTATGCTGATAACATCGCTTTGGGCATCGCGGCAATGGATAATTACTGGCTTGTTTATTTCTTGCGCAAGCGATAAAAACTTGCGGAATGCGCTTTTTTGCGCTTCTTTAGATGATTTATTGTAAAAATAATCCAGTCCGGTTTCCCCGATTGCCACAACTTTTACATGTTTTACTAAGTTTTTAATCTCCAATATGGTTTTTTCATCAACTTTATCGGCATCGTGCGGATGGATTCCAACCGCGGCATAAATAAAATCATTTTTTTCGGCTAACTGAACTGATTTTTTTGATGACTCGATGTCAAATGAGGCGTTTATAATATTTTCAATTCCAGATTGCTTCGCGCGGGAAATGACTTCTGCTAAATCGTCGTATTCAGGCATTGTGAGATGGGCGTGGGTGTCAATATACATTAATAATTCCTTACTTTTGGATCTTAGGGAATAGGATTTCTCCTTTTTTCACCTCAACTCCCGCAATTTCAATGCCAAAAGGATCTTTTGCCGCAGCCTCCAAAGAAACCGGAAGATTCAGTTGGCGCCAGATTTTTTCTGTTGATTCGGGTATCGCGGGACTAAGAAGAATCGCGGCAATTTTCAATACATCGCAAAGGTTATATAAAACCGCGGCAAGTTTTTCTTTGTCCCCGTTTTTTGCGATGGCCCACGGCGCTTCTTTTTCAATATATACATTTGCTTCGCTAATCAATTTAAAAACAACAGATAAAGCGTCCGAAAAGGCAAGTTGAGCCATGCAGAAATCAACTTCAGTTGGCGCGCCGTTTGTCAATTCAACCAGATTTTTACTTAAGTCATCAGGAATCTTGTTCTTCGTGTTTGGAATTTTTGAATCAAAGTATTTTTCAACCATTGTAAGCGTGCGGCTTAAAAGATTGCCAAGATCATTTGCCAAATCCGCGTTATACCGGGCTATAAACGACGCCATTGAAAAATCCCCGTCTAATCCAAACGGGACTTCGCGCAAAACAAAATATCTTACCGCATCCACCCCATATTTTTCCGCCAGGGCGACAGGATCAACCACATTCCCCTTGGATTTGCTCATCTTTTTTCCTTCAACCGTCCACCATCCATGCCCGAATATTTTTTTTGGCAGTGGGAGATTAAGCGCGATTAGCATGCACGGCCAGGTGATTGCATGAAACCTTACTATTTCTTTTCCCATCAGATGGACATCCGCCGGCCAAATGTTATTATTTTTAACGGCGGAAATATAGTTAATAAGCGCGTCAAACCAGACATAAACAATATGCTTTGGGTCTTCAGACACAACAACCCCCCAAGGAAAAGCGGTGCGGGTAACAGAAAGGTCTTTTAAGCCCTGCTTAATAAATTGCGTTATTTCGTTCCTGCGGGAATCGGGTTTTATAAAATCAGGATTCGATTCAATGTGTTTTAGTAATTGCGCCTGGTATTTTGACTGCTTAAAATAATAGGTTTCTTCTTTAATTATTTCTGTCGGCCGCCCGCAGTCGGGACAAGGGCCAGCTTCTGACCAAAAGCTTTCGCACGGCATGCAGTACCAGCCGGAATACTCACCCTTATAAATATCTCCTTGTTTCAAAAGCTTGCTAAATATTTCCTGGACAGTTTTAACGTGGATTTCATCAGTTGTCCTGATAAATTGGTCGTATTTAATATTGAGCTTGTCCCAGGCAGACTTAAACCTGCCGACAATTTCATCAACAAATTGTTTTGGCGTTTTGCCGGCATTTTCCGCCGCTTTCCAAACCTTTTGCCCATGCTCATCTGAGCCGGTTAAAAAATAAACATCTTCGCCTTTGCTTTTTTTATATCTGGCTAAAACATCCGCGGCAATGGTGGTATACGAATGGCCAAGATGCGGGATATCATTTACATAGTAAAGGGGCGTTGTAATATAAAACTTTTTCATTACTATCAATTAAAACACTTAATATTGGTTATTTCAAGGGAAACAAAATTCTCAATGGTTTTTTAATAATAAATGTAGGGCAACGGCTTGTCCGTTGCCGGCAAGGGATAAACCCTTGCCCTACATGATTTTTCTTAGCAAATATTCATTTCAAGGGAAACAAGATTCTAATATCTGTCACATTTTCTAAAGCTTTATTTGCTTCCTCAGGCAGGTCTTCCTCAGCATTCAACGTATAAATCAGCATCGGTCGCCAGTCGGCCTTGTTCTTTAGCTTTATTTCAACGATAAAATGAGAAAGCAGCTTATTTTCCCATTCCAGGGATGAAATATTGTTTTCATCATAGCTTGGCTTTAGGAAATACTTAAATAAGGGGCTCACTCCTTCAAGCATTTTTCCATCAACTTTTGGCGGGCCGACAACCATCCATTGGGTTTGCGTCCTCGCCCCTCCCATCTCCGGGCTTTGGGCATGATTGGCGGGAATGATTTGGAATCCCCCAACCTTGTCACCAACTGAAGTTGAAACATCAATTACTCCCGGATGGTTGGCTCTAATTCTGCCGGCAGAAACATATCGGGAGCCGGCAAACCTGCCAACACCAATTACCGGCCTTAAAACTTCCCCGATTATTTCATCTTCTTTATCAAAGTATCTTGCGGTTATTTTTCCGCCAAATTTATTTTCAAAAATAATGTCCTTTGGCCATTTTGCCGGTTTAATAACTTTAATAACAATAACATCCCCTGCTTTTGGAGTTGCGTCCACCTGCTTATTGAAATAAAAAACCTTATTGCCAACCATTGGCGAATATCCGCCGCCAAAAATGGATTTTCCCGCGCTGATATCCGTACACAAGGATGAATTAGGGCTTAAGTATGAGTTATAGCCGGCAGGGACATCCAGAAAATTTTTTGGCAAAATGGAAAATATTGTCTGCGGCTCTTCGGTTTTGATGTGTATGGCGTTTACGGCTGATGCAGCAACCTCTCCAGGTAAAACCCACTTTGACGCGGTAAAACCTTTTCTGTTGACTTTTTCAACAGGATAAATTACTCGGCCTACCGCTTCCCATGAGAGACCCAAATCCTTGCTTATTTCTATTTTTCCGTTTGTGGCATTGCTTATTTGGATCCTATAAAGTTCATTCTTGTCGTCAGCCGCAAAAACAAAAGACAGCAGAAGAACCAAGAATAGCCCCGCGAGTCCATTGCGGGCTCTTTTTCTAGACATGAAGCTCTTTCATCTCTCCCGTCTCCATATAATAAACCCGCTCGCCAACATTTGTAATATGATCCGCGATTCTTTCAAGATATCTTGCCATAAGAAGCAGATATATCGCTTCCCTCGCCACCAGCGGCTTCTTTTCAATTTCAAGAAGCGCGGCGTCAAACATATGCCTTAATGCCGCATCCACATTTTCATCGTCCTGGATCATTTTTGTAATCATGTTGAGGTCTTTTTTGGTAAGCGCATCCAAAGTTTCTTTTAGCATATCCTCAACCAGTCCCGCCATTTTCTTGATGTCTCCGGCAGATTCCAGCTTGGGCTTGCCCATAAGCCGTTTTGCAAATTTAACCACATCAACAGTATAATCCCCCATCCTTTCAATATCAGAAATAATCCTCATGGTTGACGCAATAATCCTAAGATCCTTTGCCATCGGCTGCTGGGTAGCAATAAGCTGGAGGCATTTTATCTCAATATCAATGTTATATTTATCTACTTTATCGTCCATCCTTACAACTTCATCAGCTGTATGCATATCTTCTTTTTCAAAAGCATAAGTCGCCTTTTTAAGCATATCCATCACCGTAATTCCCATGGCCAAGACCTGGTCGATCAATTCTTTTAATTCATGTTCAAACGTTGCCCTGACTTTATCCATCACTTTCCTCCTTATCCAAATCTTCCGGTAATATAATCCTCAGTCCGCTTATCTTTTGGGCTGGTAAATATTTGCTTAGTTTCTCCGCATTCAACCATTTCACCCAAAAGCATATAAAAAGCGTTGTCTGACGCCCGCGCCGCCTGCTGCATATTATGTGTGACAATAAGAATAGTATAATCCTTTTTGAGTATTTGCAATAACTCCTCAATCTTTAAAGTGGCCAACGGGTCAAGCGCGGAACAAGGCTCATCTAAAAGTATTACTTCGGATTTGTTCGCCAGAAGCCGCGCTATGCACAACCTCTGCTGCTGCTCGAGAGAAAGTTCTAATGCAGGCTCTTTCAAGCGATCTTTGAGCTCATCAAAAAGGAGCACCGCCCGCAAGCTTTCTTCGGCTATCTTTTCTAGTTTATTTTTATTTTTTTCACCATGCACTTTTGGCCCATAAATGATGTTTTCATATATAGAGAGCGGAAAAGGATTGGGTCGCTGAAAAACCATGCCGACTTTTTTGCGGAGATTAACCAGATTTGCTTTGTCTGAAAAAATATTTTCGCCGTCAATCATTATTTTTCCTGAAACTTTTACCCCTTCGATGGTATCGTTTATCCTATTTAAAACCCTCAACAACGTCGACTTGCCGCAACCGGATGGGCCAATAATCGATGTTATTTTTTTCTCTTCTATGTCGATAGTAATATTAATCAAGGCATGGAAGTTCGTATAATGTAGATTAAGCTTTTCGATTTCAATTTTATTGCTCATCCAAATCTCCCAGATATATAATCGTCCGTGCGCTTGTCTTTTGGGGCTGTGTATATTTCTGCAGTAATGCCGACTTCTATTAATTCCCCCATTAAAAAAAACGCGGTCCGATCCGAAACTCTTGCTGATTGCTTTACATTATTAGTCACAAGTATCTGCGTATAGTTTGATTTCAGTTTTTTCATCGCTTCTTCAATTTTCAAGGTTGAAATTGGATCCAGCCCCGAGCAGGGTTCATCATATAAGACAACTTCCGGCTCAACTGCCAATGTCCTGGCAATGCAAAGCCGCTGCTGCTGCCCGCCGGATAATTTAAATGCCGATTCTTGGAGACGATCTTTGACCTCGTCCCAAAGCGCCGCGTCTTTAAGTGATTTTTCAACTATTTCAGATAAAGAATTATTCTTTTTAATGCCATGAAGCCTTGGCCCATAAGCGATATTATCAAAAATAGAAAGCGGCAGGGGCAGAGGCAAGGCAAAAACAATCCCTACCCTTTTTCTTAAAGATAAAATATCAACTTCTGTAAAAATATCTTTTCCGTCAAGCTCTGCTTTGCCCTCAACTCGTGAGCCGGGGTAAAGCTCGTTTAACCGGTTCAATGTCCTGAGCAAAGTTGTTTTTCCGCTGTTTGATGGTCCAATAATCCCCAGTATTTCGTTTTCTGACACATCAAGTGTTATATTTTTTAACGCTATCTCCCAGTCAAACCAAACATTAAGATTAGATGTTTTAATTTTTACCATGTTTTCCTTTTCCTAAACTTCGCCCTGATAAATGCCGCCATAATATTCAACATAAAAACCATCAATACCAAAACTAAAACAGTGCCGTACTGGATTTTTGGGCTGACATTCGGAACCTGTGTTGATAAAACATAGATATGATAAGGCAAGGCCATGCACTGGTCAAATACCGATTGCGGCAATTGGGGCAGATAAAACGCGGCCGCGGTAAAAAGAATCGGCGCGGTTTCGCCGGCGGCTCGCGACAAACCAAGGATAGCTCCGGTTAAAATTCCCGGGATCGCGTTTTTTAAAACTACTCCCCTCACTGTTTGCCAGCGCGAAGCTCCCAATGAAAAGCTGACTTCTCTAAACGCTTGGGGCACCGCGTTAAGGGCTTCCCTGGTTGCCGTAATTATAACCGGCAGGGTCATTATTGCCAAAGTTAGCGAGCCAGCTAATATTGACGTCCCAAAATTAAGAAAAGCAACGAATAACCCCAATCCAAACAATCCATAAACAATGGACGGAATTCCGGCAAGATTGATAATTGCCATTTCAACCATCCTGGTCAGCCAGTTTTTACCCGCGTATTCATTGAGGTATATCGCGGCAAGGATTCCAACGGGAATAGAAAAAACAGCAGTCATAATTGTCAAAACCAGCGTCCCGATTATCGCAGGAAAAATACCTCCCGCCCTCATCCCCTCCCTGGGCATTGAAAAAATAAACTCCAAGCTCAAACCCGGCAAGCCATGCCATAAAACAATAAAAAGAATAATTCCTACAGGGGCAACTATAACTATAGTTGCCAAAAACAGCAAGGCAAAGGCGATTCTTTCTGTCCTTCTTGTGTCTCTCATTTTTTACCCCTATGCAAAAACATATCCGCTAAAAGATTAATTACAAAACTGATGATAAAAAGAATAATCCCGATCGCGAAAAGCGCGTAATAATGGGAGCTCCCTGCTACCGCTTCTCCCATTTCAGCGGCGATAGTCGCAGTTAAAGTCCTTACCGGCTGAAGGATGCTGGTTGGCATAATCGCGGCATTGCCGGTAATCATCAGCACTGCCATTGTTTCGCCAATTACTCTGCCGATCCCAAGCATTATTGCCGCTAAAATGCCGCTCGATGCCGCCGGCAAAATTACTTTATAAATTGTTTGCCAGTGTGTGGCGCCTAAAGCAAGAGAACCCTCTTTATAGCTTCTGGGGACAGAAACAATCGCGTCTTCGATAATAGATACTATCGTCGGCAGTGCCATAAAAGCAAGCATAATGGATCCGGCAAGCGCGGTAAGGCCGCTTGATAAATTAAAAATATTCCTGATTGCCGGTGCAAGGAATATTATGCCGATAAAACCCAAAACAATGCTTGGGATCGCTGCTAATAATTCTATTCCTGATTTTAAAAATGTCCTTATTGATTTGGGCGCAACTTCTGAAATATAAACCGCGGCTGCAACTCCAAGGGGCACAGAAATTACTATTGCGCCAAAAGTTACTAGAATTGACCCCATTATCAGGGGGAGAATGCCAAACTGCGGCGGATCGGAAATTGGATACCAATTTTTTGAAAATAAAAATGAAGTTAAGCTTACTTCGCTAAAAAGTGAAAGCCCTTCTTTTAATAAAAAAACAAATATCAGCACGACAAATAATATCGTTGCCGCGCCTGAAGCAAAGATTGCTTTTTCAATAAAAAATTCTACGCCGGAGACGTATTTCTTTTTCATTTTATTGGAACAAAATCCATTTTTTTCACAATTTCCTGTCCTTTTTTGCTTAAAATAAAATCAATAAATGATGTTACTTTTTCACTGGGCTTTCCGTTGGTATAGAGAAGAAGAGAGCGGGAAATGGGATAACTCTTGTTTAATACGGTTTCTATGCTAGGCAAAACATAAGGACTGCCGTCTTTTTTGGCGATTGCGATAACTTTTTGCTTTTTTGTCAGGTATCCAAGCCCAAAGTATCCGATCGCAGCCCTATTGTGCAAAATTTCTTCTGCAATTGCTTGGGAGGAAGGCATCATAAGCGCTTGCGGGGCAAATTCATTTTTATTTTTTTTATCTCCAAATTTAACAACATGTTCGAGAAAGAAAACGTGCGTGCCGGAGTTGCGCTCCCTTGAAAGAATGACAATATTTTTATCTATGCCGCCAAGCTCTAACCAGTTTTTTATCTTGCCGGTAAAAATTTCGGATAATTGTTTTATCGTAAGCCGCTTCACCGGATTGCTGGGGTGGACAACTACCGCAATACCATCGTTTGCCGCATGGAATTCTTTTGGTTCAATCCCTCTCTTCTTAGCAAGTTCTATTTCTTTTTTCTCCATCTGGCGGGAAGATTGGGCAATATCACATGAGTTTGACATTAAGGCGGCAATTCCTGTCCCCGATCCGCCGCCGGTGACGGCAATAGGAATTTCAGGGTGATCTTTTATAAATTCTTCAGACCATGCTTGACCTAAATTTACCATAGTATCTGAGCCTTTTATCTGAATAGCTTTATCGCCACTCCGGGTACAGCCAGCAATTACTGCCAAAGCTGTGATAAGAAATAATAAAAACAAGGAAAACCTCATTAATTTAAACATGACTCGCTCCTTTATTAATTTAATTATTGCATAATCATGTTAACACAATATTAATATTGTGTTAATTTGAGGTAAATTTAAGCCGCAGGTAAAATAACTGAAAAAACTGAACCCTTTCCTTCTTCACTTTTAACTGAAACTGTCCCGTTATGGACATTGGCAACATGTTTTACAATAGCCAATCCCAATCCCGTCCCCCCCAAATCCCTGGAGCGGGCTTTATCAACCCTATAAAACCTTTCAAATATCCTTGGCAAATGCTCCTGCGGAATGCCAATGCCGGTATCAGACACCGAAACTTCTATCCTGTCAACAAATCTGACGCAATTTATTGAGACCTCGCCACCAGGGTCAGTATAATTAACCGCGTTATCAAGGAGGTTTGTTATCGCCCGACTTATGTGGTCATCAATACCGTTAATAAAAACTTCTTTATCCCTGCATTGGTTAATCAATGCGACTCCCTTTTTTCTCGCTTTAACGGATATCATCTCTACTGACCTTTTGATGTTTTGGTTGATGTCAAACCGCGCAAAAACCCCTAGTTCTTTTCTTGCTTCGAGCTTTGAAATTTCAAGCAAGTCGTCAATAAGGGCTGAAAGATTAATTGAATGTTTTTCTATTTTTGTTAAAAATTCAACATTATGTCCTTTATCATTAATAGCGCCGTCCAGCAGTGTTTCAACATAACTGCGAATCGCAGTTAAGGGGGTTTTAAGCTCGTGGGACGCGTTTGCCACAAATTCGGTGCGGTACCGCTCCAATTTTTTAAGCTCGGAAATATCGTGCAAAACGCATACTACCCCGATGATTTCTTTTTCATGGGAGCGGATCGGACAGGCAGTCGCGGCAAAGTCCGCCTGAAAGGGGGTAATAATATTTATTTCCTTGTAGATCGAGGTTCCGCTTTTTCTTGATTCTTCGATTAGCTCGGCAATTTCATTGTTTCTAATCCCTTCGCGGATTGTTTTGCCTATTATCTCAGGTTCTATGATACCAAACATTTTTTCAATCGCTGGATTGGCAATGATGATCCTGCCCAGTTGATCAACTGCCAGAACTCCTTCCGCCATGCCGCCAAGCACTACCCCTGCTATACCCCTTTGGGCCTCAAGCAACGCGGAAATTTCTTTTGCTTTTTCATCAAACGCGCGAAGAGCCATTTTAATCTCTTCATACTTTGAGGTGGAAATAATTGTAAACGGAAATTTAAACATTGAATTTGTAGCCCACTCCGCGAAGGGTTTTTATATGGCGGCTGGCTTTGCCTAATTTTTCTCTCAGCCTTCTAACATGCACATCAACAGTCCTAGTCTCAATTGCCACATTAATCCCCCAGACAGAATCAAGCAGGCGGTCGCGTGAAAAAACACGTTCTTTATTTTCGGCCAAATATTTAAGCAGTTGAAATTCTTTCGCGGTAAGATCTACCGCTTTTCCCAATACTGAAACTTGATGCTTTTCTGAATCAATTTCCAAGTCATCAAATTTTAAAATATCCGGTGCGGCGATTTGTTTTTTTTCAGACCTTCGCAATATTGTTTTAACCCTGGCCAGCAATTCCTTCATGCTGAATGGTTTGGTAATATAATCGTCAGCTCCAAGCTCAAGCCCGACAATTTTATCCACTTCTTCGCTTTTTGCCGTAAGTATAATGATGGGAATGCCTTCTGTCTTGGGATTGCTTTTTATTTTCCTGCAGATTTCAAGCCCGTCCATGCCGGGAAGCATAATGTCTAATATTATCAAGCTTGGCGAATATCCCTGCGCTAGTTTTAATCCTTGTATTCCATCATAAGCTACAGAAGTTTCGTGTTTTTCTTTTTTAAAATTATACTCGAGCGCCCCGGCAATATCTTTTTCATCTTCTATGATGAGAATTCTTGCCATTTATGTGTTGATAAGCCACTCAATAATAGTCCTGACCGGCGCACCAGTTGCGCCTTCAGCCAGGTACTTTGCCGGTTTGGGAAAATACGCGGTGCCGGCAATGTCGATATGAACCCATGGCGTCTTATCGACAAATTTATCAAGAAAAGCGGCTCCGGTTGAGGGCTGGGCTTTTCCGGTATCAGCGCTGTTTTTTAAATCCGCTATTGTGCTTTTTATTGATTCTTTAAATTCGTCAAAAAGCGGCAGCTGCCACATTTTTTG
>WPAF01000037.1 GCA_009772965.1 Candidatus Saganbacteria bacterium
TATAATTAACCCCAAAAACTGGACCACTCATTAAGATATGAAAATGGTGCTAAAATTTAATGGGGGGTTCGAAAATGATAAAGAAAAAATTTGGTGCGGATTTTAAAGCAAGGGTAGCAATCGAGGCCATGAAAGAAACAAAAACTGTTCCTGAAATATCTTCCCAGTTCAAAGTCCATCCTACCCGGATAGCCAGCTGGAAGAAAAAACTACTGACGGGCGCAAAAGATATTTTTTTAAATGAACGCGGCAATCACGATTTAAGCCATGCGCAAGAAATCGATGAGTTATATAAAAAAATTGGGCAACTAAAAGTTGAAAATGATTTTTTAAAAAAAACGGCATATCCAGGTTAAGCCTAAAGGAGAAATTAAATTTTGTGAATGACAATCATGCTCAGCTAAGTCTTAGGCAGCAATGTGAATTGTTGGATCTAAACCGATCAAGTTATTATTACGATCCGGCGCCGGAAAGTGAATACAACTTGCAACTAATGAGCTTGATTGACGAACAATACACAAAAACACCTTTTTATGGCAGTCCTAAAATAACCGCTTGGCTGAAAAGGATGGATTATGTCGTGAACATTAAACGCGTGAAACGATTGATGCGAAAGATGGGAATTGCCGCGATTTATCCTGGGCCAAACTTAAGCAAGAGAAATCAGTCGCATAAGATTTATCCTTACTTGCTTAAAAGCCTTGATATTACAAGGGAAAATCAGGTTTGGGCAACCGACATCACTTATGTCAGACTAAAAAATGGTTTTTTATATTTAGTGGCAATAATAGATTGGTGGAGTCGTTATGTGCTGGCCTGGGAATTAAGCAATACTTTGGATTCTCATTTTTGCATAAAGGCCTTAAAAGAAGCTTTGCTAAAATATGGTAAGCCGGATATTTTCAATAGTGATCAAGGCAGTCAATTTACGGATGCTGATTTTATCGAAATACTTTTGGAGCATGGGGTGCAAATTTCCATGGATTCAAAAGGACGGGTCTTCGACAATATATTTGTGGAACGACTTTGGAGATCGGTTAAATATGAAAATATTTATCTGAACAATTATGACGGGGTGCTTGAAACTTATTGTGGACTCAAAAGATATTTTGAGTTTTATAATGATGAAAGACTGCACCAGTCACTGAAATACAAAACACCGGCTGAGATTTATTTTGCAATTAAACCGCAAAAGGAGGTGGTGTCGATAAAAAAAACAAGCCACTGGCATGCCCATAGTTGCGTTTTCCGGAGTTAACTGATGGATTTATATGGGGGTGAAAAAATGATAAAATGGTTGGTGTGGCAATGAAAGAAAATTCCTTATCTCCTTTTTCAAATCTTAATTTTCTCGTTGGAAAAAGGAAGAGGAAATCATATCTTGAACTAGGCAAAAAGTGGTCTAGACAATGGGGTCAACCATACCATGAAGCCTATCTTTTTAAGGATACGGATTACTTCTTTGCTTTTAAGCTGGGGTAAATGGGATGACACTTTATATTGTTACTGGAACAAGTATTTTTGTTTCTATGTGTTCTTCACTTTCAATTGGGATTGTTTCTTTATCGGCTTTTAGCACTGAAATATATCCTTTAATTGCATCTTTTGCCATTTTTTTTGCTTCCTCGAATGTTTCCCCTTGAGTGACGCAGCCAGGTAATGATGGAATAGTTACAACATATCCCCCTTCTTCTGCAGGTTCAAGAATAGCAGTATATTTTAATATTTTTGTTTCTTTTTTCATTTTAATCCTCCATTTGTTTCCTACGACATTATATCAGTCCTCAATCCAAGTCGCAACAAGGAAGCTTAATACCCCTGCCGGCAGACACTCTATGCCTTTTTCTTTAAATAGATAAAAAAAACGGTTGCACAAATGTAATAAAAATGTATAATACTTGCGAATGAAAAAAATAGCGGTATTTCTTTTGTTTTTCCTCGGTGTGCTTTTTTCATCTTCTTCTTTTGCCGCAAATTATTATGTTGATGCAGTGAGCGGGGATAATGGCAATAATGGCAGTCTCGAAACGCCATGGAAAACCATTACATATTCTGTTGCGCAAATGTTAGCTGGGGATACTTTAAATATTCAGAATGGAACTTACAATGCTGCGTTAGGGGAAGTTTTTCCAATTGCTCCAACTGCAGGTACACATATAAAAGCGGTTAATACCCAACTGGCAACCATCGTCTCCGCCAGCGCCACTTATATTATTCAGGGAACGGATAATATAACACTTGAAGGCCTCTATATTTCAGGCACAAGCACAAGTACATATCAAATATATTTGGGGGATAGTGGACAGGTTTTGAATTGTTATGCAGCGGATACAAATGGGCTTGTATTATCGATTGGCGCAAGCGGATTGGTGGATGGATGTACATTTAGTAATGGGAAAGCTGGGTATAACTTATTGATAAGGGGATCAAACACAACGATCAATGGATGTTCTATAACCAATACAGCAGCTGGGGCTTTTAATATTTTTGTTAATGGCAGCTTAAGCGGGATAAATATAACCAATAGCACGATAATAGCAAGTTCTACTTCGGATAAAATTGGAATTTGGAAAGAGGGAGGCACTAATTTAACTGTTACAAATTGTACGATCGAAGGAAATGCTTCAGGATATGATTCAGGTGGCAATGGCTTGCTTTCAGCAAGTGGAGGAACTGTAAATGTAACTTCGTGCGAAGTAAGAGGCTTTTATAATGGCATGTATCTGAATGTAGAGTCATCCACTGTCAATCATTGTACAATTACGAATTTTGGGCGGGGCATATATCGACTTGGGGGAGCAGTTACGGTTAATAATTCGATAATAGTTAGTGATGGGAGATTGAATGTCGTAGTTGCAGGAACCGGTATAGATGGGAGTACTACTTCTAATTACAACTGTGTGTGGGGCAATACAACAAATTATGCTAATGGGGCATCGGCTGGAGCAAATGATGTAAATACATGTCCGCGATTTGTGGATTTTGCGAACGATGATTACCGGTTGTATTCTGGATCGCCGGCTTTATCTTCGGCAATTGATGGAAGCGATATGGGGATGTGGCAGGGAGATGGAGTAGCTGGAGATCCCTATGCGAGTATCAAGTATGTAAGCGAAAGCGGAAATGATACTACGGGAGATGGGTCTGCATTAACTCCATATCGATCAGTAACCAAGGCATCGCAATATGCGTTGGATGAGATAAAAGCTGCACCTGGAACGTATAACGCGGCTGGAGGAGAAACTTTTCCTATATATTTGCATCAAAATCGTAAATTAGGGACAAGCGAAAGCGGATGGGTAACAGTAGAAGCCAGCAGTGCGAGTTATATACTCTGGGGGGATAATGCAAGCACGATAGAAAGCGTGTATCTATCGGGGACAAGCACAAGTACATATCAAATATATTTGGGGGATAGTGGACAGGTTTTGAATTGCTATGCAACAGATACAAATGGGCTTGTATTATCGATTGGTGCAAGCGGGTTGGTGCAGGGATGTACATTTAGTAATGGGAAAGCTGGGTATAACTTATTGATAAGGGGATCAAACACAACGATTGATAATTGTTCCATAACCGGAACCGCAGCCAGCGTTTATAATGTTTTTGTTAATACTGGTTTAAGCGGGGTAAGTGTAACTGACAGCACGATAATAACAAATTCAACTTCAACTAAATATGGAATTTATAGAGATACCAGCACAACTTTAACCGTTACGAATTGTACGATCGAAGGAAATGCTTCGGGATATGATTCAGGCGGGATTGGTTTGCTGGCAGCAGGTGGAGGAACGGTAACTGCAACTTCGTGCGAAGTAAGAGGCTTTTACACTGGCGTGTATTTAGCCGCAGACACATCCACTGTCAATCATTGTACAATTACAAATTTTGGGCAGGGCATATACCGAACTTTGGGAACAGCTACGGTTAATAATTCGATAATAGTTAGTGATGGGAGATTGAATGTTGCAGTTGCCGGAACTGGGATAGATGGGAGTGCTACTTCTAATTACAACTGCGTGTGGGGAAATGCAACAAATTATGCTAATGGGGCATCGGCTGGAGCCAATGATGTAAATACATGTCCGCGATTTGTGGATTTTGCGAACGATGATTACCGGTTGTATTCTGGATCGCCGGCTTTATCTTCGGCAATTGATGGGAGTGATATGGGGATGTGGCAGGGAGATGGAGTAGCTGGAGATCCCTATGCGAGTATCAAGTATGTAAGCGGAAGTGGAAATGATGGAAATAATGGTAATACTACAGGGACGGCGTATCGATCAATCACTAAAGCCAGTCAATATGCTTTGGTCGAGATAAAAGCCGCGCCTGGAACGTATAACGCAGCTGGAGGAGAAACCTTTCCAATATATTTACATCAAAATCGCAAATTAGGGACAAGCGAAAGCGGATGGGCGACAGTGGAAGCCAGCAGTGCGAGTTATATACTCTGGGGGGATAATGCAAGCACCATAGAGAGTGTGTATCTATCGGGGACAAGCACAAGTAATTTTCAAATATATTTGGGGGACAATGGGCAGGTCTTGAATTGTTATGCAGCGGATACAAATGGGTTTGTATTATCGATTGGAGCTAGCGGATTAGTGCAAGGATGTACGTTTAATAACGGGAAAACTGGATTTAACCTGGTGATAAGAGGATCAAACACAACGATCAGTGGAAGTTCTATAACCGGTACCGCAACTGATGTTTATAATATTTTTGTTAATAGTAGTTTAAGCGGAGTAAGTATAACCAATAGCACGATAAATGCAAGTTCAACTGGAAGTAAATTTGGGATTTACAAGGATACTAGCACTACTTTAACTGTTGCGAATTGTACGATCGAAGGAGGAGGAAATAGTGCTGGATATGGTGTGCTGGCAGCAGCTGGAGCCACAACAACAATAAATACGTGCGAGGTAAGAGGATTTAATTATGGGCTACAGCTGGATGGCACATCCAATGTTAATCATTGTACAGTTGTTAAAAATAATATTTATGGGGTATATAGAATAGGAGGAACAACTTCTATTACGAATTCAATTGTTTCTTCGAATGAGGGAACGGGTTTATATGGAACCATGACATCCACCTACAATGATGTATGGGGAAATGGAACCAATTATAGTGGATGTTCTGCAGGGACTGGGGATATATCCTCAAATCCTCTTTTCACGGATTATGCGAATAATACTTTGGGTTTGCAGGGAACATCTCCTTGCATAGATGCAGGTACAGGAACCGATCCCGATGGAACAACTGCAGATATGGGAGCATATTATTATGTACAATCAATTACAAAGTTAGCCTTCACGACTTCTGCTCAAACCTTAACCGTAGGCCAGACATCTGAAGTAATTACAGTGCAGGCGCAGTCAGATATCAGCCATGCGATGAATGTTTCTTCTAACACAACGATTAATCTAACCTCTACCTCTGGGAATGGGAAATTTTATTCAACTTCTGCTGGTACGCAAGAAATTACATCGGTAACCATTACAAGCGGCGCTTCCTCGGCTAATTTTTATTACAGAGATACAACAGTGGGCAGTCCGACCATAACTGCAGCCGAAAATCCGAGCCAGGGGTGGACAGATGCAACTCAAGGAGAAACAATTACCGTAGGATCAGCTGCGTATCTAAAGATAACTGGAACATCTGCGATAACAGCCGGAGCAAATGATGAGCTAACAATCACAGCGTATGATGCATATAATAATGTGGCAACAGGGTATATAGACATGAAGAATTTAACTTTTAGCGGGCCAGGGACATCTCCGGGAGGAAACATCCCGAAAGTAGAGGGGACAAATATAGGACAGCCAACAGCCATAAGTTTTGTGGATGGGACAAGCGAGGCAAATGCCGCGACATTGGTAGCGTATTTGGCAGAGAGTGTAGCTTTGAATGTAACAGACGGCGCAATTACAACAACTGGGGATGCGAGTCGAGCGTTAGATTTGGTGGTGAGTGCAACTACCGAGAGTTATTTAACTTTAACCGGAACAGATACCATGACAGCTGGCGGCAATATTGAAATGACAGTTACTGCCTGGGATGCATATGGGAATATAGCAACCGGGTATAATCCGGTACAGAATTTGGTGTTTAGCGGGTTGAATACATCTTCATTAGGGAATAAATTTTGGAAGTGCGGTAACTACTCTTTTTGATGGAGGAGTTTCAATGGTTGGAGCATTAACACTGACAGCCTATAGTGCAGAGGCAAGGAGCGTGGATGTGAGTGATGGGGCAATCAATTCAACAGGGAATACGAGTTATGATTTAGATTTGACGGTAAGCGCAGGCAGCAGTAATAATTTAAACTTTTCAACACAGCCGTCAACTACGGGAACAGCAGGGACAAATTTAACTACGCAGCCCAAGGTAGAAGTAAGGGATGCGTATGGGAACAGAAATACTGGAGATAGTAGTACGCAGGTATATTTGAAAGCCGTATTAGCAAGTGATAATAGTACAGCAGGGAATGGGACATTGAGTGCAACCACAAATCCAGTGACCGTGAGTTCAGGGTTAGGGACATTTGCTGGGGTGAATTATAATTATGCGGAAAGCATAGACTTAGTGGCAACAGCAGAATCCAGGACATTAGCAACCTCAGACGCAGTAGCCATAAGTTCTGCTACAGCTTCATATCTGAAAGTTACAGGAACAGCGGCAATGACAGCGGGAGGGAATAACGAGTTAACCGTCACGGCATATGATACGTATAACAATGTGGCAACAGGATATACAGGGAGTAAATCTCTAAAATTCTCAGGCCCGGCTAATTCACCCTCTAGTAATGTTCCAAGTGTAGAAGGAATTGCTATGGGTTCTGCAACAACAGTTAATTTTACAAGTGGGACATCGGATGCCTCAGCAGCTACTCTCGTTGCTTTTAAAGTTGAAAATACTACGGTAGACGCAACAGATGAATCAGCGGGTGTTGGATCTAGCGGTTCAATAGCATATGATTTAGATTTAACAGTAAATGTGGCAACTAAAAATAAACTGCTCTGGGTAACCTCACCTGCAACCTCGGTAACAGCTGGAGCAACATGGACTACTTTTACAATCCAGATAACAGATGCCTATGGCAACCAAACAGCAGATACAGATGCTGTAATTGTTTCCCCATCTTCTGGTACATTGGGTGGTACGGTTTCAAGATCTGCTTCAGCAGGCTTGTCTACTTTTAATGACATAACTTACAATACAGCTGCTGCTATTACAGTTTCCGGCACTGCAGATGGGCTGACATCAACGCCGGCATCAAATACAGTATCAGTAAATCCTGCGTCAACATCGTATTTGAAGATAACGGGAACAGAGACAATGACAGCAGGGGCAAACAATGAATTAACCATAACGGCATATGATGCATATGGGAATGTGGTAACAGAATATGCAGGAACAAAGGGCTTAACGTTTAGCGGGCCGGCAAATTCACCAAATGGGGATGTTGCTAAAGTAGAAGGGACAAATATCGGGACAGCAATGGATGTAAACTTCACAAGCGGCACATCGGATGCAACTTCTGCGACATTAACGGCGTATAAGGCGGAAACAACGACAGTGGATGTGACAGATGGGACAGTAAGCTCAGAAGGAAATGCGGGCTATGATTTAGATTTAACAGTAAGCGCAGGGGCAATAAATTCATTTACAATAGAAGCAACTGCGGCGCAGGTATCAGGGACAGCGTTTGAAAGTACCATAACAGCAAAAGATGCATATAAAAATACGACAATAACTGGAATAAGCGGAGGGATAACACTGAGTATTGGGGATATAACAACATTGGCAAGCGCTATTTCACCGACATCAATAGCGGAGAGCGAGATATTGGAAGATGGTACCTGGACAGGGAGTTTGACAATAACAGCAACAGGAAGCGGGACAAGCATATTGACGGCGGAAGGATCGACAAAGAGCGGGGATAAAGTATTTACAATAACAGACAGCGATGCACCAAGCGCGCCTACTAATTTATCAATAACCAAAGAAGCGACAGGAAGCGTGTTGTATGTAAGCTGGACCAATCCAGCAGATGAAGATTTGAGCGGGAATATGGTAAGGTATTCAACCAGCGCGTATCCAAGTTCAACAAGTGAAGGGACATTGGTAAGCACAGAGGCGGCAGCAGCATCAAGCAGTAAGACATGCAGGCATAGCGGATTGACCAATGGGACAACATATTACTATTCAGTATTTGCATATGATACAGGGAATCTTTATTCAAGCGGAGGGAATGTATCTGGGTTTCCAGCCGATAGTGAAATACCGACAGTAACAATCACCCAGCCGAATGGGGGAGAGAGTTTGACAGGGACGTCATATTCAATAATGTGGACGGCAAGTGATACAGGAGGATTGACCAGTACCCCAATAACATTGAGATATTCAACAGATGCAGGAGCCAATTGGACATTGATAGCGGCCAGCCAGGCAAACAGCGGGACGTATAATTGGAGCTTGCCGAGTGTAAGCTCAGCACTATGCAGGGTGAGTATTGAGGCGGTAGATATTGCAGGGAATACTGGAAGGGCAATGAGCGCGAGCAGTTTTACCATAACAACAACTAGTGTAAATCCAACAGTAGTGGCAATAACGCCAGCAGACGGGGCGACATCGGTACCAGTATCAACAGAAGTTAAGGTAGAGTTTTCAAAAGAGATGAATAAAGAGAGCGCGCAGAACGCGTTTACAGTAGTGACAGGGACATATACATGGAGTATGGATAATAAGATAATGATATTGAGCACGGATGGAAAGACAATGACATTTAAACCATCCGCAAATTTAAGCTATAGTACCAAGTATGATGTGGCGATAAGCACAAGCGCAAAAGATGCATCGGGCAATGCATTAGCGGCGGCATTTACATCTAGTTTTTCAACAGAGGCAACCCCAGATACGGAAGATCCGAAGATAGTGATCAGCACATTGGATAAAGATAATAATGCAACAACGTTAAAAGATGATGATTATATAAGCAAGAAGCCGAAGTTTAAGGTAGTATTGACGGATAATATGGGGATAAACAATGGGGCAATAAAGATGTATTTGGATGATATAGAGATAACGCCGACAATAACAACGGTGAATGCGGCAAGTATATATATGACATATGAAGCATTAAATGATTTGGAAGATGAGAAGAAGACAACGCATAAGATAAAGGCGCAGGTGAGCGATACATCGGGAAGGGCTGTGACGAAAGAGATAAAGGGGTTGAAGGTAGCAAGCGAAGGGCCAAAGATAGTAGGGCCGGTGTTGATCAGCCCGACGGTGCTAACAGGAGGGACAGTAAATGCGCAGATAGTGTATAATTTATCGGCAGACACAGATGCGACAATATATTTATTTAGCCCATCAGGGAGAATAGAATGGACATCAAAAGCAAGCTCCGGGGGAGTGGGAGGGAAAGCAGGGTACAACGAGGTCACATTTAACGGAGTATCTGATGTGTCAGGCACAAGGCTTGGAAATGGTATATATGTAATAAAGATCGTATCCGGCAATAAAGTAGTTGGCAAAGCTTATCTTGTAGTGAGCGACTAAAAAAACTTGTGATTGAATTAGGAATTGTAAAAAACATTTTGCCTGGAAATTTGGCAACCGTAACATTTAAATCCCATGGGGCATGCAAAAATTGCGGGATGTGTTTGGTGGCGGGAAATGAAGCTTCTATAAAAGCAAAAAATGAGATTGGAGCCAAGGTTGGGGACAAAGTTAAAGTTGAAATATCTCCAAAAGAAGTTATCAGGGCTGCTGGAATCCTATTTATACTCCCAATATTAAGCATGATTGCCGGATATTTTATTGGAGGGATTATTTTTTCTTTTGTATTTTTATTTGCGTCATTTATTTTAATTTATCTGTTTGAAAAAGCCATAAAAAAAGATTATGTGAGTTGTAAGATGATTGAGCGCATTGTCGTTTGACGGCGGCTTTGAGATAATGATAATATAATTGTATGATTCCCCATAAGAAAAAAATAATTGTTTTGGGCGGAGGGCCAAATCGCATAGGCCAGGGAATAGAATTTGATTACTGCTGCTGCCATGCTTCATACGCGATAAAAGAAGAAGGTTATGAGGCAATCATGGTTAATTCCAACCCCGAAACTGTTTCGACAGATTTTGATACATCCGACCGCCTTTATTTTGAGCCGTTAACTCGCGAGGATGTCCTTCATATTGTAGAAGCCGAAAAGCCTGCCGGCGTAATTGTACAGTTTGGCGGACAGACTCCTCTCAATTTGGCCAAACAGCTTGAGGATGCGAGCGTACCCATTATTGGGACATCGGTTAAATCAATTGACCGCGCGGAGGACAGGAAGCTATTTAAAGCGATATTGAAGAAAGCAAAACTAAACCAGCCGCAAAACGGTATCGCAAAATCTACCGCGGAAGCAATAAAAATCGCAAAAAAAATCGGATATCCAGTGATTGTCCGCCCGTCTTACGTCCTTGGCGGCAGGGCAATGAGGATTGTTTATGATGAGATTGATCTTGATGAATATATGAAAAAGGCAGTAATCGCTTCCCCTGAAAAGCCGATATTAATTGATAAATTCCTTGATGACGCGATTGAAGTTGATGTTGACTGCGTTTCTGATGGCAAGAAAACGGTTATTTGCGGCATTATGGAGCATATCGAAGAAGCAGGAATCCATTCGGGAGATTCAGCCTGCGTCTTGCCGACTTTTTCATTATCCAAATCAATGCTTGATGAGATCCGATCAGCAACAAACTCCCTGGCAAAAGAGTTAAAAGTTATTGGCCTGATGAATATCCAATACGCGGTAAAAAATTCTGTGCTTTATGTGCTTGAGGTCAATCCGCGGGCGTCACGAACCGTCCCGTTTGTAAGCAAGGCCACCGGCGTGCAATGGGCAAAAATAGCAACTAAAGCAATGCTTGGAAAAACGCTCCAAGAATTGGGCGTTGAAAAAGAAATCATTCCCGGATATTTTGCGGTAAAGGAAGCGGTTTTTCCTTTTAGCCGGTTCCCCGGTGTAGATCCCGTGCTTGGACCTGAAATGAAATCTACCGGCGAAGTGATGGGGATTGACAAGGATTTGGGAATGGCATACATGAAGGCGCAGATCGCGGCGGGACAAAAGCTCCCGATGGAAGGTAAAATATTTATTTCAGTGAACGACAGGGACAAACGGACAATTGTCGGCCTTGCGAAACGGCTGGCATCGCTTGGGTATGTCGTAGTTTCTACTCCGGGAACCGCGGATATTTTAAAAAAGAACGGGCTGGAAGTTATTCCTGTGGCAAAAATTGGGGAGGGAAGCCCTGACATACTTGACCTGATTAAAAACCTTGAGGTAAAAATGGTCATAAATACTCCAGGCGATAAAAAAACTAAATTTGATGAAACAAAAATACGCTCCGGAGCCATAATGCACATGGTTCCGATTATTACCACAATATCCGGCGCCAGGGCGACGGTAAGCGGGCTTGAAGCTGCGCGCAAAAAGGGCTTTAATGTTTGTTCCCTGCAGGAATATCATGAATGAAGAAATAAAAGCAATTGATGAAAAAGTAAAAGCAAAAAGTGAATTTATCGAAAAAATAAATAAAGCAATAAGCGGGACAATTGTCGGCCAGAAATATATCATTGATCGCGCGCTGATCGCTTTATTCTGCAATGGGCATGTGATGATTGAGGGAGTGCCCGGCTTGGCAAAAACTTTAATTATCAAAACGCTTTCTATGGCGATTGACGCAAAGTTTTCCCGCATCCAATTTACCCCCGACCTTCTCCCGTCGGATTTAATCGGGACTATGATACTAAACCCCAAAACTGGGGAATTTTCACCCAGAAAGGGGCCGGTCTTTGCCAATCTTATTTTGGCGGATGAAATTAACCGCGCTCCATCAAAAGTGCAAAGCGCACTGCTTGAGGCAATGCAGGAGCATCGCGTGACGATATCCGATGAAACCCATAAACTTCCTATGCCGTTTATGGTGCTGGCTACGCAAAATCCAATTGAGCAGGAAGGGACATATCCATTGCCTGAAGCGGCAATTGACCGCTTTATGCTGAAGCTTAAAATTGAATACCCAAAAAAAGATGAAGAAATTAAAATTATGGACATGGCATTAATTGGTGAAGAGCCAAAAGTAGAAAAAGTAATCAACATTGATGAAATAATTGAAACCAGGAAGCTAATTAACCAAATCTATATTGACGAAAAGCTAAAACATTATATCGTCAACATTGTATCGGCAACCAGGAATCCGCAAGAATATAATATTCCCGATATTGCCGGAATGATCCAGTGGGGCGCGTCGCCCCGCGCTTCAATCTACCTGATGCAGGCGGCAAAGGGTCACGCCTTTATCCGCAGGAGAGGATATGTGACTCCTGATGATATAAAAAGCATCAGCATGGATGTGCTTCGCCATCGGATCATCCTCAATTTTGAAGCGGAAGCGGAAGAGCTGACCGCGGAACATATTATACAGAAAGTGTTAGACGCGGTTGAAGTCCCATAAAATATGCTTTCTAAAGAAATCCTAAAAAAAATAAAATGGATTGAGATCAATTCGCGCAAGCCGGTTAACCAGCTTTTTGCGGGGGAATACCGCAGCGTCTTTAAAGGGCAGGGGCTTGAGTTTTTTGAAGTGCGCGAATACCAGCCGGGAGATGATATCCGCTCCATTGATTGGAATGTGACGGCACGGCTTGGCGCCCCGTTTGTAAAAAAATATATTGAAGAACGCCAGCGCACAATAATCCTTATGGTTGATGTTTCTGCCTCGCTTGAGTTTGGATCGTTAAAAAAAAGTAAAAATGAAATAGCGGCGGAAGTCGCTTCCCTTTTGGCGTTTTCCGCGGTAAAAAATAATGACTTAGTCGGCTTAGTTTTATTTTCTGGCCGCATAGAAAAATTTATCCCCCCCAAAAAAGGGCGGAAGCATGTTTTGCGGATAATCAGGGATATTTTATGCTTTAAGAATGCCGTGCCTGCCGGCAGGCAGGAAGAAAGCGGCGGGACAGATATATCGCAGGCAGTAAAATATTTAAGCAGGGTGGTCAGAAAAAAAGCGATACTCTTTCTAATCTCAGACTTTTTAGCGGACAATTATGAGAAATCTTTAAATTCAATTTCGCGCAAGCATGACCTTATCCCGATCATTATAAAAGATAGATTTGAAAAATCACTTCCAAATAATGCCGGTCTGGTTTATTTTGAAGATCCGGAAACAAAGGATATTCTTCCTGTTGATCTTGATGATCCCGAAGTCAAAACAAAATATATCAATATTGCAAAAGAAGATTATGAAAAAAGAAAAAAATACCTGCGCGGCATAAAATCGGACATTGTTGAACTTTCAACAGACGGAGAATATATTAAGCCGCTATCCCTTTTCTTTAAAAAACGGGAAAGAAGGATGCGGCTTGTATGATGGACATCCGCGATATCAAGGGTGTTATTGGGGTTTTTGACCTTGTGTCCTTTTTATTTGTTTTAGTCCTGGTGGTAGTTGTTTTTTTGATTGGTTATTATATTTTTAAAAGATTAAAACAGCGCAATCTGAAGTTTTTGAGTGAAACTGAAAAAAAAGTACCGGAAAAGCCATTTGACGAAATCGCGCTTGAAGCATTAAATAAGATTGATCCGCTATCCTATTATGAAAAGCTGCAGTTTAAAGAATATTATATATTGCTGACGGAAATAATCCGCCGGTTCCTCGCACAAAATTATTTAGTAGACACGCTTGATAAAACATCTTTTGAAATCATTGCTGAAATTGAGGAAAAAGAAAGGGATTATGAAAAGGTAAAGCTTCTTGATGGGTATTTTAAATCATGCGATATTGTGAAATTCGCAAAATACAAACCAACCCTTGCTGAGATGAAAGAAGCAAAGTTGCTTTCACTTGGGATTGTAAAGGAGTTCTTTAGGAAAAATGCGCTTCAATAACTTTTATTGGGCAATATTTATGCTGGCATTGCTGTATATGTGGAATTTTAGGGAAAAACAGAAACCCGCGGCAATTATTCATCCTGATATAATTTCAAAATTAGGAAATGGCGGGGAGAATGCACAATTTAAAGCAAGGTTGCCTAAAGCGATGCGGATTACCGCGCTTTTGCTTTTGATTTTAGCGCTGATGCGTCCCCAGCAGGGATTTCTTTCAGACACTGCCAATAAATATGGCGTTGATATAATGGTCGCGCTTGATGTTTCATCCAGTATGACAGCGGAAGATTTTTATCCCAACCGTATATCAAATGCGAAAAGAGTGCTGACTGATTTTATAAATGTGCGTCCAAATGACAGGATCGGCCTAATTGTTTTTGGCAGCCAAAGCTATGTGCAGTGCCCCCTGACAAATGACCGAAAAACCCTGCTTGCATTTCTTGAAGATGTGAAAGTTGGCATGGCGGAAGACGGTACCGCAGTTGGGATGGCGCTTGCAAATTCAGTTAAGCGATTGAAGGATTCCCAGGCAAAGACAAAACTGATATTGCTTCTGACAGACGGCGATAATAATGCCGGCGCAGTGGATCCTGAAACAGCGGCAAAGCTTGCCGCGACATATAATATTAAAATATACGCGGTTGGAATTGGCGATCCTGCGGGTGCTCCAATTCCCGTGCTTGATCCTTTTGGGCGCAAAGTTAATGCCAGGAATCCAGACGGCAGTATTTTTTTGACAAAGATGAATGCCGAAGGATTAAAGAAAATAGCGGATATCACGGGCGGCAATTATTATATCGCAAGTGACGCGGGCAAATTTAAGGATGCACTGCACGAGATAGACCGGCTTGAAAAAGCTAAATTCGAGGCGAAAACGCCGTTTTTCTTCAATGAAAAATTTATGGTTTTTGCATTCCCTGCATTTCTTTTGCTTATGGCTGAGTTCTTTATTGTGAGATTTTATTTGAGGGTGTTGCCATGATATTTTCAAATCCTATGCATTTATTATGGATAATAATTCTTGCCGGAATAATTATTTACGATTATTTTACCGGCGGAAAAAAGCTATTTTCCCCGCTCTTTGAAAAAGAACTTTATCCGGTTATGTTAAAAAATTGGGACGAGAAAATGTTTTATATTAAAAAGGGGCTTTTTTACTCGGCGATATTTTTTCTTATAATTGCCATGTCTCAGCCGCAATGGGGAAAAAAGGATGAAATATTGTCTGCCCCCGGCATTGATATTGTTTTTGCGATTGATGTAAGCAAGAGCATGCTGGCAAAAGATTTAAAGCCAAATCGCTTAGAAAATGCCAAATCCTCGCTGAATTTATTGCTTGACCAGCTGGCGGGAAATCGGCTGGCGCTGGTCGCGTTTGCCGGCACAAGCTTTATCGAATGCCCTCTGACATCTGATATCGGCGCGGTAAAGTTGTTTTTAAGCTCGATACGGCCGGATTTAATTCCGGTTCCAGGTACTGATATTGGCGGCGCGATCAAAACTTCTGCCCGAGCATTTGGCGAATCAAAAAACAGCAAAGCAATAATATTAATAACTGACGGTGAAGATCTTGCCGGCAATGCCGCAAGCGTGAAAGGGATTAGGATTTATCCAATTGGCATTGGGACATCATTGGGTGAGCCGGTGCCTGAGATTGATGAAAACGGCAATGAGGTTGGAGTAAAGCGCAATGAAAAAGGAGAAGTCGTAGTGAGCCGGCTGGATGAAAAATTACTCAACGAAATTGCAAGAAATTCCGGCGGACAGGCTTTTTTTGTGGGCGATAGGGGTTCAACTCTCCCGGAACTAATGGGTGCAATAGCAATGCTTCCCAAGCAAAAAATAAAAGGTTCATTTTCTTCAGAATATAATGATCATTTCCAAATATTTATTTTCTTAAGCATTATTTGTCTTGCGGCAGAGTTTATTTTAACTTCAAGGAGAAAAGGGAATGCGTAGGGCGTTAATTATTTTAGTTTTATTTATTTGCTCGTCTTGTGTATTTGCACTGCCTTTTGAAAACGATATCACAAAAGGAAACCGCTTTTACAATAAAGGGGAATACGACAAAGCAGGGGAAACTTATTTAAAGAAGTTGGAAAGCCGTAAAAATGACATAGCTTTATTTAACTATGGAGACGCGCTATATAAACAGGGGAAATTCGCGGAGAGCGAAAAAGTCTTTAATACATTGACTCAAGAAGCAAGAGATGAAAAGTTAAAAGAAAAAGCTTTTTATAACCAGGGAAACGCGCAATTCAGGCAGGAAAATTATCAAGGGGCGGTTGATTCCTATTCTAATGCTTTAAAAATTGATCCTAATGACAAAGATGCGGCATATAATCTCGCACTGGCAAAAAAACAAAGACCCAAACAAAAACAAGGACAAGATAAAAGAGAAACCCTGCCTGCCGGCAGGCAGGAAAAACAGAAGCAGGAAAAGAGCAAAAAAGGCATGAGCAAAGAAGATGCGGAGCGTATACTTCAGGGGATTAGTTCTGATGAGAAACATAAAGGGAAAAAAGTTAAAGGAAAAGGAGCGGGTAATGGGCCGGACTGGTAAAATAATTATTTTTGCCTGTTGCCTTGCTGCCCTGCTACCCTGTACCGTCTTTGCAACCCAGTTTTCCATCCAAGCCTCAGTTGATAAAAATACCGTTGCATTAAATGATGTGGTTCAGTATACAGTTACAGTTAACGGCAATGATGCTAATAATTTACCTGAACCGTCAAAACCAAGTTTTTCTAATTTAGAAATTATTTCACGGTCGCAATCATCAAATATTTCAATCATAAATACCCGCGTAAGCGCGGCATATTCCCATGTATATATTTTAAAGCCGCAAAACATTGGTGAAGCTAATATTGGAATTTCAAAAGCAGCAATCGGCGGCGAAGAATACCAAACCCAGCCGATATCAATCACTGTGACAAAAGCATCCGCAATCCAAAAAAAACAATCAGCTCCTCCAAAAACAATATGGGATGAACCTGTTTCCGATCCGGTGCTTGTTGCAACTACAGTATCGCGCAATACCAGCTTTGTTAACCAAATGGTAATTTTAACTTTTACTTTTTACAGGAGAGTAAATTTATTTGAGGCGCCAACCTATACGCCGCCATCTACCATTGGCTTTTGGTCGGTCAATCTTCCTGCGGTAAAACAAGAAAGATATGCGGACATAAAGGGAGTCCGTTACCTGGCGCAGGATTTTAAAACAGCCTTATTTCCCACACAATCTGGGGATTTAACTATTGGCCAGGCGGCAATAACAGCAAAAGTTGATCCCTTTTCTGCGGCCGTAACAATTAAAACTAATCCAATAAATATTAAAGCGTTGCCTCTGCCTGAAGCCGGCAAACCCGATGATTTTGCGGGGACGGTTGGTCGCTTTACCATGTCTTCATCAGTTGATAAAAGAATAATCGAAAGGGGAAAACCGTTTACTTTGAGGGTAAAAATTATTGGAGAGGGGAATATCAATTCAATCTCTGAGCCGATTATCCAGCTTGGCGAAAAGGTAAAACAACTTTCCGCCACCTCAAAAGATAATATAATCAAAGGATTTAGTGCTGTTTCCGGCAGTAAGACATTTGAATATATTTTAATGCCGGTTGGGGAGGGGAGCGCAGAAGTTGGACCGGTTGATTTTTCATATTTTAACCCTTCAGAGGGGAAATATTATAAACTTTCAACCGTGCCAAATAATATTAAAATATTGCCGTCATCAATTCCTTTGCCAAAAGAAATTGGGGCATCTGCCAAACAATCTGACCAGCCGGTTGTCCGCGTCAGCCGGAAAATAATTTTAAATATCCTATTGTTTGTTTTTGTCGCGGCATTATTGGGCTCACTTATTATTGGGATGATTTGGATTTATAAAAAATATCAAGATTATCTTCATTCTGATCCGGTAAAAGTTAGGAAGAGAAGGGCGATGAAAGCGGCGAGAAAGGGTTTAAAAAGGGCAAGAGGTCTTTTAAGGAATGGGAAGCTGAAAGAATTTGTGGCGGAAATATATGAAGCAGTTGCACATTATCTTGGAGATAAATATAATTTTTCTTCTGCGGGGATAACGCAGGACCAGTTAAAAGATATTCTCTCCCAAAAAGGAATTGATCCAAATGTCCAGCGGGAAATCGACCGTTTTATTTATGAGTGCGATTTAATAAGGTTTACCCCGTCGTCTTTAGATAAAGCCAAAGCTGAAGAACTTTTAAAAATTGCAGAGGAGTTAATTGTTAGTATTGAAGTAAAGAGATAAAGGAAACAATACAGGAATACTTAGCGTGTCAAATCAAATAAAAACCTAACCGAAATAGGTATCGTTAAATCAACTAAGACCTAACCGTAATCACCTCCCTGGGTTTAGTGTTTTTAATGTTTC